>JANXOM010000233.1 GCA_025353585.1 Deltaproteobacteria bacterium
CGCGGGCGCGCCACCGGGAGCGTCAGCACGCGCCGCACGTTGGCGGGGCGAGCGCCGAGCACGACCACGCGGTCGCCGAGCTGCACGGCCTCCTCGATGTCGTGGGTCACGAACACGACGGTGCGCGGCCGCTCCGCGAGCGTGGCCACGAGCTCCTTGCGCATCCGCAGGCGCGCCTGGTAGTCGAGCGCGGAGAACGGCTCGTCCATCAGCAGGACGTCGGTCTCGGCCGCGAGCGCGCGCGCGATCTCCACGCGCTGGCGCATGCCGCCGGAGAGCTGGTGCGGATAATGGTCCGCGGATTCGGCGAGGCGCATCACGCCGAGCCAGTCGGCGACCTTGGCCGCGACCGCGTCCGCGGCGAGCCCGCGCGGCAGCCCGCCCGCGATGTTCTCGCCCACGGTGAGCCACGGGAACAGGCCGCCGTCCTGGTAGATCGTGCGGCTGTTGCCCCGCCGCGTGAGGGTGCCGCGCGCCGGCTCGATGTGCCCGCCGAGGAGCGCGAGCAGCGTGGACTTGCCGCAGCCCGACGGGCCGACGCACACGAGCAGCTCGCCGCGCGCGACCGTGAGATCGAGCGCGTCGATGACGCGGTTCGCGCCGTAGTCGAAGCCCACGCCGGCGAGCTCGAGCACGGGTTCCGTCGTCGCGGCCGTCATCGCTCGAACCCCCAGCGCACGCTGTCGATCCGCGCGAGCCGCGCGAACACCGCGTCGAGGCCGATGCCGATCGCGCCGATCGCGATCATCGCCGACACCACGAGGTCCATGCGCAGGCCGTTGCGCGCGTCCATGACGAGGTAGCCGAGCCCGCTGCGCACCGCGATCATCTCCGCCGCGACATCGACCATCCACGCGACGCCGATCGCCACGCGCAGCGCCGTGACGAGGTCGGGCAGGATCGCGGGCAGCGTGATCTTGAAGAGGACGCGCAGCGGCGGTAGCTCCATGTCCTCCGCGACGCGGTAGTAGACCTTCGGGACGCCGGCGGCGGCGGCCGACGTCGCGAGCACGAGCTGGAAGAACGTGGCGATGAACAGGATGAAGATCGCGGGCGGATCGCCGATGCCGAACCAGATGATCGCGAACGGGATCCAGGCGATCGGCGAGAGCGACCGGAAGAAGTTCACCCACGGCAGGAGCGCCTGGCGCGTGGAGGCGGACCGGCCGATGACGAGGCCGAGCGGCACCGCCGTGACGACGGCCGTGACGAAGCCCCACGCGACGCGGTAGAGCGAGGCGACGGCGTCATCGAGCAGCCGGCCGGAGGCGACCTCGCCCGCGAAGGCGCGCGCCACGGCGTCGGGCGCGGGGACGGTGCCGGTCGGGAACGCGCCGAGCGCGCTCGCGGTCCACCAGATCGCGAGGATCACGAGGCCGGTCAAGAGCGGACGGACGAAGCGCACCCGCGCGCATCCTGGCACGGCGGGGCAAAACGCACAAAAGCACGCGGTAGCGCAAAACCTGACAATAGGCTGACAATGGCGGCCGCTATCACGCGGAGATGCTGCACACCGTCGAGGCGCCCGACGCGGCCCGCGCGGCCCGCGCGCGTGACTTCATCGGCGCGGGCGACGAGCTGGCGCCGCTCTACGCGGCCGCCGCCGAGGATCCGCCGTTCGCTGCCGTCGTGGCGAAGCTGCACGGGCTCCACCACGTGCGCTTCCTGACGCTCGAGGAGATCGCGGTCTACTGCGTCCTCGTGCAGCGCTCGCCGATGACGCTCGCGGCGCGCATGAAGGTGCAGTTCCTCGCGCGGTTCGGCCGGCCGGTCCGCGCGGGCGGCGGGGCGCTCGAGGCGATGCCGGAGATGAGCGCATTGCTCCATCTCGACGCGACGCGATCGCCGACGCGATCGGCCACCGGCGCAAGGCCGCGATGATCGTCGACGTCGTGCGCGGGGTCGCGGCGCTCGGCGAGCCGTTCCTGCGGACGGCGCCGTACACCGTCGCGCGCGATGCGCTGCTCGCGATTCGCGGGATCGGACCGTTCTCGGCGGCGGCGATCCTCTTGCGGGGGCTCGGTCGGATGGACGAGCTGCCGTGGAGCGCGGCGTTCGACACGGCCGGCGAGCAGATCTACGGCGCGGCGTTCTCGCGCGCGGTCGTCGAGCGACGCTACGGTCGGCACATCGGCTACTGGTCGTTCTACGCCCGCACCCGCGGCGCCCGTTCGGCGCGGATGTAAGGTCGGCGGCATGAAGACCCAGTGGCTCACGATCCACACCGCGGACAGCCCGATGCGCGCGTACTGCGCGTCGCCCGATGGCGCCGAGGCGGGCCCGGCGATCCTCGTTCTCCAGGAGGCGTTCGGGGTCGACGCGTACGTGCGCAGCGTGTGCGATCGGCTCGCCGACGCGGGCTTCGTGGCGCTCGCGCCGGAGTTGTTCCACCGGATCGGCGCGCACGTGGAGTACGGCTACGACGAGCACGCCAAGGCGATCGCCGCGATCAGCGCGCTCACGGTCGCCCAGGTCGAGGACGACTGCGGCGCGGCGCTCGCGGAGCTGCGCGCGCACGCGGACGTCGATCCGAAGCGGCTCGGCGTGGTCGGGTTCTGCTTCGGCGGCTACTGCGCGGTGTTGACCGGGCTGACGACGGCCGTCGCGGCCGTCGTGGCGTTCTATCCGGGCGGCCTGAGCGAGGCGCGCCCCGGCCGGCAGACGCCGCCGCTGCTCGACCGGATCCCGAAGCTGCGCGCCGCGACGCTCGTCCACTTCGGCGGCGACGACAAGAGCATCCCGCCCGCGCACGTCGCGCAGCTGAAGGCCGCGCTCGAGAAGTCGCCGTCGCGGCACGAGGTGAGCGTGTACCCGGGCGCAGGACACGCATTCCACAACCAGGACCGCCCGACAGGCTTTGACCCGCAGGCGGCCGAGGACGCGTGGCACGCCACGCTCGGCTGGTTCAAGGCCATGCTCGCGTGAGCCCCGTCACCGATCAGGAATAAAGCCCCACCGGCGGCCGGGGGCGTGTAGCGTCCGCCGCCATGATGTCCTCGCGCCGGATCCTGACGCTGCTGCTGTTCATGGTTGGCTGCGGCGGCTCGAGCGCGGGCACCCCGGACTCCGGTGGCGGCACGCCCGATGGCGCGCCTGGCCACGACGCCGCCATCGACGCGCACCCGGACGCGCGCGCCGCGTGCACCGACACGCCGGCGAACTGCGCGGCCGCGTGGGAGCAGACCGCGTCGGACACGTACGACGGCCTCCAGGGCGATCCCGGCGGCCTCGCCACGTTCCTGCGCGCCGTCCCCAAGGGCGGCGACCTCCACAACCACCTGTCCGGCGCGGTCTACGCCGAGACGTTGCTCGGCTGGGGCGCGACCGACGGCGACTGCGTCAACAGCGCGACGGACAGCGCGGTCAACCACAGCGCGTGCTCGGCGACGAACCTCGCGATCCCGAGCTCGGGCTCGTTCTTCGATGCGATCGTGGCGGCGTGGTCGATGAAGGACTTCACGCCCCCGACCGGCAGCACGGGACATGACCACTTCTTCTCGACGTTCGGCAAGTTCGGCCTCATCGCCGGCCTCCACCGCAACGACGGGCTCGCGGACGTCGCGCAGCGCGCGTACGACGAGAACGAGGTCTATGTCGAGACGATGTTCAACCTCGGCAAGAACACCGGCACCCTGTCCGCGTCGCTCTCGACCGGCACGTTGACGGCGGCGGATCTGCCGGCGCTCTACGCGAAGATCACGACGAACGCGGGCTTCGCGACGGCGATCACGAACGACGCCAACGTCGTGACGTCGGCCTACGCGGGCTATCGCCACGCGCTCGGCTGCGATGACCTCGGGTCGCCGGCGGCGTGCACCGTGGAGATGCGGTTCATTGCGCAGGTCTCGCGCACGGGCGCGTCGGACCAGGTGTTCGGCCAGCTGATCGGCTCGTTCGAGATGGCGAAGCAGACGGGGCTCATCGTCGGCGCGAACCTGTCCTCGCCCGAGGACGACTCGTCGTCGCTCACCAACTACAACTTGCAGATGGCGATGCTCGACTTCCTGCACACGCAGTACGCCGGCACGAGCCCGCTGCACATCACGCTGCACGCGGGCGAGCTCGTCCCTGCGCAGCTGCCGCCGGGCAACACGTTCCACATCCGCGCGGCGGTCGAGACGGGGCACGCGGAGCGCATCGGCCACGGGCTCGACGTCGAGGCGGAGTCGGATCCCGAGGCGCTGCTGACGGAGATGGCGGCGGCGAAGGTGCTCGTCGAGGTGTGCCTGTCGAGCAACACGCAGATCCTCGGCATCAGCGGCACGGCGCACCCGCTCGCGCAGTACCTCGCGCACGGCGTGCCGGTCGCGCTCGGGACGGATGACCAGGGCGTCTCGCGCTCGAGCATGGCCGGCGAGTACCTCCGCGCGGCGCTCGACCAGCACCTGACCTACCGCCAGCTGAAGACGCTGGCGCGCAACAGCCTCGAGCACGCGTTCCTGCCGGGCCCGAGCCTGTGGTCGCCCGACGTCGGCACGCCGGTGACCGCCTGCGCGGCGACCGCCACCATGGGCATCGGCGACGACCCGAACCCGGCCTGCGCGGCCTACCTGGCGACCTCCGAGCGCGCCACGATCCAGTGGTCCCTCGAGCACAACTTCCTCGTGTTCGAGTCCGCGCTGTGAGACTCGCGAAGATCGACCGCGGTTAATTCTTCTTCTTCGGCTTCGACAGCCCGAACGCCACCGCCCCCACGATGAGCACGTTGGCGACGAGGGTGGAGAGGCCGAGCGGCTCGTGGCTGACGGCCGCCCCGAGGAGGACGGCGAGGATCGGGTTGATGTACGCGTAGCTGGTCGCCACGATCGGGCGCGCGTTGCGCAAGAGCCAGTTGTAGGCCGTGAACGCGACGATCGAGCCGAACACGATCAGGTAGGCGAGGCAGAGCCAGCTCTGGGTGCTCGCGTCGGTGGGGATCCGCTCGCCGCGCAGCGCGCCCACGACGGCGAGGACCGCGCCGCCGGTGATCATCTGCGTCGCCGGCACCATCCACGTGCCGTGCGCCTGGCCCTGCCTGGGGATCTTGCGCGAGAGCACCGAGCCGAGCGCCCAGCACACCGGCGAGCCGAGCAGCAGCGCTACGTGCCGCGGCTCGCCCGCGAGCGCCGGGCCGCCCATCAGCACGATGACGCCGATGAAGCCGAGCACGAGCGATGCCCACTCGCGCACGCTGGGCCGCTCCCCCGTGAGGACGCCGAGCACGCCGACCCACAGCGGCATCGTCGCACAGACGACGGCGGCGCCGCCGGACGAGACGCTCGTCTCCGCGATCGCGACGAGGCCGTTACCCCCGAGGAAGAGCAGCGTGCCGGGGACGGCCGCGCGGAGCCACTCGCGCCGGCCGGGCCAGGGCACGCCGCGCCGCCGCGCGACCTCGAACATCACCGTGCCCGCGACGAGGAACCGGATGCTCGCCATGAGCAGCGGCGGCAGGTCATGCACGGCCAGGCGCATCGCGAGGTATGTCGAGCTCCACACGACGTAGACGGCCGCGAGGCTCGCGACCAGGCGCGGGTCGAGGGGAGCCCGGGCGGGCGAGTCGGCGATGGGAGGGTGCACGCGATCCATGGTGAGGCTTGCCCGCGAGCAGTACAGAGACACGATATGGGCGTGCCGGCCAGTACAGTCTGCCTGTGCGGCCTCCGCGCCGTTGAACCTGTACTGGTCGGGAACGGATGCGATGGGTACACTGGGCAGGTGGTGGCCACCGGTGGGTTCCTGTACGAGCACCTCGCCGACGAGCTGGGCCAGGCGATCGAGCGCGGCGCGCTGCGGGCCGGCGATCGGTTGCCGTCGGTGCGGCGGCTCGCGCAGGAGCGCCGCGTCAGCGTGGCCACGGTCCTCGAGGCCTACCTGCGGCTCGAGAACGCGGGCGCGATCGAGGTGCGGCCGAAATCGGGCCACTTCGTCCGCCGGCGCGGGTCGCCCTCGGCGGCGCCGCGGACCGCGCGGCCATGCACGACGCCGTCGCGCGTGTCGGTGGGTAGCGCGTACACGAAGATCCTCGAGGCGATGCGCGATCCCGAGCTGCTCCCGCTCGGCTGCGCGACGATCGACGCGTCGTACCTGCCGATCACGGCGCTGAACCGGATCATCGCGCAGCTGACGCGCGAGATGACGTCGCTCGGGGCGCGCTACGAGGGCGCGCCCGGCCTGCTCACGCTGCGGCGGCAGATCGCGCGGCGCGCCGTCGACACGGGTGTCGCGCTATCCGAGGGCGAGCTGTGCACGACGATCGGCGCGACGGAGGGCCTGTCCCTGGCGCTGCGGGCGGTGGCGCGGCCCGGTGACGTCATCGCGGTGGAGTCGCCGGCGTATTTCGGCGTGCTGCAGGCGATCGAGAGCCTCGGGCTGCGCGCGCTCGAGATCCCGGCGCACCCGCGGACGGGCCTCGACGTCTCGGCGTTCGAGGAGATCGTGCGCAGCCAGCCGGTGCGCGCGCTGATGATCTGCCCGACGGTCTCGAACCCGCTCGGCGCGATCATGGAGGACGACGAGCGCGAGCGGCTCGTGCGCATCACGCGTCGCCACGACATCCCGGTCATCGAGGACGACGTCTACGGCGAGCTCGTGTGGGACGGCTCGCGGCCGCGCTCGCTGCGCTCGTTCGCGGGGCCGAGCGAGGACAGCCACGTCGTGACCGTCAGCTCGGTGAGCAAGACGCTGGCGCCGGGGTACCGCGTCGGCTGGATCGCGGGCGGGCGCTGGCACGATCAGATCGTACGGCTGAAGTACGGACAGTCGCTCGCGTGCCCGGCGCTGCTCGGCATGGCGGTGGCGGAGTTCCTCGCGTCGGGGGGCTACGACCGGCACCTGCGCCGGATGCGCGCGGCGATCGCGGGCAACGTCGAGCGCTATCGCGAGGCGATCCTCGCCGCCTTTCCCGACGGCACCCGCGTCTCCGCGCCGCGCGGCGGGTACGTCCTGTGGGTCGAGCTGCCGCACGGCAACGACGCGCTCGTCCTGCACGAGGCCGCGCTGAGGAAGCGGATCGTCGTGGCGCCCGGGCCGCTGTTCTCGGCGCGCGCGCGGTTCTCGAACTTCATCCGGATCTCGTGCGGGACGCCGTGGTCCGAGCGCACCGACGAAGGGATCCGCACCCTCGCGCGCCTCGTGACGACCGCGCGCTGATCGCGTGCGCGGGCGCCTCGCGACCTTCCCCTCCCCGGCAGCGTCGGGGGACGTCACGCCTGGACCGTGCACCGTGCTTACGTGCGAGACTCGCGCGGTGAGCCGCACCGGCCCGTTCCTCGCCGCCGTCGCGCTCTCCGCGTGCGGCTCGTCGACCGCCGCGCCCCCGGACGCGCCTCCGCCCGCGTGGACCCTCGGCCCACCCCTGCCTGGCCGGCGCCTCGAGCCCGGCGTCACCGCGCTCGGCGATCAGCTCGTCGTGCTCGGCGGCTTCGACACCGGCCTCACCGAGGGCCTCCACATCACCACCGAGGTCGACGTGCTCGACACGGCCCTCGGCTCGGCCGACCAGAAGTGGACGCCGCTCCCCGAGTCGCCGCGCGCGTGGACCCATATCCAGCTCGCCGCGTCCGGCTCGATCCTCTACTTGCTCGGCGGTCTCTCCGGCGCGGACTACGTGGCCGCCGGCGATGCGTTCGCGCTGAACACGGCCGACGCTGGGCCCGCGTGGACGCCGCTCGCTCCGCTCCCGACCGGCCGCGAGCGCGGCTCGGCGGCGGTCATCGTGGCCGCGCCGCGCATCTACCTCCTCGGCGGCGCCGGCACCAACGTCGCCCTCGCGACGAACCTCTACTACGACATCGTGATGAACGCGTGGTGCCCCGGCCCGGCCTGCCCCGCCGACCAGCAGCTCCCCGATCTCCCGGCGGCGCGCTCGCACCCGGCCGGCACCCGCCTCGCCGACGGCACGCTCGTCCTCGTCGGCGGTCTCGCCACGCTCGACTCCACGCAGCCGGAGGCGGACGTGTGGTGGCTCCCCGTCGACCAGCAGAACGCAGCCGGCCACTGGGTCACGAAGACGCCGATGCCGCGCGCGCGCGGCGGCTGCGCCTCGGGCCAGCTCGGCGGTCGCCTCGTCTGCGCGGGCGGCGAGGCCGGCGCGGCGGCGCTCCACGTCGTCGAGGCCTACGAGCCCGCGCTCGACGGCACGCCGCCGGATCCGGCCCTCGGGTCGCCGTGGACCGAGCTGCCCGACCTGCCGCGCGCGCGCGCAGGGGCCCAGGGCACCGCGATCGGCCAGCGCCTCTTCGTGCCCGGCGGCGCCGAGGAGCTGCAATATGTTCCGCTCGATACCCTGCTCGTCTTCGATCTGCTCGACGCCGACACCGGGTCGGCCGCGAAGCTTGGTTCGCCGTAGATCGTTTCGCGCGCCGATGCGTTTGCGGCTGGAGATGACTCGCGCCTCCACGCTCGCGCTCACCCTCGCTGCCGTCGCCTCGCTCGCCCAGCTCCCGCACGCGGATGCCTTCTGCGGGTTCTACGTCGGCGGCGCCGGTGCCCAGATGTTCAACAACGCGACGCAGGTCGTCCTCATGCGGCAGGGCACGACGACGATCCTGTCGATGCAGAACAACTACCAGGGGCCGCCCGAGCGCTTCGCGATGGTGGTCCCGGTGCCTGTCGTCGTCCACAAGGACCAGGTGCAGACGTTACCCCGCGAAATCTTCGACAAGGTCGATACGCTCGGCGCGCCTCGGCTCGTCGAGTACTGGGAGGCCGATCCGTGCGCGGTGGATGCCGAGCGGGATCCATCCAACATGGTCTTGGAGGAGGACGAGGCCATGCCGTCCGCGCCGCCGCCGCAGTCCAAGAGCGCGCGCGAGTACCACGTGAAGATCGAGGCGCAGTTCTCCGTCGGCGAGTACGACATCGCGGTCCTCTCCGCCAAGGAGTCGACGGGGCTCGACGGCTATCTGCGCGCGAATCACTACGAGATCCCCGCCGGCGCGGAGCCGCTCCTGCGCCCGTATGTCGAGGCGGGCACGAAGTTCTTCGTCGCGAAGGTCGATCCGACGAAGGTGAAGTTCGTGACCGGCATGGCGACGCTCTCGCCGCTGCGCTTCTTCTACGATAGCCCGGACTTCGCGCTGCCGATCCGGCTCGGCCTCGCGAGCTCGCCGGGCACGCAGGATCTGATCGTCAGCGTGCTCGCGCCGGGCGACACGCGCTACGAGGTCGCGAACTACAAGAACGTCACGATCCCGACGAACCTCGTCGTGAAGGAGGACGTGCGCACGCGCTTCGCGGAGTTCTACGCGGCGCTGTTCGACCACACGATCGCCGAGGTGCCGGGCGCCGTCGTGACGGAGTACGCGTGGAGCGCGAGCAGCTGCGATCCGTGCCCCGGCCCGACGCTCGATCCGAACGACCTCGCCACGCTCGGCGCCGACGTGCTCGGTCGCCTCTACAGCGCCAACGCGGGCGGCATCGACTTCACGCTGACGCGCCTGCACGCGCGCTACGGCAAGGACATCACGCAGGACCTGCAGTTCCGCGCCGTCGCGCCGATCGCGGGGGGCCGCGGCATCCCCGACGCCGACGGCAAGCTCGACACCGCCGTCTCGCGCGAGGGCGTGAACAACTTCCAGGGCCGCTACCTGATGCTGCATCCGTGGCGCGGAGCGGTGTCCTGCGCGTCGCCGCGCCGCGGTCGCTGGGGCGGCCCGCCCGAGAACCCGAGCCAGCAGATCGCGCTGCCGGCGACGAAGACCGCGTTCGCGCCGCGCGGCCACCTGGAGCTCGGCGCCCTCGTCGAGGGCATCCCGCAGGCGGGCCTGCTCGACAGCAAGGGCATCGCGCTGCCGATCCCGCTGCACCAGCCGCAGGGCTGCGGCGGCTGCGAGGCGGGCGGCGCAGGGGGTGCGGCGAGCGCGCTCGGGGCGGGCGCGGTGGCGCTGCTGCTGCGGCGCAAGCGGCGGCGGGGCTGATCAGAGGCGCGCGTCGAACAGCGGCCGGGCAGCCGCATGCCCCGCGTCCAGGTGCCGCGGCGTCGGGGAACCCGCCGCCGTCGTGGCTCGCGTCGAACCGCATGCCGCCAGCGTGCGCCACGCCGCCGCCATCCGTCGGGAACGGGCGGGTCCCGAGGCTCCGCCGCACGCGGTGACGGCGATGACGATGGCCGGAGTCGCGAACCACGTGATTGTTCAACGCATGGCGGGTGCATTGTATCGCCGACGCCGAGGCGACCGGCTGCTCGAGAAGCGAGCTGGCGGAAGCGACCGGGGAGCCCCTTCGGCGCGCGTTATCTGACGCAGATATCTCACAACGCCCGTCAATCCCCGCGACCACGAATTGCAGGTAACACCTCGCGCGTCCGTTCACGTCGTCAGTCTTTTCCCCAGCTCATCGTCCGACCCAGCGTGCCGCTGTCGTAGAAGATCTTCGCGGCGGTCAACGCCCACGCGGTCGGCAGGATTCGCATCTCGTCGTACTCGCCGCCGTGCCCCCGACCCACGGCCTTCGTCCCGCGGCGGCCTACGAATCGTCTGTCAGGCTATAATAGCCGGGGTCTCCATTCGTCGCATTGACCATCAGGCGACCACTCCATTGTCTGTACAGAATCATACTATGACTCGCTGCCTTCTCGTTTAATCAGGCTGACCATCACTCTCCTGATCCATCGAGCGCCGCTATCGAACTAGGCAGGAGGGCCCATTCGGGCTTTTTTGCCGAGAAAGCTGGCCGCGGCGCTCTCGCCATTCATCGATCAACATGAGCTTTACGAACATTCTGTGCTCAAGATATGCGCGCGCTCCGGCGACGACATCGGCCGTCGGGTCCGCGTCGATCAGTAGTCACGGCGCCAAACGAGCCTGGAATCCAGCTGGCCCGTCTCGAAGAATGTCCTCGCCGCGGACGTGGCCCACTCCAAGGGAACACACGTCATCTCATCGACCTCAGTATCTTGCCCGCCGATGTACCGGAGGCGCTTGAGCTGCGCCCGCGACGAGTCGACGAGAGTGTAATACGTCTGGTCAGGCCCGGTCGCGTTGACAATGCCACGACTATCCCACTGGCCAGATACCGTCAGGGATGACTCGCCGCCATCGCGATCAGAAACAACAACGATCGTTCGGCGGATGCCGTCGAGTGCGGAGATCGCATCTCTCACCGCTTCCCATTGCGGGCCGAGCGAGCTGACGCCGTGATCATCATCGTCGTACAAATCGTCGGCAAATAATGCTGTCACGTGCATCGTCTTTCCTATTCGCGTTCGCGGCTTCACAGGACACACGAACATGTTCCCGGTACTTAACCTCGAGTCTCGTAAGCCCGAGCCCCCTCTGGACGTCGTCGTAGCGCGATGCGACCAGCTTGCCTCGGCCACCTTCGCGCTCAATCCTTGTCCCACCGCAACGTCGGCTCCAGGCGACCGCTTTCGTAAAAGGTCCTTGCGGCGACCAGCGCCCACTCGATCGGCACGATCCGCGGTTCGTGATATTCGCCATCCTGACCGCCGACACACAGGAGTCGCGTCGTGATCGGCTGCGCTCCATCGACCACGCTGACGTAATCCAACTCGTGATTCGTCGCGTTGACCATCACCCGCCCGCCCCACGCTCCAGAAATCAGCATGCAGGAGTCGCCAGCGTCGTGCGCGAGCAGGCTGACCATCACCTTAGCGACGCCGTCGAGCGCCGCGATCGAAGCCGTCACCAGCTCCCACCCGGGATCTCTGGTCTCCACGACCCGGCACCGCTGACCGTGCCAGTCATCGACAAGAAGAATTCGAACGTACATTGCTCATGCCCCATCGGGCGGCACGACCCAGTGTACGACGATAGACGCACCGAGACGTGGTTAACCGTTAGCGGCGCTGCCCGCGCGCGCGGCGTGCCGCATTCTGGCGAGTCGTGTGCCCGCGCGCCAACCGGAGCGCTCGAGAGAATCAGAGGCTCGAGTCGAACAGCGGCGGCGCGTCGACGTGCGCATCCGGGTGCGCGGCATCGGGGAAGAAGCCACCGTCGCCGCGATTTGCATCTCGGAGCCCGCCACCATCACGGCCGATACCGCCGCCGTCCAACGGTAACGGGCCCGATGCCCCACCGCACGCTGAGGCAGCGATGACCGTGGCCGTGACCAGGAACCGCATGGTTGTTCGACGCATGCCTGCGTGCGTTGCAACGACGGCGCCAAGCGGCAATCCTTCCCGAGATGCGCATCCTGCTCGTGCGGCACGGCGAGTCGCTCGGCAACGTGGATCCGCTGATCCACGCCACGACCGCGGACCACGCGGTCCCGCTCTCCGAGCGCGGCAAGGAGCAGGCGCGCGAGGCGGGCCGCGTCATCGACACCTACTACGCGAAGACGTTCGCGGACGAGGAGAAGCCCCGCGTCCGCCTCTGGGTCTCGCCGTACCAGCGCACGCGCCAGACCGCCGACATGCTCGCGGAGACGGCCGGTGCGTGGATCACCGATCGGTTCGAGCACATCCTGCTCTGCGAGCAGCAGTTCGGCCTCTTCGACGGCGTCGCCGAGGACGACCTCCCCAAGCGCTTCCCCGCCGAGTGGTCCTACTACGACATGCTGTGCCGCTTCGGCGGCAAGTTCTGGGCGCGCATGCCGCAGGGCGAGAGCCGCTTCGACGTGGCGAAGCGCATCCACCAGGCGTTCGGCACGTTTCACCGCGACGCGGTCGAGCACGGCATCCGCGAGATCATCGTGGTGTGCCACGGCGTGACGCTGCGCGCGTTCGTGATGATGTGGAGCCACCTCTCGCCGGAGTGGTTCGAGGCCGAGAAGAACCCGGGAAACGCGGCCGTGCGGTTGATCGAGGCCGGCGAGGATCGCGGATATCTATTTCCAGGCTATCAACGGGTATGACGTGCGCGCGCTGCGGCGCCGAGTACGAGGGCAAGAAGCGGCGCTGGTGCGCGGACTGCGAGGTCGGCTACGACGGGTGGGTGCGCCAGTACGCGACCGACATGATCGCGCCCGTGCTCGGCGCCATGGTCGTGGTGGTCACGTGCGCGGTGGGCCTACCGCTCCTCGGCGTGCCGACGCTGGTCGCGGTGGCCGGGGCGCTCGGCGGCTTCGCCACGCTGGCCGGGCTCACGCAGCTCAACATCCGCCGGCGGCGCAAGCAGTTCCGCCTGGCCGTGCCGCCGCGCGCGTACTTGCCGGCCAAGACGTGACGGTAAGCGCGCTGCTTACGGCAAAGCCGCTGAGGAAGAAGAGGTCAGAGGAGCCGCACCGGAAATAGGTTGTAGCCGGCTGGTCAGAGCGCCAACCATCTCTCCTCCGGGCTCCTCTGACCTCCTCTTCCTCGGCGCCTCTGCGCTATATGCAACGCACCGACTGTTGCCCCCGACCGTCAGCGCGATTCGTACACCACGCGCGCCGGCAGCTCGAACGCCGTCAAGAAGCCGCCCTTGCCGCACGCGGTGTCGAGGCCAATGCAGGCCGGGCCGGCCCAGAGGTCCGTCGGGTCGTCGGGCGTGTGCGTCGAGAGCTCGTTCGGCAGCGTGCGGGTGGTCGTGTGGCCGAACACGACCAGCTTGCCGCGATAGTTCGCGAAGAAGTCGCGGTCGCGGAGCCAGAGCAGCGCGCGCTGCGGCTTGACCTCGCGCGGGTGCGGAAAGCCGTCTCCGACCCGCTTGACGCCCGCGTGCACGTAGATCGCGTGCTCGTCCTCGTAGAAGAACGGCAGCGCGCGCATCCACGCCACCACGTCCTTCGGGAAGAACGCGCCCTTCGACATCGACTCGAGCTCGCGCTTGTCCGGGCTCTCCTCCTCCGTCGGCGCGGGCTTGCCCGCGAACGAGCGGTACGTCTCGAGGCAGCCGTTGCCGCGCGGGAAGATGAACTCGAGCCACCCGGCGTCGATCACCTGCAGCCACGCGTCCTCGTGGTTGCCGCGGAGCGCGACGACCTTCATCGGCCCATTCTTCTCGAGCTCGCGCACGCGCGCGACGACGGCCTGCGAGTGCGGGCCGCGGTCGATATAGTCGCCGAGGAAGACGAGCGTGTCGTCGGCCGTCAGCGCCGGCAAGCGCGAGAGCAGCTCCTCGAGCTCCTCGAGGTCGCCGTGGATGTCACCGATGGCGAACGTGCGAGCGGCCATGCGCGTCATCATACCAGCGCAGCACGTCGATCGTGGCCGGAGCCTGCGCGGCGAGCGGCTCGATCACCAGGCGCGGATGCCCCATATGGATGACGAGATCGAAGCCGTCGAGGAGGCCGTCCGGACCGCCGTGCGCGGGGCCGGCCGGATCGCTGCGGTCCTCCCAGAGCGCCGCGACGTGATCCCAGTCGCGCGGCGTGTGGTGCGCGAGCGTGCCGCCGTAGTCGATGCGGATCAGATCGCCGGGCCGGACGTCGGGGATCGGGTGGGCGGGCGTGCCGTGCTCGTCGAGCTCGACGGCGGCGGCGATGGTCGCGGCGTACGCGGGGAGGCCGGCGACGTTGGTGTATTCGCGATCGAGGCGGCCCGTGCGGCGGAGGGCGCCGACCATGACGTCCGCGCAGTCGGCACCCGTGAAGCGATCGGTCTGGTGCCCGCGCCCGGTGCCGGCGGAGCCGAAGACCTCGGGGACGAGGAGGTAGCTCGAGAGCCAGCCGAGGAAGTCATCGCCGCGGCGGCGGGAGACGCGGTGGACGGCGGCGGTGATGCCGTAGGTGTCGGTCGCCTCGGCGCCAGGGGTGACGAGGTCGGTCGCCACACCTGGGAGCTCGACCTCGGCCTTGTAGCGGATGGTGCCGAGGTCGGCGAGCGGTTGGGCGTCGGGCTCGCCGGCGGTGACGGTGGCCGCGATGGGGTCCGCGTCGCCGAATGGGCGGACGACGCGCTCGAAGTAGTCGATCGCGTCGAAGCCGAGCCAGCGGCCGAAGGTGGCGGGCGTGGTGGAGACGTTGGAGTAGAAGTCGCTGGTGGCGCCGTTGCGCGCGGGGGTGATGCGGTAGCCGTGCGGCTCGACGGTGGACCACTGGATGCGGGTGCCTGCGGGGAGCGGGCGACGATCGGCGGCCGCGATGGGGTGGGACGAGAGCTGGAGCACGCTGGTGGCGGCGATGGCGGCGGGGACGAGGACGAGGCGGTGCTTGTGGTCGTGGTCGTGCGCGAGGATGACGACGGCGAGCTCGGCTGGTTGGTCGGCCCGGGCTTCGGTGGGGAGATCGGACCAGGGGCCGTCGCCGACGCGGCCGACGATGAGGGCGCGATCGACGGAAATGGGGTCGGACCCCATTTCCGGGGCCGCGGACGCGGTGGTTGCGGCGACGAGCGCGAGGGCGGGGATGGCGACGGCGCGACGCATCGCTCGGTGATGACGCGCCGAGGAGAAGAGATCGATGAAATTATTCGGCGGCGGCAGACGTACGCGACTCTCGTTTGCGACGGAGACGTCGCGCGTTTGCGTCCACGTTTGCGTTTACGTTTGCGTTTGCGTTTGCGATCAGCGGACGGAGAGGGTGCCCGTGCCGAGCTCGATCGTCTCGCCGGAGACGTGGATGTGCTCGTCGACGCGGAGGTGGAGACGCGACGGCCGGTGGACCGCGGTGCCCTGCGAGATCGTTGCAACGATGGGCAGGTTTGCTTTGGTGGCCTTGAAGTAGCCGCCGAGGTTCGCGCACGCGGAGCCCGTGGCCGGATCCTCGATGACCGCGCCATGCTGCGTGAAGAAGAACCGCGCCTCGATCGCGAGGGGCGACGTTCGCGCCCAGACGTAGGCCATCGCCTCGTCGCGCGACGGCGCGAAGCCGTGCTCCGCCAGCTGCGACGGGATCGGCGTGGCCGCGCGCACATGGGCGACGGTCGTCAGCGGAATCACCAGCTGCTCGACGCCCGTGTTCACCCACAGCGGCTCGGTCGCGAGCGCGGCCTCGGGGAGCGAGAGCATCGCCGCCAGCTGCGCGCGTGTCGCCGCGGGCGCCCGCGTCGTCGGCGCTCGCGCCGCCTGCAGCGTCCACGTGTCGCCTTCACGCACCACCGGCACGAGGCCGGCGTGCATCGACAGCGTCACCCGCTCGAGCCCGCGCGCCGCCCCGATCACGGAGGCCGTGCCGAGCGTCGGGTGCCCCGCGAAGGGCATCTCGAAGCTCGGCGTGAAGATGCGCACGTGCGCGGTGGCCGCCGGCTCGCGCGCCGGCAGCACGAACGTCGTCTCCGACAGGTTCATCTGCCGCGCCAGCGCCTGCATGTCCTCGTCGGACAACCCGCGCGCGTCCGGGAACACGCACAGCGGATTTCCCGAGAGCCGCGCACCGTCGACCGTGAACACGTTGACGATGTGGAACGCGTACATGCCGCGACTATGCACACATCGACGACGCGCGCGGATGGCCGATGCACGTGGACATGCGTCTTCGCGCCGTCCTGCTGACGGCCCTCCTCGGCGCGGCCGGCTGCTATCCGACCGTGACCGCGGGCTACGACACCACCTCCACCGTCCGCGGTCCGCTCGCGCCGTTCGTCAGCACCCGCCCCGATGCGCGCAACTACGCGTTCGGGGTCGGGGGTGGAGCGCGGGACTTCACGCTCGAGGTCGGCGTCCAGCCGCGCGCCGCGGCCGACGCGCTCGTCTCGCCCGCCGCCCAGCCGAGCGCCCGGGGCACCGCGCCGCGCTACCTGATCTCGAGCGGCTCCCTCGATCTCCGGTGGACGGCGATCCGCTATCACATGCTGTCGGCGAACCTCCACATCGGCCCGGCCGTCGGCGGCATGGTCGATCGCGCCCGCGGCGACTTCGCGTTCGCGCAGGGCTTCCGCAGCGGCACCGGCGTCGCGCTCTCGTGGCGGCGCATCACCGCGTTCGTCGATTACTACTACGGCGCGCTCGCGTTCAGCGATGGCCCCGCCGCCGGCACCTCGCACATGTCCGGGATCACCGTCGGGGTCGGCATACGCTAAGCTGCCCTCCGTGCCCGCCACGGTCGTCGACGCGGTCCGCTCGCCGCTCCCCTGCGCGTGTCGCTGCCACGAGCGCCTGAGCCTGGACGAGCGCGCCGCCGGCATCGCCGCCCTCTATCGCTTCGACGACGCGATGCGCGGCTGGGGGCAGACCGTGATCTGGGACCTCGCCGCGCCGACCCTGTGGCGCCTGCAGCAGCACGCGCCCGACGCGAAGTGGGTCGCCGTGCGCGACGGCGGCTGCATTCACGCGCGCCTGCTCGGCTTCTGCGTGCACGAGCTCGTCCACGCGATGTGCGGCGATCCCACGCGCCCGAACTACGGCACGCCCGTTGGCCTCCCGTACGGTGTCCCCGAGGACGTCGCGCCCGCCGACGAGGCCGCGTTCCTGCACCCGTTCAATCAACACGAGGCACGCGCGTGGGTTGGCCTCGGCGCGGTCGCGTATCACCTCTTCCAGATCGAGTGGGAGCTGCTCCCCGCGCGCGATGTCGGCACGTACGGCTTCGCCGGGGGCACCGCGCTCGTCGACGTTCCGCCCGGCTATCGCAAGGTCGCGCACTACGACCGCGGTCAGCAGCGGCGCCGCTACGACGCGCTCGCGCAGAGGCTCGAGCAGGAGGCGGCCGGCTGGTTCACGGCGGAGAAGCTCGGCGAGATCGAGGCAAGATTTGCTGCCGCCGAGGCGATCGGGAAGCTGTCGCGCCCTGTCGCATACCCCTCGCCGCGTGAGATGGCGCGCGTGAAGCCGCAACCACCGGGTCGCAACGACCTCTGCTCCTGCGGGTCCATGCGAAAGTTCAAACAATGTTGCGGTGCCTGATCCTCCTCGGTTCGCTCTCCCTGACCTCTCTCGTCGCGTGCTCTGGCGCGGCGAAACCACCGCCGGCCCCGCCGGCCGTGCCGGGTCCGCCGCCGCCCGCCGGGCCCGCGGCGTCCGACGCGCTCTCGCCGCCGCAGCCGACGCTGCGCCTGCCCACGAACTTTCGCCCGACGAGCTACGCGGCGCGGCTCGCGGTCGATCCGGACAAGAAGACGTTCGACGGCGACATCGCGATCACGGGCTCCGTGGCCGCGCGCAGCTCGCTCGTGTGGCTGCACGGCCGCCACCTCCGCGTCACCGCCGCGACGGCCACCCACGCCAGCGGACCGCCCATCGCGCTCACCGTCACGCCCACCGGCGAGGATCTCCTCGCGCTCCACGCGGCCGCGCCGCTCGATCCGGGCCCGTGGACGCTGCACCTCGCGTACGCCGGCGACTTCGACGAGGTCGGCACGGCCGGCGCGTTCCGCCAGACGATCGGCGCCGACCACTATGTGTTCTCGCAGCTCGAGGCGATCTACGGGCGCCGCGTGTTCCCGTGCGTGGACGAGCCGGACTCGAAGGTCCCGTGGCAGCTCACGCTCGACGTGCCCACCGCCCTCACCGCCGTCGCGAACACCCCCGAGACGCACCGCGAGGCCCTCGACGCCACGCACGTGCGCGTGGCGTACGCCGTCACGCAGCCGCTGCCCGTGTACCTCATCGCGTTCGGCGTCGGCCCGCTCGAGATCCTCGATGCAGGCAAGACGAAGGCCGGCGTCCCGGTCCGCGTCGTCACGCTCCACGGCCGCGCCGCCGACGCGCAGTACGCCGTCAAGACGACGGCGAGCATCGTCGACACGCTGACCGACTACTTCGGGATCCCGTACGCGTATCCCAAGCTCGACGTGATGACGATCCCGCTCACCGTCGGGTTCTCCGCGATGGAGAACGCGGGCCTCGTGACGTTCACCGAGAACGTCATGCTGTTCGACCAGAAGCACCCGTCGGCCGCCCGCCAGTACACGTGGGTCCTCGTCGCCGCGCACGAGCTCGCGCACCAGTGGTTCGGCGACTACGTCACCACGAAGTGGTGGGACGACATCTGGCTCAACGAGGGCTTCGCGAACTGGATGGAGAAGAAGGCGGTCGAGACGATGATTCCGGCCTGGCACGTCGAGCTCTCGGAGCTGTCGATGCGCGACGGCGCGCTCGGCGCCGATGGCCTCACGTCTGCGCGCAAGGTCCGTCAGCCGATCGAGAGCGTCGGCGACATCGACACCGCGTTCGACGGCATCACGTATGACAAGGGCGCGAGCGTGCTCAACATGTTCGAGAGCTACCTCGGGCACGACGTGTTCCAGAAGGGCGTCCGCGCGTACCTGGGCTCGCGCGCGCACGGCAACGCGACGTCGGCCGACTTCATCGGCGCGATGAACGCCGCGTCGGGGAAGGACCTCACGCGCGCGTTCAGCAGCTTCCTCGACCAGGGCGGGGCGCCGGAGATCAGCGCCACGATCGCCTGTGATGGCGCGCCGCGCTTGAAGCTCGCGCAGAAGCGCTACGTGCCGCCGGGCGCCCCCGCCCCCGCAGGCGCCCAGACGTGGATCGTGCCGGTGTGCGTGGCGTTCGACCGCGACGGCAAGCGCGCCGAGGCGTGCACCGTGCTCGACACGGCGACGGCCGAGCTGCCGCTGCCCGGCGGCAAGAAGTGTCCGCGCTGGGCGCTGCCGAACGTCGGCGGGCGCGGCTACTACCACATCGCGCCGTCGGCGAGCGAGGTCACCGCGCTGCGCGACGAGGCGTGGGAGCAGCTGACGTGGACCGAGCGCCGCGCGCTCTACACCGACGTGGGCGAGGAGGTCGCCGCCGGCCGGTTGCCGCTGGCGCTCGGGCTCTCGTTCGTGCCGAAGTTCCTCGCCGGCGGGGACCGCTTCACCATCGGCGATGCGGTCGGGTTCGCGACCGCGTTCGACGGCGTGATGCCCGATGACCTGCGCCCGAAGTACGAGGCGTGGCTCCGCGCGACGTTCGGGCCCGGCGCCACGAAGGCCGGGCTCGTGCCGCGCGCCGGTGATGACCTCGACACCGAGTCCACGCGGGCGCAGCTCGTCGCGGTCGTCGTGGGCCTGGGGCGCGATCCGGGGCTGACCGCGGAGGCCGTGCGCCTCGCCAGCGACTGGCGGCAGCTCCCGCAGGCGGTGCGCGGCTCGATCCTCGCGACCGCCGTGGACGCGAACCCGGAGCTGTTCGAGCGCACGCTGCGCGAGGCTCCCACGGAGAAGGTCCAGAACGACCGCCAGGAGATGCTCGGCGCGCTCGCGTCCGTGCGCGATCCCGCGCGGCACGTGGCGGCGCTCGGGCTCGTGCTCGACCCCAAGGTCGATATCCGCGAGTCGATGTGGATGCTGTTCGGCGGCCGCGATCGGGCGGCGCAGGACGTCTCGCGCACGTTCTTTCGCGAGCATCAGGTCGCCATCCTCGCGCGCATCCCGCACGAGGACACGACCGGCTCGGCGACGGCGCTCGCGGGCGTCTTCGCGTCGGTCTGCGATCCGGCGCGGCGCGACGAGGCCGTCAAGACGATCCACGCGATGTTCGACGCGTTCCCCGGCTCCGCGCGTCCGCTCGCGCAGGAAGAGGAGGGCCTCGACCAGTGCATCGCGCGCCGGGCGATCTCGCTCCCGCAGGTGCGCGCGTGGGTCGGCGGCCTGAAGTTGCCGAAGCCGGGCAAGACGCCGGCCGGCGCGGCGGCGGGGAAGACGCTACCCGGGCCGATGCTCGAGAAGCCGCCCGAGAAGGCGCCGAAGAAGAAACCGAAGAAGTAGGAACCCTCGCCAGATTGGCCGCCAGGACGCCAATCTGGCGGGCGGGCCGAGCTCGCAGGCAGGTCAGTCGCCGTGGTCGAGGATCAGGAACTCGACGCGGCGGTTCTTCGCCCACGCCTGCTGCGTGTGGCCGCGGTCGATCGGCTGCGTCTCGCCGTAGCCCTGTGACTGCATGCGCTTGGCGTCCACGCCGTGGGCCGTGAGGTACGCGAGCACGGACGCGGCGCGATTCTCGGACAGGTCGAGGTTGTACGCGTCGTCGCCGCGCTCGTCGGTGTGACCCTGGATCTCGATCTTCGTGATGTCGGTGTTGCCCTGCATCGCGGCCACGACCGCGTCGAGGATGTGATAGCTGTCCTTCGCGATGATGGCGCTGTTGTATTCGAAGTTGATCGGCTCGAGCGGCACCAGCTTGCTCTCGATGCGGATGACCGGTCCGCGATCCGGACAGCCGTCCTCGTCCTCGACGTTGTTGTAGGTCTCGGGCTCGTTCGGGCACTTGTCGTCCTTGTCGGGGATGTGGTCCTTGTCGTTGTCCGGATCGGGGCAGCCGTCCTCGTCCTCGAAGCCGTCCTTGTCCTCGGGATCGTTCGGGCAGAGATCGTCGACGTCGAGGATGCCGTCGTGGTCGTTGTCCGGGTCGGGGCAGCCGTCCTCGTCCTGGAAGCCGTCGAAGTCCTCCGGGTCGTCCGGGCACTTGTCGAGGTTGTCGAGGATGCCGTCGCCGTCACGGTCGTTGGTGTTGCCCTCGGGGCAGCCGTCCTCGTCCTGAAAGCCGTCCTTGTCCTCGGGGACGTTCGGGCACTTGTCGAGCGTGTCGGGGATGCCGTCGCGATCGTTGTCCGGATCGGGGCAGCCGTCCTCGTCCTCGAACCCGTCCTTGTCCTCGGGCTTGTCGGGGCACTGGTCGACATCGTCCTTGAGGCCATCGCCATCGCGGTCGCCGAGGTTCGGCTCGAACACGATGCCGATGAACGCGCGCGTGTCGGGGTTCGCCCCCTTGCCGGTCTGGAGGCCGCGCCCCCCGCCGAGCGAGAGGAACGAGTTGCGCGCGAGGTACAGCTTCACGCCGCCGAGCGCCTCGAGCGGCTGGTAGTTCTGGTGGTCCCCGAGCGGGAGCGAGCCGTAGACCTCGCCGACGAGGTCGAGCTTCTGCGGCGCCACCGCGTACGCGACGCCGAGGCCGAACGGGACCTCGTTGCCGACGGTGACGCTGCGGTTCGTGACGGGCGCGCCGAGGTCGCCGGGGTCGCTGTTCGTGAACGTGGTGGTGCCGCGCAGCCGGATGCCGCCGTTCAGGGACACGCGGAAGCGGCGCTGCTCGCCGACTTCCTTGTCGAGGATGCCCATGAGCTCCGGCACGAGCTTGCCGCTCGCCTCGCCGAGGAACCGGTCGCGGGGCGTCACCGTCGGCAGGTAGACGCTTGCCACGAGCCCGAGCCCGACGTGCGGCCCGCGGCTCGACTTCAGGAACCGCGTCTTCACGTGCAGCGCGAGGTTGCCGAGGCCCTGGCCGTCGAGCTTGTAGGACTGGTTGTTGTTCGGGTTCGCGGCATCGCTGGCATCGGGGCCGCGGTCGCCGTTCATGATCGCGAACGGGATCGACGCGCCGAGCTCGAGGTCCGCGGGCCCGACGCGCAGGCCGAACGCGGCGATCAGCGTCGCCTGGATGACGTTCTCGATCGCGTACGTCTTGCCGTTCGCGTCGAGGTTCAGGAGGTCGTGCCCCCAGTCGAGCGCACCGAGGCCGAACGAGACCTCCTTGTCGCCGAGCGTCTGCGACGCGTTGACCGTGATGTAGCCGCGCGAGTCCATCGCGGGCCGGAACGTGTCGAGCGGCACGTTGCCCGCCGGCTCCGCGGCGGCGGTCCCCGCGAGCGCGGCGAGCATGGCGATCCCGAGTACCAGGCGTGGCATGGCGGTCCTCTCCTCGGCCGCTCGAGTCGAGGGCCGGACGTTCTCTCCCACAGTGCCGCCGCCCCGGCCGCCGGTTACATCATCGCCCGCTTTTCTCCTTGGCTCGGACTTGGCGTCCGTGGCGGCTTGGCGGTTAGTCTGCGATCTGTGAAGGGAGCGCTCGCCGCCGTCGTGCTGTCCCTCGCGAGCACCCACGCCCTCGCCGCGCCCGCCAAGCCGGCACCGCCGCCGCCGCCGGCCCAGTTTGACGACGCGGCGGCCCTCGGCCCGTTCACGACCGCCCTCGCCGCCCAGCGCGCCGGCACCGTCGACCACCCGCTCCGCGTCGCGTACTTCGGCGATTCGTTGACCGCCGACGACCAGATCACGGGCGAGCTGCGCCGCCGCCTGCAGGAGGCCCTCGGCGATGGCGGCCCCGGCTTCGTCTTCGCCCTCGCCCCGCACCCGATGTGCGAGCACCGCGCGGTCCGCCGCAGCGCGAGCGGCGGCTGGCGCGTCAACGGCCTGTCCACCACCATCCCCGGCGATCACCTGCTCGGCCTCGGCGGCAGCGCGGAGACCGACGACGACGGCACCGTCACCCTCACGCCGACCGGCCCCGTCCGCGCCGTCGACGTGCACTACCTCGCGCAGCCTCACGGCGGCGCCCTCGATCTGGTCGCCGATGGCACCGTCGTCGACACGATCGCCACCGCCGACGAGCACAAGCGCGCCGCGTTCGAGCGCGCCGCCGTCCCCGCGGGCACGAAGCACATCTCGCTCCGCGCGCACGGCCGCGTCCGTCTGTTCGGCGCGGCCCTCGAGGCGGCGAGCGGCGCCGTCGTCGATAACCTCGGCGTCGTCAGCGGCACCGTGAAGCAGATCGCGACCTTCGATCTCCCCGCCCACCTGCAGAACCAGCTCGCCCACCGCGCCGCCGATCTCGTCGTCATCATGTACGGCACGAACGAGGCGGAGTGGCTGCGCGCGAAGGGCGCCGGCATGGAGGAGCACGAGAAGCTGTTCGGCGAGCTCCTCGCCACCGTCCGCGCCGCGAACCCCGCCGGCGCCTGCCTCGTCGTCTCGCCGCTCGACCAGCTCGACTGGCGCGAGGAGAAGATGCCCGCGCGCACGTCGATCCCCGCGATGGTCGAGGCCCAGCGCCGCGCGGCCCACGCGGCGGGCTGCGCGTTCTGGGACACCTACGCGTGGATGGGCGGCGCGGGCGCGTCGCGCGATTGGTACCGCAAGGGCTGGATCGTCGCCGACTTCCAGCACCCGACCACGGCCGGCGCGGAGCGCATCGCCGGCGCCCTGTACGCAGGCCTTGTCGGCGGGGCCACGGGCGGCGGCGCGGGCGCGGTCAGCGCGAAGTCATCGCCCTGAAACATCCGCGGCCACCATCTTGCTGGATGCTCACGTAGCCGATGCAGTCTGTCTCCAACCGCGTGATCTTGCTGGCCTCCGTCGCGACGTGGGGGACCACGCTGTGGAGTGGAGTCGCCGCCGCGGACGGCACGAACGCCGAGCCGACCCCGGCCGTCCTCTCCGACGCCGACCTGGCCGCCGCCTCCCAGCAGCTCGCCGAGGAGCAGATCGTCATCTACGACGAGCGCCCCGACAAGCCGTTCGATCGCGACACCGAGGTCCGCCTGACCGGCGAGCAGCTCGCCGCGCGCGGCGCCACCGACCTCGCCACCGCGCTCTCGCTCCTCTCCGACATCACGGTCCGCGACGCCGGCCGCGGCGGCTTCAACATCGACGTGCGCGGCGGCCGCAAGGGCGAGGTCGCGGTGCTCGTCGACGGCGTCCTCGTCACCGACCCGTACTACGGCACGTTCGATCTCTCCTCGATCCCGATCACGGACATCGTCCAGATCCGCGTCTCCACGACGCCGCAGTCCCCGATCGACGGCCCCGGCGGCCCCGGCGGCGTCATCGAGGTCCACACGCGCGACGCGTTCGGCCCGCAGCTCGTCGTCGCGCGCGTCACCGGCGACTCGCTGCCGAGCACCGGCGTCAGCGGGACGTTCCGCGCGCCCATCACCGACAAGCTCGCCCTGCGCGCCTCGGCGTCCGGCACGGACAGCGCGCGCTCGCTGACGCTCAAGGCGCCGTTCGACTCCATCGATCAGGCGTACCGCGACGCGAACGGCTCGGCGCGCGTCGAGTACCGCGAGGGCAAGCGCCGCATCGCCCTCGACGGCTTCCTCGACGACCGCCACTACATCAACCCGCCGAGCGAGAGCTCGACCGCGTTCTTGCTCGTCGATCGCGAGACCTCCGCGCGCACGAGCCTCAAGGCCGACGACACGTGGGGCAAGACGGCCGTGCAGGCGTCGGCCTACGAGCACTACCTGCTCCGCCGGTCGCTGAACTTCACGGATCCGACGTACGCGCACCAGACCGGGCTCGAGGATCTGCACGCGTGGCGCACCGGCGGGCAGGTGCTCGCGACGCGTCCGATCACGAAGGAGCTCCGCTGGGCCGCGTCGGCGACGGTGGATCGCGAGGACGTGCGCGTCGGTGCGCTGACCCGCGCGCCGACGACCGGGGACACGACGATCGTCGAGGCCGCCGCCGATCTCCAGTACGAGCACGGGACGGTGCGGCTCGACGGCGCGGTCGGCGTGGCGGCGCCGTTCGGCATCGCCGCCGATCCGTGGCCGGAGGCGAAGCTCGTCGCGAAGTGGCGGCCGGGCTACGGCAACCTCGAGATCTCGGCGACGGGCGGGCGCAAGGGCCGCGTCCCCAGCCTCCGCGAGCGCTTCGAGCCGGGCGACGGCAACCCGGCCCTCGGCCCCGAGCTAGATACGCACGGCGAGGTCCGCGCCGTCGAGCACATCACCGATCGCGTGCACGTCGAGGTCGCGCCGTTCTACCGGCACCAGACCGGCACCGTCCGCACGAGCAACGTGCAGGACCCGATGGATCCGAGCTTCGGCAAGCTCGTCAACCTCGGCCGCGTGAACTTCTACGGCGCCGACGTCCTCGGGCGCATCCGCGTGCAGCGCCGGGTCGAGGTCGGCGGCGGCTACAGCTACGTCAAGGCGCACAGCGACACGACCGGCGACGATCCGCTCGACCGGCTGCCGCACCACCGCTGGGACGCGTGGGGCCAGGTCACGCCGCGGGCAGACCTCACCGGCCTCGTGCGCCTGACGTTCTTCGGCGAGAGCCAGAACCAGGGCATGACGCTCGCGGGCTACACGCAGCTCGAGGCCACCGGCACCTGGCAGATCACGCGCGCGTACATGCTGGTGCTGCGCGGCGCGGACCTCACCAACACGCGGCCGGAGACGCGGCCCGGCGTCCTCGGCGCAGGGCGCACCGTGTACGCCGTCTTTCAGGCCAGCTGGGATTGACCACGCGCACGCCAGCCTGGCCGCCGAGCCGCCGGGCGCCGAGCGGGCCGCCAGCAGCGCACCGCAAATGGAACGCGCGCGCATGTCTTCGGGCGTCGTGCGCATTCTCGGGGCCGGCGCGAGGCCGCACACCAACGGCATGAGCGCTTCGCCCTCGAGCTCCCCTCTCGCGATCGCCGTCATCGGGCTCGGCGGGATCGGCAGCATGTTCGCGTACCACCTCGCGCGGGCCGGCCACGCCGTGACCGCCATCGCGCGGCCCGGGTCTCCTCGCCTCGCGCAACTGCAGCGCGACGGCGGCCTCGTGACCACGACCGGCGAGCGCGCGGCGGTGCGCGTGGCGGACGCGCTGGACGAGGCCACGGCCTACGATCTCGTCGTCGTCACCACGCTCGCGCACCAGGTCGACGCGGTGCTGCCGGCGCTGCAGCGGAGCCCCGCGCGGCACGTCCAGTTCATGTTCAACACGTTCGACCCGGAGCGCCTGCGCGCGGCGGTGGGCGCGGAGCGGTGCTCGCTCGGCATGCCGTTCGTGCGGGCGCGCGTCGACGGCGCCGGCGCATTCGACGGCCAGACGAACCCCGGGCAGAAGACGCTCCACGGCGATCCGCGCTGGGCGGACGTGTTCCGCGCGGCCGGCCTGCCGTCGGCGGTGGAGCCGGACATGGCCCTGTGGCTGCGCTGCCACGTGCCGATGTGCATCGCGTTCGAGAGCATCTCGATCGCCGGCGAGCGGCGCGGCGGCGGCGCGTCGTGGGCCGAGGCGATGACCGTGGCGCGGGGCATGCGCGGCGGCTTCGCGGTGCTGCGCGGGCTCGGCTACCGCATCTACCCGTCGGCCAAGGCGATGTTCAGCCGGTGCCCGACCGGCGTGCTCGCCTGCCTGCTCTGGTCGATCTCGCGCATCACCAGCTTTCGCGAGCTCCTGGCGACGGGGACCCAGGAGTGTCGCGCGCTGGTCGACGGCATGAGCGCGGCCGCCACCGGTCGCCCGACGCTGGACGCCGCCGTCGCCGCGCTCACCGCCGCGCGGCCCTGAGCCCGCGTCTTCGCGAGCGATCTCCTCCGGACAGGCGCCGGCGGCGGCGCCGATAAGCCGATCGACAGAGACCGCGATTTATTCGCGGGCTCCGATCCGCCCGGTCAGCGCATGGCCGCGCGCTGATAGTGCCGCGGCGCGACGCCGATGATCCGCTTGAACGCGGTGCTGAACGCGCTCTCCGAGGCGTAGCCGAGCGCGGTCGCGAGCGCGGCGATCGAGACCTGCTCCTCGCGGAGCCGGCGCTGCGCGAGCCGCATGCGCCACGCCGTCAGGTAGCCGAGCGGCGTCGTGCCGGCCACGGCGCGGAAGTGCACCGCGAACCGCGTCCGCGACATCCCCGACGCCTTCGCGAGCTCCTCGACGCGCCACGCGCGCCCGGGCTCGTCGTGCACGAGCCGCAAGGCCGGGCCGATCCGCGCGTCGCCCGTCGCGCGCAACCAGCCGGCCGGCAGCGCGGGCGAGTCGGCCACGTGGGCGCGCAGGAGCTGCGTGAAGAGGAGCTGCGCGAGCTGCGCCGACGCGATGTCGCTCCCCGGCAGGGTCGAGGTCCGCTCGGCGACGAGCTGCTGCAGGATCCACCGCAGCGGCGCGGCGTGCGGGGACGCGGCGCGCACGAGGATCCGCTCGGGGAGCGCGTCGAGGAGGAGCGCGGCGCGAAATGGGTCGAGCGCGACCCGCCCGGCGATCACCACGCACCCCGAGCCATCGCCGATGGTCTCGCTCGCCCCGCTCAGGTCGCGGAGCGCCACGTCGATCGGCGTCGCGCGCAGGTCGCTCGCCAGGGTGAAGGCGCGCCGGCCCGGGAGGAGCCCGACGTCGCCGGCCTCGAGGCGCAACGCCGCGCGCTGTCCGTCCACGCGCAGCCAGCACGCCCCGCTCGCGATCGCGGAGAACACGATCTGATGCGGGGCCGGGAAGCGGAGCGCCCAGGTGCCGCCCGCCGCGAAGCCGCCGGAGACAACAGACGTTGGCTCGACCAGCCGCAGGATGTCGGAGAACGGGTCGGTCGACATGCAGCGCGGCCCCGCTCGCTAACCCGGCGACCACTCGAGGTGATTCGATATGGCGAGCACTCGTGCGCGAGGGCGAGGCGCGGCGGAGTCCGCTACCCGGCGTGACGGACGGGTACGCAACGATGCCGGCGCGTGCGATGCGATGTGAGAGCGAGTCACTTCAGGTGGTCTCCGGGTTAGCGATTCACGGCGAGCATCGCGCTGACGCTCTCGGGCGTGGCCAGCTGCACGCGGAGCTGCACGGGGCGGCCGGCCGCGTCCGCGTCGAGATAGACCGGGAAGACGCCGTCGCCCCAGCTCGTGAAGAACAGGACCGCCCGCGCGCCCGCCACGTCGATCGCGCCGACGCCATGCGGGTCTTTGCGCGCCGCCGCGAGCGCGTGAAAGTGGTGCGAGTGCGGACGGAAGTCGGTCGCGAGGAGCCAGTGGTTCTGCGCCTTGAGCCGCCCCGCCTGGTCGGCGCGCGCCTCCGCCTCCGCGAGGGGCAGGTTCGCCCAGCCGTGGCCCTCGGGCGCGGCCGGGGCCCGCACCGCGCGCGCCAGGTGCCCGGCATCGCGGCCCCAGAACACGAAGTCCGCGAGGCCGTCGAGGCTGTCCTCGTGCCGCCAGTGATCGAGGGCCTCGTGGTCGATGGCGATGAGGCGCGCGAAGTCGACGCCGGCCTCGCCGAGCTTCGTCGAGCTCGCGACCTTGCCGTCGCCGAGGGCGATCGCGATGCAGTCCCAGCACTTCGCGAACCGGCCCTGCCCCAGCCGCCGCCCGACCACCGGCAGCGGCCGGTCCGCCGGCACGCTCGCCACGATCATCGCGGGCTCCAGCGCCGCGCGCGGCAAGTACCCGACGAGCCCGACGTCGAAGATCGCCAGCCGGCCCGAGGGCGCCGTCACCGAGCCGAGGACCATGTCGTCTTCGACCAGACTCTCCGTCGCCGCCCGCCTCTTCACCACGGCCCGCTTCGCCGGCTTCGCGTTGGTCTGCTTGGCGGCTGGCTTGGCGGCCCCGCGGGTGGTCCGAGCGGGTGTCTTCGTCTTCGTCTTCGCCTTCGCCGACTTCTCGGTGGTCGTCTTCTTCTTCGCCGTGGACTTCTTCGCGCGAGCCATGCGCGCAGCTTACTGATTCTCTACTTCAGCGTCGCGTTGATCATCACGTAGCCGGCATCGCCACCGACCGAGACATCCTGCATCACGAGGCCCTCGACCTGCGGCAGCGGGATGCCGCCGAGGAGCGCCGTCACCGACGCGAGCTGCGCGCCGAGGCCGAGCTTCACGGCCTGCGAGAGGTCGGCGTCTTCGAGGTGCGTCGCGTTCGGGACCGTCGTGTCGACGTCGACGTTGAGGTCCGGCGTACCGAGCTGGATGGCCACGCCGTAGCCGTTGTTAGCCGTCGCGACCGCGAGGTCGACCTTCGCGTTCATGTAGGCCACGGCGACCGGCTGGCCGACGAGCGTGAACTCCATCTTCATGTCGCCGAGGAAGAGGCGCATCTTGCCGTCGGCCGGGTCGGCGCTGATCATCGGCGGCGTCGACATGCTGAGGTTGATGTTGTCGAACGAGCCGCCCGGGGTCGGCATCGAGATCGTCAGCAGATCGAGCGCGGTCAGCTCGGCGAGCGCCTCGTTCGCGAGGTCGTCGGCCATGCCCATCGTGAGGCCATCGCCCGGGGTCATCGTCGGCGTGCCATTGTCCGTGTAGATGAAGCCGGGCGACGTCTCGGCGCCCTCGATCATGAAGCTCGTCGAGAGCGCGACGACGGCGCCCGTCGGATCGAACGAGAGGTCCGTGGGGACGACCGTGATGTCGACCGTCTTGCCGAGGAGGTTCAGCTGCTTGGGGCCCGCGAGGCCGCCGAGCGCCTGGTTCATCATCGGGCCCATGAACTTCTCGGCCGACGTCGAGATGATCGAGCCGATGAGGTGGTTCATGTCGATCATGTCGAGGATCTTGCCGGGGACGCCGCCCGCGTCGAGGTGAAAGTTCGTCAGCTCGACGTTCGGGCTCGCGAGCGTGGTGGTGAAGCCGTTCATGCCGTCGGGCGAGACGAGGAGCGTGCCCGTGACGACGACCTTGTCCGCCGTGACCTCCATCGTCTCCGAGCCGTCGACGCACGCGACCGCGAAGTTCGCGTGGGCGGGGACATCGAGGCCGTCGATCTCGAGGCTGAAGGCGAGGCCGCCGTCGACCGGCGTCAGCGAGACGATCGCGTTCTGGAGCTTCAGGTCGTCGATGAACGCCTGGTCGTAGAGGCAGTCCGCGCCGTCGGGGTCGCCCGCGTGCTGCATGGGCTGGAGCGGCGCGAGCATCGCGCCAAAGTCGAAGCCGGTGAGGACCGTGCTCGCGGCCTGCGAGATCTTGCCGAACGCGTTCGTCGAGATCGACGCCACCATCGCGTTGTCGATGTTCGAGCCGACCGGGCGGACGTCGCCGGCGTGGACCGAGCGCGTGTCCGTCGCCTTGCCGCCAGCGGCATCGACGGCCTCGGTGTGGAGCTGCGACGCGCCCGCCTGGATCTGGACGGAGGCCGTGAACTGGCCGTCCGCGCCGACGGTCGCCGCGACGTGGTTGACCGTGACGGACGCGATCGGCTGACCGCTCGCGTTGGGGAGCGCCGTGCCGGTCACCGTGATGGTGCCCGCGCCGTTCTGCACCAGGCTGCGCTGCGGCGAGGTGATCGTCAGCACCGGCGGCTCGGCCTGGACGCCAGGCCCCGTGTCGCACGCGACGAAGGCGAGGAGGCACAGACCGGACGCGAGGCGGAGAAGGTTGCGCACGGGGAGGTCCTAGAGCAACCATCGCGCCAGCCTGGATGACGGGGCGCGTCACCGCCCCCGGGGGCCACAGGCGCGCAGATCGACCCAATTCGCGCGCCAGAGCGCGACGCAACGCGGCGAGATCTGACGAACCGGCTACTGGATCAGACGGCGCCTCTCCTCGCGGGACCCTGGCAACGGCTACCCCGGTCGCCGGGGAGCCCGTGCCTCACTTCTGCACATCGGTGCCCACCACGTTGCCCACGCCGCGCCGCGTCAGGATCGCGTGCAGCCGCGGCCGCAGATCGCCTTGCAGGATGATCGCATCGTCTTCCACGACACCGCCGCAGCCGAGCTCGCGCTTGAGCTCGCTGCACCAGCGCTCGAGCTCCGCCGGCGGCAAGCCGAGCTTTTCGATCGCCGTCACCAGCTTCCCGCCGCGACCTTTCTTTTCGTAGCGGACGACCGCGCGCGCCGGACCTTTCGGCGTGCGAACGATCACCGCCGGTGTCGGGCCCTCCTTGCTCGGCAGCTTCTCGCGCATCGCCTCGAGCTTCGCGAACGGGTTCGCCGTGAGCGGGGACGACCCTCCCGCCGCGGCGTCGAGAGGAGGTCTTCCGGTCGGCAATTTCGGCTGCTTGGCGGACATGCGCACACGCGAGCATACGCCCGCTCGGACGCGCACGTTGTCGTCGGAAAACGACAGTTGGAAACTGAAGATGCACGCTTTACCGACGAGAACGCCGGATTCATCATCGTCGGATCACGATGGGGCAAATCCGCGAGCGCGAGCAGAGCGTGAAGGTCGGCGACGTCGTCGAGGGTCGGTACCGGATCCTCAAGCAGCTCGGCGCGGGTGGGATGGGCAGCGTGTTCCTCGCGGAGCACACGCTGATCAAGCGCCGCGTCGCGGTCAAGGTGCTGCACGCCGAGCTGGCGACCGACGCCGACGTCATCGAGCGGTTCATGAACGAAGCGCGCGCCGCCGGCACGCTCGGTCATCCGAACATCGTCGAGTCGACGGACATGGGGTTCACGGAGGCGAACGTCCCGTACATCGTCTTCGAGTACCTCGAGGGCTCGCTGCTGACCGACGAGATCTACCGCGTCAACGGCATGCCGGTGCGCCGCGCGATTCGCGTCGCCGAGCAGATCGCGTCGGCGCTGCACGCGGCGCACAACGCCCGCATCGTTCACCGCGACCTCAAGACCGATACCGTCTTCCTGACGGACAAGGACGACGCCCTCGATCACGTGAAGGTGCTCGACTTCGGCATCTCGCGCTTCCTCGCGGTCGACGACTCGGCCACGCGCCGCGGCATGGTGATGGGGACGCCGGAGTCGATGGCGCCCGAGCAGATCACGACACCGGACAAGGTCGATCGCCGCGCGGATATCTACGCGCTCGGGATCATGCTCTACGAGATGCTGTCGGCCCGTCGCCCGTTCTCGGGGGAGGACCAGGCCGCGCTCCTCGATCGGATCGTCTACGAGGCGCCGCCGGCGCTCGCGCTGCCGGACATCCCCCCCGGCCTCGAGGAGCTGATCGTCGTGCAGATGCTGGCGAAGGATCCCGGCGCGCGCCCGCAGACGATGACGGACGTGCTCGCCGCGCTCGAGGCGTTCGGCGACCCGAGCGATCGCGCCGTTCGCCGCCGCACGCAGCCGATCGACGTGTCGCGCCAGTCGGGCCTCATCCCGACCCGCGCCGCGCACGAGACGCCGTGGCCCGCGCCGGCGATGACGGTATCGCTGCAACAGCCGGGCGTATCGCGGAACACGGCGCGCGGGCTCTACGGCATCGCGGCCGGCGGCGTGATGCTCGGCGCGCTCGGGCTCGTGACGAGCATGCGCGGCGGTGGCGATGGCGATGGCGTCGGGACGAAGGTGCCGGCCGCGGCGCCGCAGCGTGGCGGCGCGACCGGCGCGGTGAAGAAGGTGGCGGTCACGTTCGCGGCCGACGCCGAGGGCGCGCGCGTCGTGTTCCGCCGCCAGAACGCGGCCGCGCCGTCGACGCTCGAGATCTCGCCGAGCGATGTCGTCGAGCTCGTCGAGGTCAGCGCCCCCGGCTACCGCACCGAGCGCTACTGGCTGACCATCGACCGTCCGACGAAGCTGACCGCGCACCTCGAGCGCGGCGCTGGCCTCGCGGAGGCGAGCGAAGAGGAGACGCTCGTCGCGCTCGGCGAGCGGACCGCGCCGGCCGCGCAGGCGCAGGCGCAGGCGCAGGCGCAGGCGCAGGTCGCCGAGAACGAGAGGCTCGCCGCGCCGGCGGCCCCGCCGCCGCCGGCGATCGGCCCCACCGCGGTTGTCCCGCTGCCGGCGCCGCCACCGCTCGCGCAGGCGAGGGCCGTGCCGGTCGCCGCCCGTGCGGCCGTGACGATCCCGCGCAAGATCGGCCCCGCCGAGCCGGCCCCCGCCCCCGCGCCGGCCCCGGAGCTCGAAGCGGTCGAGCCGGCCCCGGCGCCGACGCCGGTCCCGGTCGTCGTGGCGCCCGTGCCCGAGGTGCCCGAGGCGCCGCCGGTCGTCGTCGAGGCTGCGCCGGCTCCCGGCCCCGCCGCCCTGGCCATCACGCCGGCGCCGGACATCGACAGCGCGACGGTCTCGTCGGTCGTCGGCGCCCACCGCCCCGAGGGGCTCAGGTGCGTCGCCGCCGGCAAGAAGGCGGACCAGGCCATGACGGGCACGCTCACGCTGCAGCTGCAGGTGGACGCGGGCGGCCGCGTCCGGGCCCAGGTCCAGTCGACCCTCGGCCGCCCGCGAGTCGCCGCGTGCGTCGTGAAGGCGGCGAGCGCCTGGAGGTTCCCGGCCCGCGCGGGCGACGGGCTCGCGGACGTCAGCTACCCGTTCAGGATCCATTGATTCGACCGGTCCAACCGGTGAAAGCCTGGCAGATCTCGACACAGATCGCCGCCAGACGTCGTTTATTCAGGTACTTGGCAAGTGGTCCGACCGTTGCTCCTGTGGTGACCATGACCAGGACGCTCGCCGTCGCCACCGCTGCTCTCGTGCTCGCGCTCGTCGCCGCTCGCCCCGCCCACGCCCAGGCCCCCGGGACGATCGGGGTCTCCGCGCCCGCCGACCCCGACGCGCCGCCGCCGGTCCTCGACCACTACATCGCCGTCGGTGGCGGCGTCGGGGCGTACAACCAGCTCCTCCTCGCCGGCGCGCAGGTCGACGCGGGCCTGCGGATCCCGGGCTCGCCGATCTGGCTCCACGGCACGGTCGGCGCGGGCTCGGCCGCGTGGCTCTTCGATAGTGGCAACGGCTCGTTCTCGCGCGCCACCGCCGGGTTCGAGGCGCATGGCTGTTTGCTCCGCAACACGTTCTGCGTGTTCGGCGGCGCCGATCTCGGCATCTTCCACGCGGCGTACACCGGCACCGATAGCTACTCGTCCGGCGGCATGGACGTCGTCGACTCCAGCCGCCTCGTGGCCGTCCCGCGCGCCGGCTTCGACGTGGGCAGCCAGACCATGCGCTTCCGCTGGACGCTGGACGTGCCGCTCGACCTCGGCGGCGCGGACCCGTCGGGCGGCGCGGTCGTCGCGATCGCCGTCGCCCATCGCTGGTAGCCCGGCGCCCGATGAAAGATCGGAGCCGTGTCCACCGGGCGCGGACCTCGCGGCTCTACGTGCCGGAGGTTTCCATGTCGCGCGTGATCGCCCTGACCGTCACTGCTGCTGTCTCCGCGCTCGTCGCGGCCCACGTCGCCTCGTGCGTCAACGTCGCGCCGGGAGCCGTGGCGGTGGGTCCCGGCGTGCCCGTCGCGCCGATCCCGCCGATGCTGCTCGGCGAGCAGGTCGTGGTGTTCACGGCGCCCGGCCAGCAGTGCGGCCCCGGCGCCGCGTGCAACTTCGAGTGCCCCGAGGGCAACTGCAGCTTCACGTGCGCGGCCGGCTCGACGTGCAACGTCGACTGCCCCGGCGGGAACTGCCAGCTCGGGTGCGAGGGCGGCGCCGTCTGCAACTTCGAGTGCGCCGGCGGCAACTGCACGACCGCGTGCGCCGGTGGCTCGACCTGCAACGTCGACTGTGACGGCGGCTCCTGCAGCGCCAGCTGTGCTCCCGGCGCGAGCTGCGCCGGCCACTGCGCGGGCGGCTCCTGTAGCTGACGGTTCGCGCGTTGCGTCTGCTCGTTGCGTAGCGCAGAGGCGCAGAGGAGGAGGAGGTCAGAGGAGACGACGGAGAGGTTTGGCGCCAGGGAGGCCGATCCCACGGCCGCCGCACCCCTGGAATCAAACCCCTTCCGATCGTCTCCTCTGACCTCCTCCTCCTCTGCGCCTCTGCGCTACGCAACGCCCAGACGCAACGCCCAGGCGCGACGCGCCGACTCTCAGCGGCGCTCGACGCGGCCGTCGGCGTGGCGGGCGAAGCGGCCCTCGGTGCGCGCGTGGACCGGGTCGTCGGACGGCCACGGCCAGCCGCCGAATCGCGTGCGCTGGTAGTCGGCGAACGCTTGCTGGATCTCGGCGCGCGTGTTCATCACGAACGGGCCGTGCTGCACGACGGGCTCGCCGATCGGCTTGCCCTGCAGCAGCAGCATTTCGGTCTCGACGTCGCCGGCCACGAGCGTCACCGCCGCATCGCCGACGAGCGCGACCGCGCTGGCTCGCACCGCGCGATCGGCGACGCGCGCCGAGCCGCAAAACACGTAGAGCGTGCGGTTCGTCCCCGCCTTCGCCGGCGGGAGCGTCCACGCCGCGTTCGGCGCCATCTTGATCGTCCAGATCGCGACGTCCGCCTCGGCGCGCGCGGCCCACGAGTTCGGCGGCGGCGGCGGCGCGCTCGCGGTGACGTCGGGCAGCCGGCCCGCGATGGTCACGACCTCGGTGATGCGGCCGGCCGCGTCGGTCAGGACGTGCCGCGGGATCGCGTCCGCCCACAACATCGTGAAATACGGATCCACCAGCTTGTCCGCCTTGGGCAGGTTCAGCCAGATCTGGAACAGCTCCAGCGGGTTCGCGGCCGTCGCCTCCAGGAGCGGGAACATCTCGGCGTGCGAGACGCCCTTGCCGGCGGTGAGCCACTGCGTGTCGCCGCCACCGAAGCGCGCGGCCGCGCCCAGGGAATCGCTGTGGTCGATGAGCCCGCGGCGCACCACCGTCACGGTCTCGAAGCCGCGGTGCGGGTGCTGCGAGAAGCCCGGCACCTCCGTGCCGTGATACATGCGCCAGCCGTCCTTGCCGGCGAAGTCCTGCCCGAGGTCGCGCCCGGCCAGCGAGGCGACAGGGCCCATCTTGTCGTTGCCGGCCGGGTAGGCGTCGTCGTGGTGCACGCAGAACAGGAAAGGATCCGGCGTTTGCCACGGGAATCCGAGGGCGGACACCGAGAGGATGGGGTCGCGGGTGGACATGGTGCGGCCACTGTAACCACCGTTACGACGCCGGACACCGGCCGCCCGCGGCGCAGACTGTTCCGCGACGGCCTACCCCTCGGGCTCCACGCCGCCGCCGGTCCCGCCTGCGGCGATCCCGCGCCAGGTCCAAGGCCGGGCCCGGCCACGGTGTCGAACAGCCGTGACGGCACGACGAATGTCCGGGGTGGCCGCGGCGACGCTCGCGTTGGCCGGGCTGTGGGCGCTCGGCGCGCCGGCGCGCGCGGCGCCGAAACCGCTCCAGACGGTGGTGCTCGAGGACGTGCCGTGGGTGAAGCAGAAGCCGGACTTCTGCGGTGAGGCGTGCGTGGAGATGGCAGCGCGTCGGCTTGGCGAGGCCTACGACCAGGACGACGTGTTCGACGAGACGGGCCTCGATCCGGGCCTCGGCCGCGGCGCGTACACGCCCGACCTCGTGCGCGCGGTCAAGCGGCTCGGCTTCGCGCCGCCGTCGATCTACACGCTCGTCGACGGACGCGATCCGCAGCGCAGCCTCGACGCGGAGCTCGCGAAGCTGCACGCCGACCTGATGCGCGGCGTCCCGAGCATCGTGTGCATGCACTACGACGACCAGCCGCACACGACCGAGCACTTCCGCCTCGTCGTCGGCTACGACGCCGAGCACGACGAGATCGTCTATCACGAGCCGGCGGAGGAGGCGGGCGCGTATCGCCACATGAGCCGGGCGCGGCTCGAGAAGCTGTGGCAGCTGCCGTCGGCGGATCCCGCGAAGCGCGTGCTCGTCCGCATCGCGCTCGTGCCGGGCAAGCTCGCCGAGCCGGCCGCCCGGTCCGCCCGGGCCCCGGTACCCGCGGCGCTCGTACAGCACGTGATGGCGCTCCGCGAGCGCATCGACGCCGCGCACCTGGGGCTGAACGTCCACGTGTCCGGGCGGTTCATCGTCGCAGGGCCCGCGAGCAAGGCCGTGCTCGCGTACGCGGCGAGCCACGCGCCGGCGACCGGCGAGGTCGATGTCATCGTGTTCCCCGACCACGCGACCTACGCGCGCGCCGCGGAGGCGCTCGTGGTCGGTGACGCGCTGTTCGTGGATCCATCGGCCCTGTAGGGCTGCGGTCCCGGCGCTTGCCTAGTTGATCGTCCACTGGACGACGGCGCCGCGGGACGCCCACGCCTGCTCGCAGTCGCGCACGACCTCGGCCAGCGCGGCGATCTCGCTCGCGGCCGTCGCGCTCACGTCGAGGTCGAGCCGCTTCTCCACGATGCTCGCGCCGCGCGTGACCGCCGCCCGCGGGATCTCGCGGCCGGGCATCAGGTCCGACACGCCGACGACGGCGCGGTGCCTCAGGAGCGCGTCCAGGCGATCGAGCCCGCTGCTGCCGCAGTGGACGAGGGCGATGCCGCCGTCGCCGTTCGCGTGGGCCGTGGCGACGACCTCGGCGAGCTCGTAGTCGGTCGCCCGCCCGACGGAGACGACGAGCGGCTTGCCGGTGCGCGCGGCCGCCGCGATGAGATCGAGATCCGAACAATCGAACGCGAGCGCGAACGCCGGGGCGCCGCACCAGTCGAGGCGCGCGACCATGCTCTCGTCGAGGGCCGTCGCGAGCGGTGCGATCCGCCGCGCCTCCGCGTGGTCGAAGAGGCGCGCGCACCAGCCCCAGGGCATGGCGGTCAGCTTGACCGCGTCGACCTTGCTGTCGGCCGCGGCGTCCATCGCGGCGACCGCGCGTTCGAAGCTGCCCAGGCGGCGGCCGTCGAGCGCCGCGACGATGAAGGGCGGATGATCCACACCAATCGGCCGACCGATCTCCAACGCCATCATCGAGCTCGGTTATCGGACGAACCCGGGCGCCCGTCAAACAGGTACCGGCGCGGGGCGGGGCGCCGGCTCGCCGCGAGGTCGGCGTTCGCCTTGTCGCGGAGGCCCCTGGCGGGTCAAATTCTGACGAGGCCGTCGACCCGCGGCGCGTCGAGGGCGCGGCGGGTGGCGGCGCGAGCGTGGACGAGCGCCGCGCGACCAGCGTCGAGCTTGAACGGGCCGGAGCGCGGCACGTCCTCGATCACCAGCGTCACCATGTTCTCGCGCACGGGGATCGCGAGGTCGCGCTCGCGGCGCCAGGGCGAGCGCGAGGAGATGTGGTGGTACAGGACGCGCGTGCCGAGCGGAACGCCGGCGAGGCCCGGGCGATCGCGGATGCCACCATCCCAGTAGGGACGGCGATCGATCCACACCGGATGGAACATCGCGGGGACGCAGCAGGACGCGCGGATCGCGAGCGGCAGATCGCCCGTGGTGAGCGCGGCGGTGCGCGCGCGCAGGATATCGAACACGCTGATCGCGACGGGGATGCGACACGCGCCGAACGTGGTGACCGGGAGCATCGCGCGGAGGAGCGCGTCGAACTTGGCGCCGGCGAGGAGGCCGAGACCGGGCCGCGGGTCCCAGAAGTCCTCGCGCGCGAGGCCATTCAGGATGGCGCCGAACGCCCCGGGGGCCAGGCCCGCGGCCCAGGCGCCGCCGACCAGCGCGCCGGCGCTCGAGCCCGCGACGGCGGCGGGCGTGGCCCCCGCGCCGAGGAGCTCCTCGAGCATCCCCGTGTGCGCGAAGAACGAGAAGAACCCGCTCGACAGGACGAGCGTGAAGGGACCCTCGGCGAGCCAGGCGCGCAGCGTGGGAGATCGGGACACCGCGGAGCTTGTTAGGATGGGCCATGCGCGCAGGCAAGGTCTGGCTGGTGCTGATGTTCCTCGGGACGGGCGCCGGAGCCGCGCGCGCGGACAAGACGACCGACGAGCTCCAGGCGGGCTACGAGAAGCAAGCGGCCGCGTGCGCGACCCAGGCCGGTGGCGTCGCGAAGGTCGCCGAGGGCGCCGCGCGGTTGCAAGGCGGTCTCGTCGGCGCGGAGCACGACGCGCTGGACGCTGACCTCGCGAAGCTGGCCAAGGGCAAGACGGCCGTCGACGGGTACTGCGCCGACCTCGCGGCCGCGCTCGAGCTCCTGCACGGCAACCCCGGCGCGAAGTACCGGGCGCTCGAGCGGCAGCTCGACGAGCACGATAACAAGATCCGGCGGGCGCGCGCGGACAGCAGGCGCGCCCGCGGGAGCTCGAGCCGGTGATTCGTGCGCTGGTCCCGCGGATCAACGCGCGAGCGCCCCCCGCGCCGGCCGCACCAGACAGGCGCGCGCCGGTGAGGTTCCCCAGCGGGCGGAGCGTGGAGCTGCCCGGGCTCGCCGGCGCGTGGCGCATGGCCGGGACGCCGACGAGCGACACGGTCGATTACACGGAGGGCAAGCTCACGGCGAGCATCTGGACCAAGCCGTTCGAAGGCGCGACGTGCGAGCAGGAGAAGCGCGTGGCCGGCGGCGCTGCCGAGGCGCGCGCGATCAGCGAGGCGGCGAAGGCGGTCGGCGTCGCATGGACGACGCGCGGCACGGTCCAGGGCGCCGCGCCGCGGGCGACGGCGTTCGCGTGCGTCCCCGGTGGGTCTGGCGGCTGGATGGGGTTCGTGACGATCGACGGCGCCGTGCCGCCCGCGGCGACCCGCGACGCGCTGGACGCGCTGATGCTCGCGATGCTCGCCGCCCAGAACCCTTGAGGTTACCCGTGGAAGACGCGGCTCGAGAAGATCTGCCCGGCCGCGTTCACCTCGAGCACCTCGGCGATCGGCATGTCCGGCTCGCCCGGCGCGTGCCGCGTGTACTCCATCACCACGCGCTCCAGATCCGCCGTCAGCGCGCTCGCCACGTAGCGCAGCTCCGGCAGCCGCTCGAACGCGTCCGCCCACCACGCCCGCAACGCCGCCTTGCCGCGCAGGAGCCCCCCCGTCTCCGGGTGCCGCGCGCGGATCTTCGGCGACGTGTGCACGGCGTCGTCCGCGTAGAGCGCGAGCAAGCCGTCCAGGTCCTTCGCCGCGAAGCAGGCGAGCCAGCGCTCCGCGATCGTGCGCAGCGCGGCCGGGGTCCGTTCTAGGTCCATGGGCCGACTATAGGCGCAGCCGGGCTAGGCGATGATCCGCGGCGGTTGCCCCTCGGGCGCCGGGTCGACGATCCGCTCGGGCACGTCACCCGGCGTCGGCGGCTCGGCCGGCGGATCTTCGCGCTGCGCGGGATCGCGCTCCGGCGGGTCCTGCTCCGGCGGAGCCTCGTCGGGATCGTTCGGGTCGCGGGCCGGCGGCTGATCCGGATCGAGCTCGGGCGTGATTGGCATCTCGCACGGCGCTGCAAGTGTCGCGCGCGCGCAAGTCCGTGCCGTGACTCGCGGCCCCCGTGCGCATACGCTCGCGCGACGTGGCGATACGCTCACCGTGATCTGCGCGCTCGATCGCGGACGAAGTTCTGCGTGGTTGCGCAAGGCCACGAGCTGGGCCGCTCCTTGCACAGGGAGCCGCCGTGCCCGTCGCCCACACCACGTTCGACCGCAAGACGCGGACGGCGACGGTGCGTGTGGCCGGCGACGTCTCCCTGACGACGGCCAAGGAGTTCTACGGGCACATGCGCGGCGTCGCCCGCCGTCGCGATGTCAGGAGCGTTGTCCTCGACTTCGAGAAGGCCGGCCGCGTCGACTCGTCCGGCCTCGCCGTCGTCTCACTCGCGGCCCGGATGATGGAGCGCGGCGGCAAGGCGTTCGATCTCGTCCACCTCGGCGAAACCCACCGCGCCGCGCTCGATCTCCTGCCGCGCGACGCCGTCGCGGTCGCCGACGAGACCGACCACCCCGGGTTCGTCCGCCGCGTCGGCATGTCGATCCTCGACTACCAGGACGCCGGGGCCGCATTCCTCGCGCTCCTCGCCGACACCGGGCGTCAGCTCCTCTACGTCATCACCCGCAAGAAGCGGCTCCCCGTCGGCGCGCTGACGGATCAGATCGAGAAGATGGGCGTCGACGCCGTCGGCATCGTCGGCCTCCTCGGCCTCCTCCTCGGGACCACGCTTGCCTTTCAGGGCATCGTGCTCCTGCAGCGCTTCGGCGCCGGTGTGTTCGTCGCCGACATGATCGGCATCTCCATGGTCCGCGAGTTCGGTCCGATGATGACCGCCATCATCTTGACCGGCCGCACCGGCGCCGCCATCGCCGCCGAGCTCGGCACGATGAAGGTCCGCGACGAGCTCGACGCGCTCACGACGATGGGCGTCTCGCCGACGCGCTTCCTGCTCCTGCCGCGGCTGCTCGCGCTCAGCATCGTGCAGCCGGCGCTGTCCTTGATGTCGATGTTCCTCGGGATCGGCGGCGGCATGATCATCGCCGCGCTCGTCCTCCACCTGCCGCCGGACCTGTTCTGGGATCGTATCGTCGCGCGCATCACGTTCGGCGACTTCCTGCACGGCATGGGCAAGAGCCTCATCTTCGCGTGGATCATCGGCTTCACCGGCAGCCACCTCGGCATGCGCGCGAGCGCCAACTCCACGAGCGTCGGCGCGGCCACCACGCGCACGGTCGTGGTCAGCGTCTTCTTCATCATCGTGGTCGATGCCGTCGCCGCGACGATCTCCACCATCGGAGCCCACCCGTGAAGGTCGAGACCCGCACGTCCGCGGACGTCCTGTTGACCTGCCGCGACGTCAGCGTCGGCTACGAGGACAAGGCGATCCTGTCCGGCGTCGATCTGGAGATCGTGCGCGGCGAGATCGTCACCCTCCTCGGCGGTAGCGGCTGCGGCAAGTCGACGATGCTGCGCGCGATCACCGGGCTGCAGGCCCCGCTGGCCGGCCACATCGAGCTCCTCGGCCAGGACATGTACGCCCTCGACAACGAGGCGCGCCGGGTGCTCCTCCGCCGCACGGGCATGGCGTTCCAGCAGGATGCGCTGTTCGGTTCGCTGACGATCCAGGAGAACGTCGGCTTGCCGCTGCGCGAGCTGACGAAGCTCCCCGAGCCGGTCATCCGCGAGATGATCCGCATCAAGCTGGCGCTCGTGGGGCTCTCCGGCTTCGAGAAGCGCTACCCGCCGACCCTGTCCGGCGGGCAGCGCAAGCGGGCGGCCCTCGCGCGCGCGTCGATCCTCGATCCGGAGATCATCTTCTGCGACGAGCCGTCGGCGGGCCTCGATCCGATCGTGGCCGCCGGCCTCGACGAGACGCTCTGCCAGTTCCGCGACGTCCTCGGCGTGACGATCGTCGTGGTGACGCACGAGCTCGACAGCATCCGCACCATCTCCGACCGCGCCGTCATGTTCGGCGGCGGCAAGATCATGGCGATGGGCTCCGTCGCCGACCTCGAGGCCTCGACGGACGAGGCCGTCTACAACTTCTTTCACCGGGTCGCGGCCGAACGGCCGGGCCGCGCCGGTGACGGCGTCGACCGCTTACACCACGCGAGGACCGCATGACCGATCGACGCAAGCAACTCCGGGTCGGCATCTTCGCGATCATCTCCGCCGCGCTCGTCGCCGTGGTGCTGATCATCTTCGGGGGCATGCGCTTCTGGAAGCACCACGACCGCTACGTCGTCGAGTTCGACGACAGCGTCATGGGCCTCGAGAAGGGCGCGCCGGTCTACATGAACGGCATCAAGTGCGGCACGGTCGGCGACATCCGGCTCGCGCCCGATGACCTCAGCCGCGTCCGGATCGAGGTCAGCCTCGACGAGGGCACGCCCGTCCACACCGACACGCACGCGTTCCTCAGCCTCGCGGGCATCACCGGGCTCAAGGTGATCGATCTCAAGGGAGGGTCGCTGACCTCGCCGCTGACGCCGCCGGACGGCACGATCGTCGCGGGCGTCGGCACGCTGGACAAGCTGCAGAAGAAGGCGGAGCAGCTCGCGGACCAGACCGGCCAGATCATGGACCGCGCGAACAAGATCTTCGACGCGGCGGGCAAGGTCGCCGACGGGGCGAACCAGCTGATGGTGAACCTCAACGCCTCCGTCGACCCGAAGATGATGGCCGCGATCATGGGCAGCACGCGCCAGGCCTCCGAGAACCTCGTCGCCACGACGGCGGACATGCACGCGCTCGTCGCCGAGAACCGCAAGTCGCTCAAGACGTCGCTCGACACGGTCGCGCTCGCGACGAAGAGCGCGCAGGACCTGATGGACAACCAGGTCGTCGCGATGGTCGCGAACGCCAACGACCTCATCGGCGACATGCGCGGCGTGGTGCACAGCAACGAGAACATCCTGCAATCGGCGATGTCTGACATCCGCCAGGCGTCGCGGTCCTTCAAGGACCTCGCGCGCGAGGTCAAAGAGAAGCCGTCCCGCCTGCTGTTCTCGGCGACCCAGCCGGAGAGGAAGCTGCCATGAGCAAATACCTGGTCATCGCCCTGCTCGCCGCGTGCAGCGGCAGCGTCCCGCAGACGCGCTACTACCAGCTCGCGTCGCCGGCGCAGGCGCCCGCGACCGAGGACGGAGGCAGCGTGCTCGCGATCGAGCCGCTGGTCACCGAGGGCGCGTACGACGACGAGCGCATGGTCTACCGCCTCGATCCGGTGCGCTTCGACTACTACGCGTACCACCACTGGTCCACGACGCCGGGCGCGATGGTCGGCGGCTACCTGCAGCAGGCGCTCGCGCGGAGCGGCAAGTTCCGCTCGGTGGTGCGCGACACGACGAAGGACACCTCGGTGGTGCTCGGCGGTCGCGTCACGGCGATCGAGGAGATCGACGAGAGCAAGACGCGATGGGTCGGTCACCTCGCCGTGGAGCTCACGCTGACGGACGCGAAGAGCGGCGAGATCCTGTGGTCGCATCCTTACGAGCAGCGCGAGCCGCTGACGGCCCAGACGCCCGAGGCCCTCGCGCGCGCGATCGGGACCGCGATGGACCACATCGTCCAGGACGCGACCCCGGCGATCACGGATCTCGCCGACAAGCAGGCGCGCGCGCGGGGCCTCACCGGGACGCCGCCCGTCGCCAAAGATTAGCGCTTCGAGCGGGTTGCGACGGGCCCAGGACGCCCGCGCGACGGTCGCAGGACGCGTGCGCGACCCGAGAAATCGACAATTGCGACGGCCGCGACACCTGTGACAAGTGTCGACCGCGTGGGCATGGCGTGGCTCTTAGAGAGCATGAAGATCACATCCCCCGCTCGCCTCGCTGTGTCCCTCGCGCTCGCGCTCGGCGCGTGTGCCCCCGCCGTCACCTCGTCGTCGACGACCGCGCCGCATCCGGTCGACGTCGCCGCCGTCCGCCGCGAGATCAAGGGCGAGATCGCCCACGACGCGTCGGGCCGCCTGCCCGCCGATCGCCAGATCGTCAGCATGGGGCACGTGACCCGCGAGCTCGCGGTCGTCTACACGGACCGCGAGGGCAAGCGCCTCGAGGAGACCTGGGTTCGCTCGGGCGCCGCGTGGACGCTGAAGGACGCGCAGCCGATCGGCCAGGAGACGGCGAGCGTTCGCTAGACGGTCGCGCGACGGGCCGCGGTTGGCTTCGTGTACCAGTACGCCCACGCGATGAAGACGACCTGCAGCGGCAGCCGACCCCACAACGCCCACGCGGGCAGCGGGTCGCCGCCGAGCGGGCTGATGGCGTGGATCGCCATGTTGAGGTTCGCGGGGAAGATGGCCACGAACAAGGCGATCAGGCCCCACGCCGCGAGGCGGCGCGTGGCCGGCAAGATCAGCCCGAGGCCTCCGGCGATCTCGGCCGCGCCGGACAGATAGACAAGCAGCAGCGGCGCGGGCAACCACGCCGGGACGATGGCCGCGTACGGCTCCGGGCGGATGAAGTGCAGCACGCCGGCGCCGACCATGCCGACGGTGAGTAGCCAGCGGAGTCCGGTCTTCACCATCGCGATACTACGCCGGCGTGGTGGCGGTCGTCGCGGCGAAGGAGGTGAGGATCAGGCCCCAGCCCTCGTTCATGCGGTCGCGCTGCGTCGGCGCGCCCTCGCCGAAGCGCTCGAGGGAGCGGTGCTCGAAGTCGACCTGCGTGCGCGTTGGCGACAGCGCCGTGAAGCGGACCTCCACCTCGGTGACGAAGTCCGGGTCGTACGCGTACGCCCGCGTGAGCTGCCACGCGAGCACGAGGCGGCGCGGCGGGTCCCACGCGAGGACCTTGCCCCACATGCACTCCTGACCGTCCTCGGTAATCTCGTACCAGCGGCCGCCTTCGTGGGGCTCGATCACGCAAGCCTTCAACGGCGAGGCGCCGATGTGGTAGGTCTTCGGCCACCACGCAGTCATGTGGGCCGTGAACAAGCGAAACGCGCGCTCGGCCGGCGCCTCCACGACGAGCTGCTTCTGGATCGATAGAGCATCAGGCATCGGTCTCCTCCTTCTCCGCGGCCGCCTTGAAGGCCGCGAGCGCGTGGTCCCAGAACCGGTCGAGGTAGCCGCGCATGGCGGCGATGCCGCGCATGTCGACGCGGTAGACGCGGCGCGTGCCGTCACGGTCGTGCGCGACGAGGCCGGCGGCGGCGAGGACCTTCAGGTGCTGCGAGACCGCGGGCCGCGAGACCGGCAAGCCATCGGCGATCTGCTGCACCGACAACGGCCGGCGCGCGAGGCGCTCGAACACCGCCCGCCGGGTCGGGTCGGCGAGCGCGGCGAACCCCGCTGATTGGTGCGTCGCCACTTACGGTAAGATATCACTTACCATCTGCCGCGTCCAGGTGTCCGGCACCCGGCCACAAACAAAGGGGCCAGGCCCCTGTTAGGCGGCGGCGTCGACGAGGATCGGGGCCAGGAGCGCCTGGGCGGCCAGGGGCGAGAGCGAGACGAGGAAGCCGCGGGCGCCGCCGTTGATCCAGATGCGCGGCAGGTCGAGGATCGTGCGCTGCACGTAGATCGGCATCGCGCGACGCAGGCCGAACGGCGACGTGCCGCCGACCTGGTAGCCGCTGTGGCGGTCGGCCACGTCGGGCGTGCAGGGCGCGACGGTCTTGACGCCGAGCGCGCGCGCCAGGGCCTTCGTCGAGACCTCGCGGTCGCCATGCATGAGGATGCAGAGCGGGGCCCGCGTGTCGGTCTCCATGATGAGGGTCTTGATCACGGCGTGCTCGTCCACGCCCAGGGCCGCGGCCGACGCCGCCGTCCCGCCGCGCGGCTCCCAGGTGTAGAGGTGCGGCTCGAACGCGACCCCTCCGGAGCGCAGCGCGCGGATCGCCATCGTGACCGGGTGCTTGGCCATGTCGGGAGCTAAGCTTCCCGCATGTCGAAGATCAAGCTGATCGCCGCGCTCGCCCTCGTGTCCGGTGCCGCGGTCGGCGCCTATGAATGGAAGGCCTCTCGGGCCGCGGATCGCGGCCAGCGCGTCGTCGATCGCATCTGGATCGATCACATGCCGACGTCGCAGACCGACAAGATCAACGTGTTCCTCGCCCTCTCCGAGGAGGCCGCCGGCCAGCAGGTCGGTGCGTTCCAGAAGTCATCGATGTGGGCCGGCGAGCACGAGCTCTTCACGTACGACAAGCAGGGCGGCAAGCTCGTCGTGACCTTCCCGCAGACGAACGACACCGAGGAGCTCGTCGCCACGGCCACGCGCTGCGACCACGGCGAGATGGACTTCTGCCTCGAGCTCGACGGCGGCACGCGCGGGGTGCACAAGTACTACTCGCGCAAGGGCTGGGAGATCGAGGGCGGCTCGCACGCGCTGACCGAGGTCGAGCAGCGCATCGAGCAGATCGAGAAGGCCGCGCCCGCGAAGTAGCAGCCTCAGTTGCGATCCTCGCGCTGGGCCTCGGCCATCAGCGCGAGCAGCGCGACCGCGAGCACGAACCGCGGATCCAGCCGTGACGGCTGCACGTCGACGGTGAACTCCTTCGTGAAGAACCGGAACTGCTGCTTGATGAACGCGACCTGCTGGCCGTCGACGAAGATCCCGTGCTTCGACGTCAGCATCGGGATGAACCGCCGCAGAATGGACGCACCCAGCTCCTGCGCGTAGCCGATCTCGGTGCCCGTCGCGTCGTGGATGATGAACTTGTCGCGGATGATCGACGAGAGGCCCTTCTTCTCGACCGTGCCGAGCACCTGCCCCGTCGTGATGTCGGTGACCATGAACGAGTAGTTGATCGCGATCATCTGCTGGCTCTTCACGAGCAGCTGCGGCTTCGTCTGCGCCTCGTCGGCGTACACCACGAACTCCTCGCGCAGCTTCAGCAGCGGATGCTTGATGTACATCCACAGCTGGCCGTCGGCGGTGAACACGCGGAACACGCGCTCGAAGACCGACCAGAACTTGCGCTTGATCGTGTAGTGGTTCTGGGTGGCGAGAGAGACGCCGCCCACTTCCTTGACGAGCTCGGTCGACATGCGATCCCGAGGTTCTACTACGGTTCTACTCGACCGCGATCGGGAGCTTGGTGTCGATGACGCCGGCCGGTATCGTGAGCTGCACGTGCACCGTGTACGCGCCGGGCGGGAACGGATCGCCGAGCGGCTGCCCGGTGTCCGACGGGCCATCCCACTGGCGCCCCGGCCAGTTGAGCACGCCGCCGTACGTGCCCGCCGGGATCGTGATGGCCTCGCCCGGATCCTCGGAGCACAGGCCGACATCGCAGGTCGGGCAGTACCGCGCGTTCGACCCGGTGATCTCGGTGACGGTGAACGAGGAGGGGTCGTTCGTCGTGGGCGTGCAGTTCGCGTGGGGCCCCGTCATGAACGAGAGCGGACTCGCGATGGTCGTCGAGTAGGTGAACGAGCCCGCGGCGCCGCTCGCGAACGTGCAGCTGTCCGTGCTGAGCGCGATGCTCACGCCGGGGATCGCGGGCGACGAGCCGGTCGTGCTGCACGGTAGCGGATCGGCGCACGCTCCCGCGCCGCCCGCCAGGAGGGCCATCGCGATGGAGACGGGGCTTCGCATGCCGGCATCTTACCCCACGCGCGGTATGCTCGCCCGATGTCGCGCAAGCGGCCGGAGCGCCCGGCGCGGACGGAGAAGCGCGTGTTCGAGCGCGGGCTCCGGCAGGTCGTGCGCGACCGCGAGCGGATCGCGCTGCTCGCGGTGGGCGGCAGCGCGGAGCACCCCATCCGGGTGCCATCGCCGGCGGTGATCGAGGGGCGACTCGCGGCCATGCCGTGTCCGCAGTGCGCGGGAGCCTATCGGCTCGTCGAGGACGAAGCCCCCGGCGGCGGCGTGCGCGCATGCCGCGTCACGTGCCGGCAGTGCGGTGTGTCACGGACCCTGTGGTTCAAGCTCGCGCCGCCGGACGAGCCGAACTGACGCTGCAGACCACGCCTGGCGGACTATTCGTCGACCTTGTCGCCGGCGTGGCTCAGCTTGTCCTTCGCCGCATGCGCGGCGTCCTTCACCGCGCTGCCCGCGTCCTTCAGCTTGTTGCCGACGGCGACGCCGGCGTCCTTCACCTTGTCCGCCGCGTCGTGCGCCAGATCCTTCGCCGCGCCGGTCGCCTTGTCGACGCCGAGCTTGGCCTTGTCCGCCGCGATGTTGATCTTGTCCTTGATCTCGTTGTTGGTGCTCATGATGACCGGAGGTAGTGCAGCCCCGATGCCAGCCGACCAGGTGCGTCAACTGCGCGAGATCGCGTTGACCGCGGCGCACACCCCCGGGCAGCGGCGCGCATGTGCCAGGCCGCCACAACCTGACATGTACCGTCGGAGGTTGAACGGTTTCTGCCGACCCGACCCAGCAAGATCAACTAGCTACGACGCGGCACATCGGTTGCGATAGGCCCCGCCATGTCGAGGTCTGTTCGGTACGTCGGGTGGCTCGAGCGGCGCGCGCGCGTGATCTTCACCCTCTCGGCGCTCGTGGTCGCCGGCGCGCTCTACCTCGTGGCCGCGCGCCTGCCGCTCTACGCCGACTTCGCGTACCTCCTCCCGCGGGACGCGCCAGCCGTTCGCGATCTCGAGGCGCTCTCCGCGCGCCGCGACGCCAAGGACACCATGCTGCTCCTGGTCGTCGCGCCGGATGCGGCGACCCGCGCCGCGGCCGCCGACGCCGCCGCCGTGGGCGTGCGCGCGCTCGGGCCGGATCTCGTGGCCCGCGTCGACGCCGACGACGCCACCACGCGCGCGTTCATCGGGGCCCACCGCGACCTCTACGTCCCGCTCTCCGATCTCCAGGCCGCGCGCGACGCCCTCGCCCGCCGCATCCACGCGGCCAAGCTCGCCGCGAACCCGCTCTTCATCGACCTCGACGACGCGCCGGCGACGCCCGATCCCCAGCTCGCCGATCTCCGCGCCAAGCGCGCGGATGCCGACGCCCGCCTCGCCCGCTCGGCCAACATCTCCGCCGACGGCACGACGCAGGTCCTCGTCATCTCCACGGCGTTCCGCGCGACCGACATCGTGCGCGACCACGCGCTCCAGGCGCAGCTCGACGAGCTCGCCGGCCAGCTCCGCGCCGCGCACCCGGGCGTCCAGATCGGCTTCACGGGCGGCGTGACGACGTCGGTGGCCGAGCAGCGCGCGCTCGTCCGCGGCGTCCTCCTGTCGAGCCTCATCACCACGCTCCTCGTCGCGTTCGTCCTTTATGTCCACCTGCGCAACCTGCGGCTCCTCGCGCTCCTCACCGCGAACATCATCGCGGCCACGCTCGTGGCGTTCGGGATCGCGGCGCTGACCGTCGGCCACCTGAACGCGGCGACGGCGTTCCTCGGCGCGATCATCGCGGGCAACGGCGTCAACTACGGCATCTTGCTCGTGGCGCGCTTCCTCGAGGAGCGCCGCGCGCCGGGGGCGTCGGCGCCCGCCGCGCTCGCCACCGCGATCGCCGGTACGCTCAAGCCCACGCTCGTCGCGTCGCTCGGCGCGGCGATCGCGTACGGCGCGCTCGCGGCCACGCACTTCCGCGGCTTCGCCGACTTCGCCATCATCGGCGGCGTCGGGATGCTCGTGTGCTGGGTCGCGTCGTTCGTGCTCCTGCCCGCGTTGATCCTGCGGGTCGTGCCGGCCCCGCGGCGCGCCGTGTCGCCGTTGTTCGGCGCGGCCGTGCTGCGCGCGTTCGGGTTCCGCCGCCCCGCGCTCGTGTGCGCCCTCGCCGGCGTGGCCACGCTCGGCTGCGCGGTCGCGACGTACCGCTACGCGGCGCACGATCCTTTCGAGTACGACATGACCCAGCTGCGGTCGTCGGCGGCCGACGCGGTCCTCGCGCGCAAGTGGATGCGCGTCTCCGACGAGGCCTTCGGGCGCGGCCTCGCCGGCATGGCCGGGCAGACGTTCATCGCCGTCGAGCGCGCGGACCAGATCCCGGCCGTCGTGGACGCGCTGCATGGCCTCGCCGCGCGCGAGCCGATGATCGGCCCGGTGCGGTCGATCCTCGACGTGGTCCCCGCCGACCAGGACGCGAAGCTCGCCGTCCTCGCCGACATCCGCGCGCAGCTGGACGCCGCCGGCGACGCGGTCCCGGCGGATGTGCGCGACCTCCGACCCGCCGAAGACCTGCGCGCCGTCACGGTCGCGGACCTGCCGCCCGAGCTCGCGACGAAGCTGACGGAGCGCGACGGCCGCGTCGGCCTCATGGTCTCCGTCCGGCCGGGCGCGCGGTTCGACGAGTGGAACGGCCACGACCTCGTCGCGTTCGCGGCCGCCGTTCGCCAGCTGCGCGTCGCCGGCGATGCGCACGTCGTGACCGCGGGGCCGAGCGTCCTCTTCGCCGACGTCATCACCACGATCCAGGGCGACGGGCCGCGCGTCACGGGCGTCGCCGCGCTCGGCCTCCTGGTCATGGTGCTCGTCGTCGTCGGCCCGCGCCGCCGCGGCCTCGCCGTCCTGCTCGCCACGACCGCCGGCAGCCTCGGCATGATCGCGGTCTGCGCCGCGTTCGGCCTCAAGGTGAACTTCCTCGACTTCGTGGCGCTGCCGATCACGCTCGGCCTCGGCGTGGACTACGCGATCAACGTGGCCGACCGCGCGGCCAAGGGCGACCCGCGCATCGCGCTGCGCTCGACCGGCGGCACCGTGCTCGTGTGCTCGCTGACCACGATGATCGGCTACACGTCGCTCCTCGTCAGCGACAACCTCGCGATCCGCGGCTTCGGGCTCGCCTCGCTGATCGGCGAGATCACGTGCGTGCTCGCCGCGCTCATCATCGTGCCCGCCGTGATGTCGGTGCGGTCAGGTGGTCAGCGGCGCGTCGCGACCGATGAAGCTCTGCTCGCGCTCGCGCGATGAGAGGTCGGGGCTGCGGCGCGAGCGCCGTGATGGTCCCCGAGCTGGCCGACCGCGCGCTCACGCTCGAGCGGATCGGTTCGACCTCGTATTGCTCGCGGCGCGCGCGCTCCACGCGATCATCGACCACGTGGGGTTGCGCGCGTTCGTCAAGACGACCAGCAGCAAAGGCCTCCACGTCGTGTCGCCGCTCGACGGCCACGCCACGTTCCCCCAGGCCTCCGCGTTCGCCGCCGCGGTCACCGGGCTCCTGTGCGCGCGCCACCCGGCGGAGCTCACCTCCGAGTTCGACAAGGAGGACCGCCGCGGCCGGCTGTTCCTCGACACCACGCGCAACGCCCCGGCGCTACCGTCGTCGCGGCTCGCCGAAGCGCTTCGCCCCGACGCCACACGCGCCGCGACGTCCGCGCCCGCCTCGATGCCCGGGGCGACCCGCGGGCCGACCTGCGGGCGACGCCCGGCTCGATCGCGGCGGCGGCCACGCGGCTCGGGATATAGTTTTCGCTGTGACCGCAGATCTCGGGTGGCTCCTCGGTGTGTTCGTGGGCGTGGTCGTCGTCGCCGCGCTCGTCAACCGGCTCTCGCCCATGCACCGGCCACGCCTCCGGCGCGCGCTCGTGCTGTTCGCGCTGACGGTCACGGCGTGGGCGGGGAGCTGCGCGCTCGCCACCGCGCACCAGGACGCGTGGTCGGGCTACTTCCAGATCACGTCCGAGATCACGCGCCTCCTGGTCGTCATCAACCTCGCCGGCCTCCTCGTGTTCCTCGTCCTGCTGCCGCGCGTGGGCCTCGTCCTGCCCGTCATCGCCGGCGAGCTCATGGCGGCGTTCGGTTACGTGATGGCCACGATGGGCACCCTCGCGAAGCACGACATCGACCTCACCGGCGCGTTCGCCACGGGCGCGGTGGTCAGCGCCGTGCTCGCGATCTCCCTGCAAACGACGCTCGGCAACATCCTCGGCGGCGTCGCGCTGCAGCTCGACGGCTCGATCCACGAGGGCGACTGGATCCAGCTCGAGAACGGCAAGCAAGGCAAGGTCCGCGCGATCCGCTGGCGCCACACGCTCGTCGAGACGCGTGACTGGGCGACGATCGTGGTGCCGAACGCGGCGCTCCTCGGGAATAACATCACGCTGCTCGGCACGCGCGAGGGCCGCAAGACGCCCGCGCGGATGTGGGTCTACTTCAACGTCGACTTCCGGTACCCGCCGACGCGCGTGATCCAGGTCGTGACCGACGCGGTGGTTGGCTCCCCGATCGAGAACGTCTCCAGCGATCCGCTGCCGAACTGCGTGTGCATCGACTTCGCAAAGGACAACCGCGACAGCTTCGCGTATTACGCGCTCCGGTACTGGATCAAGGACCTCGCCACCGACGACGGCACGAACTCGCGCGTGCGCGCGCGCATCTACGCGGCGCTGCGCCGCGCCGAGATCCCGCTCGCGATCCCGGCGCAGATGCAGATCATGGAGCTGCACAACGAGTCGCACGCCGCGCGGCACGCCAAGCGCGAGGCCGAGACGCACTTCGCCGCCATCAAGACCGTCAACCTGCTGCGCGCGCTCGACGAGCCCGAGCTGCGCACCCTCGCCGACGGCCTCCTCCACGCGCCGTTCGCCGCCGGCGAGATCATGACGCGGCAGGGCGCCACGGCGCACTGGCTCTACATCATGACCAGCGGCCGCGCCGAGATCCGGGCGAACGTGGACCCCGACGGTGACGGGCCCGCGAAGTCGTTGACGCGCGTCGTGGCGACCTTGACCGCGCCCGACTTCTTCGGCGAGATGGGCCTGATGACCGGCGAGCCGCGCTCGGCGGACGTGTTCGCGGTGACGGACGTCGACTGCTTCCGGCTCGGCAAGGCGACGTTCGAGCGCGTGCTGATCGCGCGGCCCGAGATCGCCGTCGAGCTCGCGCACAACATGGCGGCGCGGCGGGTCGAGCTGATCGCGGCGCGCGAGGGCCTCGACGAGGCGGCGCGCAAGGTCCGCGAGGCGACCGAGCACGAGCGCATCCTCGGCGGCATCAAGGGCTTCTTCGGTCTGTGACGAGCGGGCGGACGCCCCGGCCGCGTGGCGGTTCAACTCTCGCGTCAGAGGTCGCTGAAGCGGTCGTTGCGCGCCCCGTTGGTCCGATCGAGGTGGATCGACAGGTTCAACGAGCCCGTCATCGCGAGCGGCTCGGCGTAAGACAGGCGCGAGAGCACGGCGTAGTCGGTCGCGTCGACAGCGGCCGGATCCGGCGGGGGCAGCTCGCGCTTCGTGACGGAGAATGACGCGCTGATGTCGACGTGGCCGCCGAGCTTGACGTCGATGTACGGCGCGGCCGTGATCTGGTGGCGGCGGCCGGGGTGGATGACCTCGCCCGCGACGACGAGCTCGATGCCGAGGCCGACCTTGTCCTTGCGGATCGAGCCGTCCGCGATGATCCCGTGGATCGGGTACGCGGCGGTCGTCTCGCCGAGCGTGTCGCGCAGGTTGTAGCCGTCGGCCTGGAAGCCGGCGTAATAGAGAATGGCGAGGCGGTTGCCGCGCGGGTCGTCGGCCTTGTAGCCATCCCACTCGACGCCGGCCTTCGCGTTGACGGTGTAGCGGTACTGGCCGTTCGGATCATCGCGGTACCAGTTGGAGTGGCCGCCAAAGGACCACTGATCGTCGTAGAGCCACGCGCCGGTGATGCCGGCGTTGAGCGCCCACTGGTCGGTGTTCGTCGAGACGATGGTGCCATCGTTCAACATCAGCGGCGGCTGCCGGTTGAGGGCGCCGCTCGCGGAGAGGCCGGCGGAGAGGCGCTTGGTCTTGTCGAGGTGCGAGACGTTGAGGTTCGTGTAGCCGTTGTAGGTCTTGTACTGCTGCGTGCGGCTGCCGAAGCCCCCGATGTTGAGCGACACGTCCCACGGGCGCGTCGGGGGCGCGGCGGCGGCGGTCTTCGCGTCCGGGACGCCGAGCGCGACGGTCACGAGGTCGGGGAACCGCGCGGCCACGAACAGCGAGATGCCGCGCAGGAAGACGGGCTCGAGCTGCGCGCGCTGGGCATCGTCTTCGGCGCGCGAGTCGATCTCGGTGTCGATCTCGATGACGGGGGGCGCGCCGGGCAGGCGGCCGACGAACCGCATGTGGACGTGGTCGGCGAGCGCGACCTCCTGGATGCTGACGTAGAGGGAGACGTCGGCCGCGGCGCGCGGGGCGTTGAGGAGGACCTTATTGGCGTCGATGAAGCCGAGGAGAAAGGCGGGGCAGGCCTTGGTCCGGCCCGAGCTCTCGCAGTTGAGATCCACGCGGATCGGGCCGGCCGTGCCGGGTGGTGGCGGCGGCGGCGGCGGCGCCCTCCGCACGTGCGAGATCGGAGCTGGCGGCGGGGCAGCGGTCGGCGGCGGCGGCGGCGGCGTGATGGGCTCGACGGGCGCCGGCGGGGCCGGATCGGGAGCCGGCTGCGCGTACGCCGTCCCGGTTAGCCCGAGGACCGCCGCGACCACCCACGCCCGGCGCGCAAACATCACGGGGATGGTGACACGAGGACCGCCCCGAGATTGCGCGGCGGTCCCCGATAAACCGCCCCTCGACCGCCAGCGGGGTCGCCCCCTGTTGGCGTGCGTCAGTGGTGAACAGCGCGCACGATGCGGACGATCTCCTCCGGATCATCCGTCACGTGCAGCAACTGCAGGTCGGCGGCCGAGATCCGGTGCCCGCTCAGCACGGACGTGCGCAACCACTCGATCAACCCGCCCCAGTAGGCCGACCCGAAGAGCACCACCGGGAAATGCGACAGCTTCCCGGTCTGGATGAGCGTCAACGCCTCGAATAGCTCGTCGAGCGTCCCGAACCCGCCGGGGAACACCACGAACGCGAGCGCGTACTTGATGAACATCGTCTTCCGCACGAAGAAGTACCGAAAGTTGATCGCGGTATCGACGTAAGGGTTCGTGGTCTGCTCGAACGGCAGCTCGATGTTGCAGCCGATCGAGCGGCCCTTGCCCTCGCGCGCGCCGCGGTTCGCGGCCTCCATGATGCCGGGGCCGCCGCCGGTGACGATGGAGAAGCCCGCATGTGCGAGGAGGAGCGCCGTGCGCTGCGCGGCGGCGTAGGCCGGATCGTCGGGCGAGGTGCGCGCGGAGCCAAAGATCGTGACGGCGGGGGCGATGTCGGCGAGGGTGTCGAAGCCCTCGACGAACTCGCTCGCGATGCGCATCACGCGCCAGGTGTCGGTGCGGCGAAAGTCGACCGGCGCGGTCGGCGAGGCGGGGGTGGCGAGGAGCTTCTCGTCTTCGGTGACGATCGCCTCCGGATCGCGGATGGTGTCGTCGATCGGGACGACGGCGCGGCGGCGGCGACCGCGGCGTGGCGGTTCGCGACCCGCGGCCCGATGGCCCTCGGCGATGCGCGCGCGTCCGGCGGCGAGCGCGGTGGCCTCGACGCGCGCCTGCTTGGCCCGCGCGGGGACGGCGGCGGCGGGCGCGACGATCTTCGTGGGCGGGCGCCCGCGCGGGGCGCGCGGCGTGCGCGGTGCGGCCATGGCCGCAGATGGTGCCATGCGACAGCGGCTATGCTCGTGCCCCGTGCGCGTCTTCGCTCCGCAGCCGGCGGTCTCGGCGCTGCCCCCTCGGTTGCCGAGCCCGTTCGCGCGCGAACCGCACCCGATCGCGCGCCGCGCGGCCGCGGAGCTGAACGCGGAGCTCCGCGCCGGGCTCGCGGCGGATGCGCGGCTCGCGACGCCGGGCGGCGGCAAGATGTTCGGCGTGCTGGTGTGCCTCCGGCCGGCGGACGGCGTCGTGGGCTACCTGCGCGCGTTCAGCGGGATGCTCGGGGGGCGCTGGACGGTCGAAGGGTTCGCGCCGCCGGTCTTCGACGAGGCCGCGCGCGCGGCGTGGTGGCCGGCGAGCGAGGTCGAGCTCGCGTCGCTCGAGGCGCAGCGCGCGGAGCTCGGGGGGAGCGACGCGGCGCGGGCGGCGCGCGGGCGGCTGGCCGAGGTGAGCGCGCGGCACGCGGCGGAAGGCGACGAGATGAGAGCACGGCACGCGGCGAACCGCGCCGGGCGGCATGCGGCGCGGGCCGCAAGCGGACCTGCGGCCGCGGCCGGAACCGCTGACGCGCTCGACCAGGCGAGCCGGGCCGATACCGCCGAGAAGCGCGATCTGCGCGCCCGCCACGCCGCCGCGCTCGCGGCCGCGGCCGCCCCTGTCGCCACGCTCGACGCCGCCCTCGCCGCCCTCGCCGAAGCGCGCGCCGAGAAATCGCGCGGCTTCCTCGCGCGTATCCACGCGGGCTACACGCTCACCACGTTTCGCGGCGAGACGCGCGCGCTGCGCGACATCTTCGCGCCCGACGCGCCGCCGGGCGGGGCCGGTGACTGCGCGGCGCCCAAGCTGCTCGCGCACGCGCAGCGCCTCGGCCTGCGCCCGCTCGCGCTGGCCGAGCTCTGGTGGGGCGCGCCCCCCACGACCGGCGGCCGCCTCTCCGGCGCGTTTTATCCGGCCTGCCGCGGCAAGTGCGGCCCGCTCCTGCCCGCGCTCCTCGAGGGCCTGCCCACCGAGCTCGCGCCGCAGTTCGGCGGCGGCCCGATCGCCGCGGACGAGCCGCGCACGCTCTTCGCCGACGCGCACGTCGTCGTCGTGGCGAAGCCGTGCGGCCTGCTCTCCGTCCCCGGCCGCGGCGGGGCGCTCCGCGACTCGGTGCTCGCTCGCGTGCGCGCGCGCGATCCGGACGCCACCGGCCCGCTCGTCGTGCACCGCCTCGACCTCGACACCTCCGGCGTGCTCCTGATCGCGCGCGATCCGGCGACGCACACGGCGCTGCAGGCGCAGTTCGCGCGCCGCGAGGTCACGAAGCGCTACATCGCCTGGCTCGACGGCGAGCTCGCCGCCGAGACCGGCACGATCGACCTGCCGCTGCGCGTCGACCTCGACGATCGCCCGCGCCAGCTCGTCGACCCCGCCCACGGCAAGCCCGCCGTCACCACCTATCGCGTCCTCGCGCGCGCCGGCGGCCGTACGCGCGTCGAGCTCTCGCCGCGGACCGGCCGCACCCACCAGCTCCGCGTCCACTGCGCCGTCGGCCTCGGCGCGCCGATCACCGGCGACCGCCTCTACGGCACGCCCGCCGATCGGCTGGAGCTGCACGCCGAGTCGCTGGCCTTTTTGCACCCGAGGACGGGAGAGCGCGTGGAGGTGCGCTGGCCGGCTCCCTTCTGACGGTCTGTGCGTTGCGTTAACGCGTTGCATAGCGCCGAGGCGCCGAGGGAGAGGAGATCAGAGGAGCCGGAGCGGAAATGGTTGGCGCTCTGGGTAGCCGGCTACCAACCCATTCCGTTCCGGGCTCCTCTGATCTCTTCTTCCTCTGCGCCTCTGCGCTATGCAACGCGTCAACGCAACGAGCGCACCGTCGGGCGCGCCCAGCCGCCCCGGGCGCCGAGGCCCTCGCCGTGCGCGCGGAGCTCGTCGGGCAAGGCGCTCTTGGTCGCCGCGGCCAGCGCGTCGCCGAGCTCGGCGGCCGTCGCGAAGCGGGCCGACGGCGCCTTGGCCAGGCCGATCGCCAGCACCGCGTCGACGTCGCCCGGCAGCTTCGCCAGATCGCTCGGCCGCTGCGGCGCGGTGTGCACCACCCGGTACAAGGTCTCCGCGATGTCGCCGGCCGCGAACGGCGGGTAGCCCGTCAACGCGCGGTACGCGACGGCCGCGAGCGCGTACAGGTCCGTCCGGTGATCGACCTCCGCGCCGCGCGCCTGCTCGGGCGCCATGTACGACGGCGTGCCGACCACCTGGCCCTGCGTCAGCGTGTCGCCATGGTCGTGCAGGCGCGAGACCCCGAAGTCGAGGATCTTCCACGTCCCGCGGCTGAGGAACACGTTCTGCGGCTTGAGATCCCGATGGATCACGCCCGTCGCCGCCGCCGCGGTGATCCCGACGCCGACCTGGCGCACGAGGTCGACCACCTTCTCCGGCGACAGCGCGCGCTTGCCGCGCAGGATCTCCGACAGGGTGTGCCCCTCGAGCCGCTCCATCACGAGGTACGGCACCGGGTGGTCGCCGATCGCGATCACCTCCACCACGTTCGGCGACCGCACGCCCGCCGCTGTCCGCAGCTCGCGCAGGAACCTTTGCACGTGCTGGGCGTTCGAGAGCGACGCCTGCGAGAGCAGCTTGATCGCCACGCTCGCCCCGCTCTTCGGATCCATCGCCGCGTAGACCTCGCCCATGGCGCCGCGCCCGATGACGTCGCCGAGCTCGTAGCCGCCGATCACTTGCCCCGTGAATCGGCCGCGGCCCGCGCGCAACGCCCGCTCGAGCTCCTCGCGCGCCTCGAACAGGAGCGCCTCGCGATGCGCCGCCTGCCGGACCGCCCGCTCGAGCTCGCCGAGCGCGACCAGCGCCGTCCGCCGCGACACGCGCGCCGTCACGAACGTCCCGCACAGCACGATCTGCACGAGGCCCTGCACGATCCACTGCGTCGATGCCGACAGCTCCACCGGCCGCACGAGCCCGGTGTCCCGCGTGACGTGCGTGATCACGAGGACCCCGATGAGCCCCTGCGCCGCCGCGCAGACCGTGTACACCGCGACGGCGAGCCGGCCGTTTTCGCCGAGACCCGTGAAGTACACGCCGAGCACGAGCAGCGTGCACGCGGGCGAGAACGAGCCGAAGTAGGGGATCGCGGCCGTCACCGCGACGGCCGGGATGAAGAAGCCGAGCGACGTCGACGGCAGCTTGTAGCGCAGCGGATCGCCGGTGCGCGCGAACAGGAACGCGATCGCCCCGACCGCCGCGACCGCCGCGCCGAGCAAGATCTTCGTCGCGACTGGATCGCCGGGCAGCGCGAAGACCGACCCGCCACCCGCGATCACGAGCACCAGCGCGATGCCGCAGAACCGCCGCGTCCGGAGCAGCTCGTCGCGCTCGAGCGCCTCCTTCGGCGAGCCGATCATCGTCGTGCCGCCCGTGTGAGGTACGGCCGATCCCGCCGAGAGGAGCGACGGCGAGCTATCCGCGGTCAGGACCGGCGGGGCCTGCGCGGGGGCGCGCTTCACGGCCACGGTCGCTTCGGCGTCCCCCGCCGTGGCCGCCGCCGGATAGGCCACGGTCGCGGCCGTCGGGTCGCTGTTGCGTTCGCTGCCGTCTGAGCCCGCCACCAGCCTCCCATGCTAGCTGACTGCGCGGCGCGGAAGCACGGTGTGCTCTCGAGCACCGGTCACGCCCCCTCTGCCGCCCCTCCCCGGCGGCATGGCGGTTGCTCATGTCCGTGGCATGGAGTCCCTGCACGACCTCGATCCCCGCGCTGCTGTCGCCGCCAACCCGTTCGCCGCGGTCGGCGGGGCGTTCGTCGCCGGGGCCATGGCCGCCTGGCGCGCCGGCTCCAAGCGCCGCTCGGCCAGCGCCAACCTCGAGGCCCCGCGCCGCGGGCGCATGACGGCCCTGGCGCTCTCGCTCGGCATGATGCTGGCGAAGCGGGCCCTCCGCGAGGTCGCGATGCACCAGATCACGAAGTACGCGAAGCAGCGGTTCTCTGTCCGGGATGACGGCGACGACCACGCGTACGGGCACGCGCGCGCGTAAGCTCCGCCCGGCATGAGCTGGGACGCGATCCGCACGGAGCTGGAGGCCGAGCTCGGCGGACCGATCTCGATCGACCAGCTGTCGGGCGGGTCGACCGGCTGGCGCATCGCGCAGCGCGTCGGGGGCCATCGCCACTCGGCCGACGACGTGCTGACGGCCGACTACGCGCTCCGCCACGCCGGCGCGGCCACGCGCGCCCTCGATCTCGGCGCCGGCCTCGGCGGCGTGGGCCTGCTGGTCCTGTGGGGCCTCCCGCCCGGCTCCACGCTCGTGGCGGTCGAAGCGCAGGAGGTCAGCTACCGGCTGCTGCAGGCGAACCTCGACGGCAACGGTCTCGGCGAGCGCGTCGCGGCGCGCCACGGCGATCTCCGGGAGCTCGATATGCCGGAGAAGTTCGCGCTCGTGACCGGCAGTCCGCCGTACTTCCCCCTCGGGACCGGCGTCCTGCCCGACGACGCGCAGAAGGCCCACGCGCGCTTCGAGCTCCGCGGCGACGTGGCCGACTACGCCCGCGCCGCGGCCCGCCACCTCGCCCCGGACGGCGTGTTCGCGCTCTGCTTCCCGACGCCCCAGCGCGCCCGCGCCCTGGCCGGCCTCGCCGCGGCCGGCCTCGGCGTCCTCTCCTATCGGGACGTCATCCCGCGCGAGACGCTGCGCCCGCTGTTCACGCTGTTCCTCGCGCAGCTCGCGCCCGCCACCACCACGATCGAGCCGCCGCTGGTCATCCGGACGGAGAACGGCGCGCTCTCCGAGGAGATGCGCGCCGTGCGGCGTCGGTTCGGATTTACCGAGAGCTAGCGGGTCAGTACGCGGCCACCAGCGAGACGCCGGTGAAGGCCGAGTAGCCGCGCACCATCACGTAGTAGTCGCTCGCGGTGGTGTTGGTCGCCGTGCAGGACTCGGCGTTGCCGGTCACGTACGGGCGGCAGTCGTAGGTCGAGGTCGTCGGACGCGAGCCCTTGCGGGTGTAGAGGTCCGCGTCGCCCGTGCCGCCGCTGATGGAGACCTGCAGCGTCTTGCCGGCCGGGGCCGCGACGCGCCAGTACTGGTTGCTGCTCGCCGCGCCGGCCACGCCGGTCACCTTGACGCCGTTGGTGAGGTACGGGTCACCCGTGCCGCCACCGCCGCCGCCGCCCGCGCCGGTGTACGTGCCGGTCAGCGTGACGCCCGTGAAGGCCGCGTAGCCGTTGAGCAGGACCCAGTACGTGCCGGCCGTCGGCGGCGTGATGGTGCAGGTCTCGGCGTTGCCGGTCTTGTAGGGGCGGCAGGTGTAGACGGTCGTCGTCGGCTTGTTGCCCTGGAGCACGTAGAGGTCGGCGTCGCCGGTGCCGCCGCTGATGGAGATCGTCAGCGAGGTCTCGCCGTTCGGCACGTTCATCTGCCAGAACTGCGAGCTGCCGGTCGCGCCGGAGATGCCGGTGATGGGCGTGCCGTTGACGAGCGTGCCGTCGGTGCTGCCGCCGCCGCCCGAGCCCGTGCCGCTGCCCGAGCCACCGCCGCCGCCCGAGCCGGAGCCCGTGCCGCTACCCGAGCCACCGCCGCCGCCCGTGCCGCTGCAGTCCGCCGGCGCCGTGCCGACCTTGACCGCGGCCCACGCGCAGCTGACGGCCGTGACGGTCGCCTGGTCGTAGCCGAGCGACGTCGCCGCCTGCTCCATCGCGGTCCGCACCGTCGCGAACTTCGCGGTCGAGGTCAGGATGTCCGTCTGCGCCTTGTAGAGGATGCGGATCGCCTTCGCCATGCCGATGCCGGGGACGTTGTTCGTCGTCTTGCCCGTCGGGTGGTGGCCGCCCGTGCTGAGGAGGCAGAAGGCGAGGTTGGCGACGCCGGAGCTGTAGTGGACGTCGAGGTTACCGACGGTGCTGGAGTAGACGTCGGCCGAGGCGCCGTCCTGGGCCGGGTTGCACATGTAGCGGAGCGCGGGCGGCAGCACGAGCTCGCCGATGAGCCACGTGTTCGTCGAGACGGCGAGCGTCCCGGTCTTGCCGCCGTCCACCCAGGCCTCGACCCACGAGCCGAAGATGTCGGACATCGCCTCGTTCATGCCGCCGGACTCGCCGGAGTAGTTCAGGCCCGACTCGCTCTGCGTGACCGCGTGGGTCAGCTCGTGCGCCGTCACGTCGACCGCGCGGGGGAGCGGGAGGCAGTTCTGCGAGGCATCGCCGTCGCCGTAGACCATCTGCGAGACGCCGTCCCAGTACGCGTTGCAGTAGTTGTTGTCGTAGTGGACGGAGCTGATGAGCTGCGCGCCCGCGTTGTCGTAGGAGTCGCGACCAAAGAAGTTCTTGTAGGCCTCGTACGCGTCGCCCGTGCCGGCGTACGCGCCCTGGACATCGGCGTCGCTGCTCGACTGGCCCTCGGTGATCTTCAGCGTGCCGGGGAGCGAGGTGCCGTTGTTCGCCGAGTAGACCTTGCGGGCCTCGGCCGTGTTGATCTGCGGGTAGTCGGCGATGATCGCGCCGGTGTCGAGGTCGGTGTAGACCTTGTCGCGGGCGGGGCCGCCGTCGCGCGCGCCGGCCACCTCGGTCTCGTACGCCTTGTGGATGGCGCCGTCATCCGTCTGGATATAGACGACGCGGGTGGCGCCGGCCGACATGTGCGAGAAGCGGGCGTCGGCCGCGATGCCGGACATCGCCTTGGCCTGCGCGATCGGGTTCTTGCCGAGGTCAGCGGAGATGTCGCCGCGCGCCGGGCCGTTGACCGAGTAGATGGCGCCCTTGACGTCGACGTGCACGACGAGCTCGCCGCCGATGACGTCGAGCCCGCCGGCCTTCTGGCTGTAGCGGAAGTGGCGGTTGCCCTCGTCGTCCACGTTCATCTTGCGCAGCGCGAGGTCGCCGGTCTCGAGGCGGAACGCCTTGAGGATCGGCGCCAGCGCCGGGCGCAGGGCCTGGTCCGCGGCGACGGGGTTGTCGTTCTGCATGTCGTTGACCTTCGTCATCTCGCCGACGATGTAGGTCGGCAGGCCGTCGGTCGTGTGCTCGAGCACCACGGCGTCCGGGAACTGCGAGAGCGCCGTCGAGACGTCGGTCGGCGAATCGGCCTTGTCGGTCGAGCCGACATCCGCGGTACACGCGGCAGCGAACGAGAGGCCGAGGAGGCCTAGCGTGAGACGGGTTCGACGAAACTTCATACGACGGGACAACTACATGAGCGATGCCACCGCTCCCTGCGCAGGTTGTGCACCGACGTGTCTCCGCGTCGTTGTTAGTGGGGGCGAGACCGCAACCAGTCGTGAGCGAGAACGTTCAGCGCCACGTGCGGGACATGGATCGTAAGCGCGCAGACGTTGCGGGTCGGCCCGTGTAGGCAACAGTGGGGGCGAGGTGCGACCTCACCTCCGGTTCAGCTGTCACGCCGCAGATAGCCCGTGTCATCTGTCAGGCGGAGTGATGCGACCGCGTGCGGTGTGCACGGGATGCGGGGTCGCGCCATGTCGTCACGTGTCCCGGGACGCCGCGGTTCCTTCTGCCTCTGGGCGATCGTCTTACATGGTCGGGCGATGTAGCTGACGCGTCGAGCTATGGGGTGCGTGTAGTCAGAGAGTCGACCGCGTGAACGGGTGGTTGTGCCCCGTTGATCAGGTGCTTGATCGAGCCGAGCACGAGCCGCTGGCTCTCGAGCAAGCTCTTGCCCACGAACACCGGCGAGACGACGGTGATGCGCCAGTGGCCGCCGCCGCCCGAGGCCTCGACCTTGGCGTCGGGGATGGCGGCGGTGATGCCCGCGATGATGGCGGTCTCTACGGAGCCCACGAAATCGGTCGGGTGATCGCTCATGTGCTCTGCGTCGCACGGAATCCTTGCCGAGGCAAGGCATCAAGATCGTTGGGATCTTGCGCAGGAAACCGTGAGAACACGCCCGATCGAGCTTCCTGCCTTGTCGATGTCACACGGTTAGGGCAAGTTCCCCGGCCTCATGGAGAACACCGAAACCACCTCGAACCACGCCGAGACCTCCAACGCGGGCGGCCGCTACGCCGAGCTGCAGCGCCTCGTGGCGGGTATGGCTGGCGACTTCGCCAAGTTCTATAACGACGGTAACAAGGCCGCGGGCACCCGCGTTCGCAACGCGATGCAGGAGCTCAAGACCTTCGCGCAGACGGTCCGCACGGAAGTCCAGACGATCAAGAACGGCGGCAAGGCCGGCGAGCCCGGCGCGGGCGACGGCGACGCCGAGGCGTAAGAAACGATCCGCTCGGCGGTTCAAGCTTCAGCGGGCCCCGGGCCCGCCGCGAGCTGAGCCTGGAGGGTGGTTGCATCCAGCTCCCCGACCGCACGCGCGACCACCAGGGTCGCGACGCCGTTGCCGACAATGTTGGTCAGCGCGCGCGCCTCGGACATGAAGCGATCGATGCCCAGGATGATCGCCAGGCCGGCCACGGGCACGTGACCGACCGCGCCCAGCGTGGCCGCGAGCGTGATGAAGCCACTCCCGGTGACGCCAGCGGCGCCCTTGGACGTCAGCAGCAGCACGCCGAGGAGCCCGAGCTGATGCCAGAGATCGAGCGGCGTGTTCGTGGCCTGGGCGACGAACACCGCGGCCATCGTCAGGTAGATCGACGTGCCGTCCAGGTTGAACGAGTAGCCAGCCGGGACCACGAGGCCGACGACGGGCCGGGCCGCGCCGAGGCGCTCGAGCTTCGTCATGAGCCGCGGGAGCGCGGACTCGGAGGACGACGTGCCGAGCACGAGCAGGAGCTCCGAGCCGATGTAGCGGACGAACCGGAGGAGCGAGAAGCCGCTGAGGTGCGCCACCGCGCCGAGCACGCCGAACACGAAGACCAGGCAGGTCGCGTAGAAGCAGGCCATCAGCTCGGCCAGCGACGCGAGGGTGCCGACGCCGAACTTGCCCACGGTGAACGCCATCGCGCCGAACGCGCCGATGGGCGCGAGCTTCATCACCATCCCCACGATCCCGAACACCACGTGCCCGATGCGATCGACGAGCTCGAGCACCGGCTTGCCGCGCTCGCCCAGCTTCTGCAACGCGAAGGCGAACAGGATCGCGACCAGCAGCACCGGGAGCAGGTCTCCCTTCGTGAAGGCGCCGGCGAGGGTGTCGGGGATGATGTCGAGAAAGAACTGGGTGACCGTGTGCGCCTGGCCCGGCTTCGCGTAGTCCGCGATCGCGGCCGCGTCCGCCGCGCTCGGCGTGATGTTCATGCCGTCGCCCGGCCGGACGACGTTGATGACGACGAGGCCGATCACGAGCGCGACCGAGCTCATCACCTCGAAGTAGAGGACGGCGAGGCCGCCCGCCCGGCCGACGGCTTTGACGCTCGTCATGCCCGCGATGCCGGTGACGATCGTGCAGAAGACGAGCGGCGCGATCGTCATCTTCACGAGCTTGACGAAGCCATCGCCGAGCACGCCGACGTCGACCGCGCGCACCGGGTCCGCCATGCCGAACACCACGCCGGCCGCGATCGCGACGAGCACGCGGAAGTAGAGCGTGGAGTAGAACCGCGGCGGGCCCATGGCGGTCAGACGGACGCGAGCGTCGCGCGCCGCTGCCCTCCGCGAAAGACCCACATCTGGCCGGGCACGCCCTGCGTCCAGACCTCGTCCCGCGTCAGCGGCACCGTGGCCACGACGGCGACGCGATCGGTGGTGTTCGTCACGGCCGAGAAGTCCATGGTGACGTCGTCGTCGGCGAGCGTGGCGTGCGAGAACGGCGCGCGGCGCTCGAGGTACGCGAGCTTCGTGGCGCAGCGCGCGAACAGGTGCTCGCCGTCGCCGAGCAGGAAGTTGAACGAGCCGCGCCGGCCGATCACGCCGCCGAACCTGGCCACGGCCTCCCACAGGTCGCGCTTGCGGCTCGGGTATCGCCGGAACTTCTTGCGCAGCAGCTCGAGGAGCGCGCAGAACGCGTGCTCGCTATCGGTAGTGCCGATCGGCGCGAAGCTGCCGAGCGGCAGGTCGCGCGCGCCCTTCACCGTGCCGTTGTGGGCGAACGTGAAGTGCCGGCCCCACAGCTCGCGCACGAACGGGTGCGTGTTCGCGAGAGTGGGCTCGCCGCGCGTCTTCTTGCGGACGTGGGCGATGGCGAGGAGCGTCTTGATCGGGTTGTCCCGGACGAAGCGCGCGAGGACGGAGGCGTGCGCCGGGTGCGGCTCGAGGAACGTGCGCGCGACGCGGCCGTCGTAGAGGGCGAGCCCCCAGCCGTCGGCGTGCGGGCCCTTGGCCCCGCCGCGCAGCGCGAGCCCCGAGAAGGAGAACGTGATGTCCGTGGGGACGTTGCACTCCATACCGAGTAGCTCGCACAAGGCGGCGCTAGTCTACGCCGGGCCGGCCGCCGGCGCGACGGGCGCGGGCCGCACGCCGCCGAGAGAGCTCGACGCCGATCGCGTCGAGGCCGTGCGCGTTCGCGGCGACGAGGGCGCTGCCCTGTCCGCAGAACGGGTCCACCACCGTGCGGCACGGCGTGGCCGCGATCAGGAACGCGACGGCCGCCTCACATGCGGCCATGCCCATCGCGCGCGACCAGGTCATCTCGCCGAGCGCGGGCAGGACGTCGGGGGAGGACTGGCCGGGGGCGAGGCGGAGCGTGCGGCTGAGCGCGATCATGTGGGCGTACGCCGGGCGGCCGAACGTGGTGACGCCGGGGGGCACGCGGCAGACGACCTTGTGCCAGAGCGGATGGCTCCCGGCGGCGTCGGCGCCGCACTGGACGAGGTGGCCCTTGTCGACCCAGCGGCCGTCGTGCTTGACGTCGGTCTGATAGAAGATGGCGACGGCGTCGTCGGCGAGCGCGCGGCAGCACAGGGCGACGGTGTCGACGAACCAGCGGCGCCAGCCGTCGAAGCCGAGCTCGGGGACCTCGCTGTGATCGGGGAGCGAGGTGATGATCGCGTGGTCGCGCGGGAACGGCGTGGCGGCGGCGAGGAACGCGAGCCCGTCGCCGGTGTGGACGACGCGGCTCGTCACTCGCTCTTCGGGGCCGCCTCGACGACGATGGCCGGCGACTGCGGCGAGACGTGGCCGGCGGCGTCGACCCACGCGAACGTGGTCTTGGCGCCGACGGGCACGGCCTCGGTGCCCGCCGGCAGGCGCCCGCAGTGCCCCTGGGACGGCACGACGAGGACCGTGGTCGCGCCCTGCTTGTCGTGCGCGACGAGGCCAAAGCTCGCCGCGTGCGACGTGCCCACCTGGCTGTAGATGATGAGGGCGACCGCGGCGTCGGGCACGCTCTCGACCGCGGCCACGAGCGAGGTGGTGTCGAACCTGTTGCGCCCGGTCTGGCCGTAGAAGACCACGTGCGTGACCTTTGGCGCGGCGAGCGCGGTCTTCGCATCGGCCGGGGTCGTGCCGAGGACGACGGTGACGAGGCCCTTGTGCTTGGCGTCCGCGAGCGTGTACTTGCCGGCGACGGGCTTGGCCGGGGTGTAGACCGTGAGGCCCGGCGCGAGCGTGGTGACGGTCAGCGCGGCGGGCTTGCCGCCGGCGGTGGCGGTCCAGCCGGCCTGCACGGAGGGATCGCCCTTGGTCTCGTCCGCGGTCGTCGAGTTCTCCCAGCCGACGAGGATGCCGCCGTCGCTCGGCAGCTTGCTGTCGGCCTTCGTGAGGACGACGGGCGCGAGCTCGGTGCGCATGCACTTCGCCGTCGAGACCGTGGAGGGAGCGAGCGCGGCAGCGGCGGCGAGCGCGGCGAAGGCGAGCTTCATCGCGCTACACTAACACCCCGATGCCGGCGACGCCGTTCGAGCTCCTGGGCGGCCGCGACCGCGTGCGCGCGCTCGTGACCGCGTTCTACGACCGGATGGAGCAGGACGAGCCGGCGCTCGCGGCGCTGCACCGGCGCGACGCGGCCGGCCGCGTGGACCCGGGCTCGCGCGACCGCTTCGCGCTGTTCCTGACCGGCTGGCTCGGCGGGCCGGACGACTACGTCGCGCAGTTCGGGCACCCGCGGCTGCGGATGCGCCACGGGCGCGTGCGGGTCGACCTCGCGATGCGCGACGCGTGGCTGCGCAGCATGACGGCGGCGCTGGACCAGCTCGCGGTGACGGGCGAGGTGCGCGCGTACCTCGACGCACGGTTCGCGGAGGTCGCCGACTTCATGCGCAACGCGCCCGAGGCCGCCCCGGAGGAGTGACGAGGCTACTTGCCGGCCGTGATCTTGATCGGCGCCGACAGCGGGGAGAGGCGGCCCGTGCTGTCGACCCACGCGAGGGTGACCTGGAGGTCCGCGGCCGGGAACTCCTGGCCCTCCAGCACCGGGCCGCGGCAGTGGCCGCCCTCGCGATAGACCTCGATCGTCGTCGCGCCGGCCTTGTCGTGCGCGGGGTTGCCGTACGTGATCGGGACGTGCTCCTCGTCCTTCATGCGATAGACGACGAGGGCGACCGCCGCGTCCGGGACGCCCTTGACGGCGACGACCGTGAGCTCCGATGACTCCATGCCGCCGCGGGGCCCGCCGGACATCGACTCCGTGCTGACGACCGACGTGACGACGGGCGCGGCGAGCGCGGGCCCCTTGTCCTTGGCGAAGGTCACGGTGAGCGGCGTGTCCGCACCCGCGACCGCCACCGCCCCCACGATCGCGTGCTCGGGGCGATAGACGGTCAGACCCGGCGCGAGCGACGCCATGATCATCGGCACGGCCTTGCCGCCGGCCGTCGCCTTGAGCTTGGCCTGGGACGGATCGCCAGCGACGGGCTTGTGGCTCGTCGACGCGCCGACCCCGACCAAGATCCCGCCGTCGGCCGGTAGCTTCGCGCCCGTCCGCGTGATCGCGCTCGGCCCGAGCTCGAGGAACGCGCAGGTGGCGTGCGCGGCCGGCGCGGCGGCGAGCGCGATGGCGAGGGCGGCGAGGGCGTGGCGATGCACGTGCATCGGAGAAGTATGAACGCTCGCCAGATGAACCGCCAAGCCGCCGAGGCGCTCGCCGGTTCATCCCCGCACCCGCGTACCTTCTAGTTGTTCTCGTTGTTTCGGGCCGCGGCGCGCTCGGTGAGCGTGGTGAGGATCGAGGGCGCGGCGGCCGAGGCGCTGGCGGCGCCGGTGTGGGCCTCGGTGCCCGCGCCACCGGGCCCCGGCAGGAAGCGCGCGACCACGCCGAGCACTTCTTGGGTCAGGTTCGGCAGGAGGCCGGCTAGCTTCGTCGCGAGCTTGGCCGTTCCGGACACGACGACCTCGGCGTCGCCGTGCTCGAGCGCGTCGACGATGTCGCGCGCGGCGGCCTCGGCGCTGATCGAGACCAGCGGCAGGCTGTCCGAGATCGCGAACCACGCGTACTCGGCGCGGTGCTTGCCCTTGAAGCTCGCGTTACGCGGGCTGCCCGTGCGCATCAGCCCCGGGCACGCCGTCGTGACATAGACGCGATCCGGCAGCAGCTCGGTTCGCATGCCGGCGGAGAGCCCGACGAGCGCGAACTTGCTCGCCGAGTACGGCAGGAGGTGCGGCACGGAGATCTTGCCTCCGATCGACGCGATGTTGACGATGCGGCCGCTCTTGCGCGCGCGCATCTCCGGCAGCACGGCGCGCATCGCGTGGAGCGGGCCCCACACGTGCGTGCGGAAGGCGCGCTCGAAGTCGGCGTCGGTCATGAGGTCCATCGGGCCGACCTCGATGATGCCGGCGTTGTTCACCAGCACGTCGATCTGGCCGAAGCGCGCGCGGACCTCCTCGATCATGCGCACGACCTCGGCCGGGATCGTCACGTCGCACACGACCGCGACCGCATCGCCGCCGAGATCGACCCGCGCCCGTTCGAGGGCCGCGGCGTCCCGCGCGCAGATCGCGACGTGCGCCCCGCGCGCCACGAGCTCGCGCGCGATGACCAGCCCGAGCCCCCGCGAGCCGCCCGTGACGACCGCGACCTTGTCGCGCAGATCGTAGCGGCGCACGAAGCGGAGCGCGGCGCGCGCGGCGAACGCGGCGGCAGCGCCGACGGCGGAGAGCTTCTTCATGGGGCCACTCTAGCCAGCTGACCGGCAACGGCTCGTCGGGACCTCGGCCCCTCACGGGGGCCTCCTCCCCGAAATGCGGGCCGTGGCGCACGCGCACGCACCACGCGCGCCGGCTACAGTGACGAGCCATGGCCACCACCGCGCTCCCCGCTCCTCTCGCCTACGGCGGCGGTGGCGGCGGTGGCGGCGGCGGTGGCGGCGGTGGCGGCGCGGGCGGCGGCGCAGGTGGCGGCGCGGGCACCGGCGGCGGCGCCAAGGACGGCGCGGCGGCGGCGGCGGCCGCTCCGCACCCGATGCCCGGCGCGAAGCCCCCGAAGGAGCCGTTCTCGCTCCGCAACTACTTCGGCGTCTTCAAGTACAGCAAGCGCGCCATCCGCCTCGTGTGGGCCACGAACCGCACGCTCACCGTCGGGCTCGCGCTCGTCAGCATCATCTCCGGCGTCGTGCCGACCGTCGTCGCGTGGGTCGGCAAGCAGCTCGTCGACTCGATCCTCCACGCCGCCAAGACCTCCGCCGCCGGCGACCGCACGCACGCGATCCAGTGGGTGCTCCTCGAGCTCGGCCTGGTCATCAGCATGGCCGTGCTGCAGAAGTTCATGGGCATCCAGCGCTCGCTCCTCCGCGCGCAGCTCGGGCAGAAGATCAACGTCGAGATCCTCGAGAAGGCGCTGACCCTCGAGCTCGTCCAGTTCGAGGACTCGGAGCTCTACGACAGCATGACGCGCGCCCGGCGCGAGGCCTCGTCGCGGCCGCTCTCGCTCGTGTCGCAGACGTTCGAGCTCGGCCAGGAGATCGTGACGCTCGTCGGCCTCGGGGGCCTGCTCGCCGCGTTCTCGCCGCTCGCGCTCGCCGTCCTCGTCGCCGCCGCGATCCCGCCGTTCGTCGCCGAGCTGAAGTTCTCCGGCGACGCGTTCCGGCTCGCGCGCTGGCGCACGCCCGAGACCCGCGAGCAGATGTACCTCGAGACCGTCCTCGCCCGCGAGGACCACGCGAAGGAGGTCAAGCTCTACGGCCTCGGCCCGCGCTTCCTGCAGCGCTACAAGGACATCTTCACGAAGCTCTACGAGGGCGATCGCAAGATCACGATCCGGCGCGGCCTGTGGGGCATGGGCCTCGGCGCCGTCAGCACGCTCGCGTTCTACGCGATGTACCTCTGGGTCGCGCTGTCCACGATCGACAACCTCATCACCGTCGGCGCGATGACGATGTACGTGCTCGTGTTTCGCCAGGGCCAGGCGGCGCTGTCGAGCGCGCTCGGTGACGTCGGCGGCATGTACGAGGACAACCTCTACCTGTCGAACCTCTACGAGTTCCTCGACACGAAGACGATGTCGCCGCCCGGCACCGCCACCAGCGGCCCCACGCCGCGCGACGGCGTGCGCTTCGAGGGCGTCTCGTTCGTCTATCCCGACTCGAAGGCGCCCGCGCTCGACGCGGTCGATCTGCACATCCCGCCCGGCAGCAAGCTCGCCATCGTCGGCGAGAACGGCAGCGGCAAGACCACGCTCATCAAGCTCCTCACGCGCATGTACGAGCCGACGGGCGGGCGGATCCTCCTCGACGGTCGCGACCTCCGCGAGTGGTCGCCGGTCGCCCTGCACCACCGCATCGGCGTCATCTTCCAGGACTACGTCCGCTACCAGCTCACCGTCGGGGAGAACATCGGCGCGGGCGACGACCGCGCGTACGGCGACCGCGCGCGCTGGGACACCGCCGCCGACCGCGGGCTCGCGAAGGACTTCATCGTCCAGCTGCCCGACGAGTACGACACGCAGCTCGGCCGCTGGTTCAAGTCGGGCCGCGAGCTGTCCCTCGGGCAGTGGCAAAAAGTCGCGCTGGCGCGGTCGTTCTTCCGCAAGGACGCCGACATCCTGGTGCTCGACGAGCCCACCGCCTCCATGGACGCCGAGGCGGAGGTGAAGATCTTCGAGCGCTTCCGCGAGCTCACGGACGACAAGATCGCCATCGTGATCTCGCACCGGTTCTCGACGGTGCGCATGGCCGATCAGATCATCGTCCTCGACAAGGGCCACATCATCGAGCGCGGCGCCCACGCCGAGCTCGTCGCCCGGGACGGGCGGTACGCCACGCTGTTCAACCTGCAGGCGAAGGGCTATCGGTGAGCGCATGTGAGCCGCGCGCGGTGGCGCACGGCTCCACTGTGGGCGAGCCGCGCCACCTATCCACATCGACGCGGGCGCGCCGGTTCCGTATCGTGGGAAGTAGTGCAGTCCCGGCTCGCGCGTAGCGCATCGCTCTTCCTTCCCCTCCTCGTCTCTCTCATCACCGGCTGCGGCTCGAAGAATGGCGCGGGCTCCGACGGAGGTGGCTCCGACAGCGGCACCGTCGACGCGCCCGGCGCCCAGGACGCGCCGCACTCGATCATCGACGCCGCGCCGATGTGCGGCAACGGCATCCTCGAGTCCGGCGAGACCTGCGACGACGGCAACGCCGCCGGCAGCGACGGGTGTAGCGCCAACTGCCAGCCCGAGCCCGGCTACGTCTGCGGCAATCCCGGCGATCCGTGCGTCATCGATCACGGCTGCGGCAACGGCCTCCTCGAGGACACCGAGACCTGCGACGACCACAACACCACCGACGGCGATGGCTGTAGCGCGAGCTGCCAGATCGAAGCCGGCTGGGCCTGCGCCGTCCCTGGCATCCGCTGCACGGCCGCGATGTGCGGCGACGGCATCCTCGCCGGCTTCGAGCAGTGCGACGACCACAACACGGCCTCGGGCGACGGCTGCAGCGCGGCCTGCCAGCTCGAGCCCGGGTTCGCGTGCGTCGGCACCACCTGCCACGCGACCACGTGCGGCGACGGCGTCGCCGAGGGCACCGAGGAGTGCGACGACGGCAGCGCCGCCGGCCCGAACAACGACCTCGGCGACGGCTGCGATCCGTTCTGCCACCGCGAGCCGCAGTGCACGAACGGCACGTGCCTCGCCGTCTGCGGCGACGGCGTGCTCCAGACCGGTGAAGGCTGCGACGACGGCAACCTGACGCCGGGTGATGGCTGCGCGCGCGACTGCACGGTGGAGACAGGCTTCAAGTGCGCGCCGGTGACGGGCGCGGCCCCGCCGACGTTCGCGGCCGCCATCGTCTACCGCGACTTCCGCGGCCTCGAGGTCTCCGGCGGCCACCCCGACTTCCAGAACCACAACGGCGACGACCGGGGCATCAACACGACCGCGTTCGGCGCCGATCACAAGCCGGTCTACGACACCGCGGCGCACGCGTCGACGAGCACGACGGCGGGCCAGGCCCGCTACGACCAGTGGTACCGCGACACGCCCGGCGAGAACCTGACGGTCCTCGACACGCTCACGCTCGCGAACACGCCGGCCGCGCCCCACACGTACGTGTTCGACACCAAGTGCTTCTTCCCGCTCGACGGCAAGGGCTTCACCGCGCTCGGCACCGAGCCGACGTTCACGTCGTCGGGCTGCACGACCCCGACGGCGAACCACAACTTCAACTTCACGTCGGAGCTGCATTACTGGTTCACGTACGCCGGCGGCGAGGTGCTCACGTTCCGCGGCGACGACGACGTCTGGGTGTTCGTCAACGGCGCGCGCGCGCTCGACCTCGGCGGCGTCCACGGCCCCGAGACGGGCAGCGTCACCGTCGACAACCTCGGCCTCACGGTCGGCGGCACGTACGAGGTCGTCGTGCTCCAGGCGGAGCGCCACACGTCCGGCTCGAACTACCGGCTGACGCTCGCCGGCTTCGACGCGCCTCGCAGCGCGTGCACCGACATGTGCGGGGACGGGGTGACGTCGTCGAACGAGGTCTGCGACGACGGCATCAACATGGGCGGCTATGACTCGTGCGCGCCTGGCTGCCTCGCGTTCGGCCCGCGCTGCGGCGACGGCGTCGTGCAGGCGGATCACGAGCAGTGCGACGACGGCACCAACGTCGGCGGCTACGGCCACTGCCTGCCGACCTGCCAGCTCGGCCCGCGCTGCGGCGATGGCATCGTGCAGGGCGACAAGGGTGAGACCTGCGACGACGCCAACTCCGACAACACCGACGGCTGCGCGAACTGCCAGCTCGTGATCATGTGAGTTGATCCCGGGATCAGAAGCGCTCGCAGCGAACTCGGTCTGGCGATGAATCGGCGCGATGAGCCGAAACCTTTATCGGTTCTGGCCGTCTCAAAAAACACGGTGGCAGATCGGGAAGGTGAAGCGGATCCGCGGCGCCGTCATGGACCTCGGCGCCGAAGCGTCTTGGCGGGCTGCACGCTCGTCGGCGGGGCGGCGTTGGCCGGCGCCGGCGCACAGACGGCGTCCACCGTGACGCCCACGATCGACCGCTACGAAGCTGCCGCGCTAGTCGGGGGCGATCTCCGGGACGACTTGTCGGCGGTCGAGGAACGGGCCAAGACGCTCGCGCAGCTGCCGCGCCTCGTGGCCGCGATCGGCACCGACGCCGCGACGGTCGAGAACCTCACCGCCGCCGAGCTCGCGTTCCAGGTGAAGCCCGGCGAGACCGTGCAGCTCGCCCAGCGCCGTGGAGCCGACCTCGTCTTGCTGGGCCGCCTGCCCGCAGCGGCGCCGCCGCTCCCCTTCGCCCTCGGCAAGCAGCCCCTCGAGATCCAGGACGGCGCCCTCGTGTTCGTGGACACCGTTGCGGTCGCCGGCGGCGCCCTGGGCGTCCGCTGGCGGCTCACGCCCGGGCACGTCTTCGAGCAGGTCGCGGAACGCACGGCGGCGCGGATCACGATCGGCGGCCAGACCGTCAGCCTCGGCGCGTTCCCCCCCGGCGTGCCCCGGCTTACCCACGAGCTGGACGGTCCGGCCGGGACGCCCATCGCGATCGAGGTCCCCGCGACCGAGTCGATGCCGGCGGCGGCGACCGCGGAGGTCCTCGGCGGCGCGGCCGCGAGCGCCAGCGGGGCCCTGGTGCTGCTGCTCGGCGGGCTCCGGCGGCGCCGCCGGCACCGACCGCCGCCCGTGGTCGCGGTCGCGCCGGCCGTCCCGCCGATGGCGCCTCCGCTCATCTCGACGCAGCCGATCGCGGTCGTCCGCGGTACGGTCGTCGCGGTCGGCGTCGATGCGGCCCTCGCGGCCTCGCCGGCGTCGAGCGCCAGCTCGACTCGCCTCGGCCGTTACGAGCCCATGCAGCTCCTCGGCACCGGCGGCACCTCGTCGGTGTTCCTCGCCCGCGCGCTCGGCGACGAGGGCTTCGAGCGCAAGGTCGCGCTCAAGATCCTGCGCGCCGACTACTCGCGCGACCGCCAGTTCCGGGAGATGTTCCTCGACGAGGCCCGGCTCGCCGCCGCGATCGATCACCCGAACGTCGTGCAGATCCTCGACCTCGGCCACCGCGGCGACGAGCTCTACATCGCGATGGAGCACATCGACGGCGACGACCTCGAGTCGATCCTCTCGTATCAGCGCGCCATGGACCGCGCCACGCCGCTGCCGATCGCGCTCGCCATCCTGCGCCGCCTCTGTGACGGCCTCCACGCCGCCCACACCGCGTGCGATCCCCACGGCATCCCGCTCATGCTCGTGCACCGCGACGTGAAGCCCGCGAACGTCATGATCTCGCGCAACGGCGAGGTGAAGGTCGGCGATTTCGGCATCGCAAAGGCGAGCCAGCAGCTCCACGTCTCCCTGCTCGGCGAGACGAAGGGCACCGTCCAGTTCATGGCCCCCGAGCAGCGGCGCGGCCAGCCCGTCGACGCGCGGACGGACGTCTTCGGCGTGGCCGCGGTGGCCTACGAGATGATCATCGGCGTGGCGATCGATCTCGACCTCGCGCGCCTCCTGCAACACGGCCTCCTCGGCTGGCCCCACCTGCCGCCGATCGCGGACTACCGCCCCGAGACACCCACCGCGGTCGAGCCACTCCTCCGCGCCGCCCTCGCCTACAGCGCCAACGACCGTCCAGCGAGCTGCGCCGTCCTCGAGGCGAGCCTCGGGGCCGTGATGGCCGCGCAGGGCTGGAACATCGGCAAGCGCGAGCTCGCGGCCTGGCTCGCCGGTGAACGGCGTTCGCGCAACGGCCCCGCCACGAGCGTCGAGGCGGCACATGTCGACGACCCACCGCGTGACGTGCGAGGTACGCTGAGGTGAGACATCACTAACGAATTCTGCGGCGCCGATCCGCATCGGTCCCGCGGGCGTACTCCCACGTGGCAACTCGGCTCGTCGTCGCGGGAACCGCCCTCGGGGTCGCGGCCGCGCTCGTGGCCGGTGGCGCCGCGCTCGCGCTCGAGATTCGTCCCGTCGGCTCGCCCGCCGAGCTCCGCGCGATCGCCATCGGCGACCTGGACACGCAGTGGGCGGCCGTTCACGCGCGCACGTCGACCCTGGCGCAGCTACCGCGCCTGGTCGCCGTGGTCGGCACGGACGAGGCGACGGTCCGCGACCTGACGAACGACGAGCTCGCGTTCCGCGTGCGGCCGGACGAGACGATCGAGCTCGCGCAACGGGGCCCCGACGGGCTGCACGCGCTGCTTCGCCTGCCGCCGTCCGCTCCGGCGGTCTCGCTCGTGGTGGGCACGCACCTGTCGGCGACGGGCGACCGGCTCGCGTTCAGCGAGGTCGTGCCGCTCTCCGGCGGCGTTGGCGAGGGCGCGCTGGCCGTGGTCTGGAAGCCGCGCGCGATCGATGTCTTCACGCACCTCGCGGCCCGCACGGCGGCGTCCGTCACCGTCGGTGACGACGCGCTCGCGATCGGCGGCGCGCTCGCGACCGATGCGCCCACCGTCCGCGTCCCCCTCGACGACGCCGGCACCGTCGCCCTCGCGGTGCCCGCCACGCGCACGCGCAGCGGGCTCGCCAGGATCCTGTGGGGCGCCGCCGCCGCGGTCGCGCTCCTCGGCGGGCTCGGGGCGCTGGTGTGGC
>JANXOM010000234.1 GCA_025353585.1 Deltaproteobacteria bacterium
CGGGCGCAGCCGGGATCGCGCGCGCGCTGCGCCAGGCCGGTCTCCGCGCCGCCGTGACGGTGGAACCAACGGCGGCGTGGCTGCGCAGCGCCGGGTTCGACGCCGCGATCGATGTCGCGCGCGGCGAGATCGTCCGCGTCGACAACACGCACGTCGCGGCCGCCGAGCCGATCCGGGCGGCGGCGGCGGGTGACAGTCGCAGCTTGATCGCGTTACTAGGAGGCACGCCATGTCCGTCGTGATCGTCGTTGGCGCCCAGTGGGGCGATGAAGGCAAGGGCAAGGTCGTGGACCTGTTCACCGAGCGCGCGCAGGTGGTCGTCCGCTACGGCGGCGGCGCCAACGCGGGCCACACGCTGGTGATCGACGGCAAGAAGCTCGTCACCCACCTCGTGCCGTCCGGCGTCTGTCACCCCGGCACGAGCTGCGTGCTCGGCGACGGCATGGTGATCGATCCGCACACCCTGCTCGAGGAGATCGCCGAGTGCCAGGAGCGCGGGCTCCTGATGCGCAACGAGCTCCTGATCGGGCTCGGGGCGCACGTGATCCTGCCGTACCACAAGCTGCTCGACGGCCTGCGCGAGGACTACAGCGCCAAGCAGGGCCGCGCGATCGGCACCACGCGCCGTGGCATCGGCCCGGCGTACGAGGCCAAGGCCGGGCGCCGCGGCGTCCGCATGCGCGACCTCTACAAGCCCGAGCGCCTCCGCGCGCTCGTGGCCGCGAACATCGACGAGCTCTCGCCCGTGTTCGCGCACCTCGGCGGCACGGTGCCGACCGGCGACGACGTCGCGCGCTGGGTCGCCGACGCGCTCACCGCCGGCGAGCGCCTGCGGCCGCACACCGGCGACGCGGGCCGGCACGTCGCGAACGCGATCGCGAAGGGCCAGCACGTCCTGTTCGAGGGCGCGCAGGGCTGCCTGCTCGACCTCGACCACGGGACGTACCCGTACGTGACGTCGTCGTCGACCATCGCGGCCGGCGCGTGTCAGAGCGCGGGCATCGGGCCGACGCAGATCGACGCCGTCGTCGGCATCACGAAGGCGTACGCGACGCGGGTCGGCGAGGGGCCGTTTCCGACCGAGCTGTTCGGCGCCGAGGGCGACAAGCTCCGCATCGCGGGCGGCGAGTTCGGCGCGACGACCGGCCGGCCGCGCCGGTGCGGCTGGCTCGACCTCCCCGCGCTCCGCATGGGCGTCCGCCTCTCGGGGATGCAGTCGCTCGCGCTGACCAAGCTCGACGTGCTCGCGGGCATGCCCGAGGTGAGGGTCTGCGTGGCCTACAAGCTCGATGGCAAGGAGCTCGACGAGCCGCCGACCGACCCCGAAGACATCGCACGCGCCGAGCCGGTCTACACGTCCCTGCCGGGGTGGGCCAAGCTGCCGGCCCACGCGCACGACGTGACGGACCTGCCGACGGCCGCGCGCGCCTACGTGGAGACGATCGAGCGGATGGCCGGGGTGCCGTTCTGCCTCGTCTCCGTCGGGCCGGACCGCTCCGAGACGATTCGACTCACGGATCCGTTTGCCTGAGTGGTCGGCGGATTCGTCCGTCGGCTCGGTGCGTGATAACATTTCGCCAAGCTCGAGCGGGACCCGGGGGTCCATCGCTCGAAGGAACCATTAGGAACGACCATGAAGATCGTCTGCGACGCATGTCAGGCCAAGTACTCGATCTCTGACGACAAGGTCCAGGGCAAGGTCTTCAAGATCCGCTGCAAAAAGTGCAGCAACATCATCGTCGTACGCGGCGGTGGGGGAGCGGCGGCAGAGGCCGCGCCCGAGCCCAAGGTGGACAAGGAGACGCGAGTCTACGACTACGGCTACGAGGGCGGCGACGGCGCACCGGCCGGCGACGAGTCCGTGTGGCACGTGGTCATCAACCAGGACCAGGTCGGTCCGATGACGGCAGCCGAGATCCAGCAGCGCTTCGCGGCGAACGAGATCGACGCCGAGACCTACATCTGGCGCGAGGGCTTCAGCGACTGGCTGCCCATCTCGCAGGTCGACACGTTCGCGGCGTTCGTCGCGTCGGGGAGCACCACGTCAGCGGCGCCGGGTGGCCGCGATGCCGTGGCGTCCATGTTCGGCGGCGGTGGCGTCGACGACACCGGCACGATGCGGAGCGATCCAGGCGATCTGTTCGCGTCGGCGTCGGCGCAGTCGCGCCAGGCGGCGGATCACGACGACGACGGCGGCGATCTGTTCGGCAACCGCCCCGCGGCGGGCAGCGCGCAGGCGAGCGCCGGCGGCGAGCCGAAGGACTCGAAGCTGCGCGGCGAGCGCAACGAGAACTCCGTGCTGTTCTCGCTCGGCAACCTGGCGCAGCTCGCGAGCAACGCGCCCGCGGCGGTGACCTCCACGCCATCGGGCCATGCCACGGGCGCGGCGGGCGGCGAGGGCTCGGGCCTCATCGACATCCGCTCGATGGCGAACGCGTACCTCGGCGGCGGAGGCGCGGCGAAGGCGCAGGCGTCGTCGGCGATCGGCTCGATCGACGACCTGCCGGTGTTCAGCGGCGGCGGCTTCGCGGAGCCGGCGGTGTTCGTGCCGACGGCGCGGCCCGCGAACAACAACAAGGTGCTCTACGCGATGATCGGCGCGGTCGGCCTGCTCGCGGTCGTCGCGGTCATCCTGGTCGTCGTGCTGTTCAAGAGCGGCAATAGCGGCAAGACCGAGCCGGTCGCGGTGGCGGTCGTCAGCTCCGACAAGACACCGGGCGGCGCGGTGCCTCCGATCCCGAGCCAGCCCACGCCGGCGCCGGGCAGCGCGGCCGCCGCCGTGACGCCTCCGGCGGCGGGCTCCGACGCTCCGCAAGCCGGTTCGGCCGCGCCGGGCCCCGGCAGCGCGGCCGTCGCGGTGAACGATAAGCCGCCCCCGGCGGACCCGACCCCCAAGAGGGCCCCGACGCCGGCGCCGCACACGGACTCGCACAAGACGCCGACGCCGGCGCCCCACGCGGACTCGCACGCGGCCGCTGCGGCCCCGACGCCGAAGGATCCGCCGACGCCCAAGGCCGAGAAGCCGCCCGCCGGCGGTGGCGATTGCGACGAGGTCGGCTGCCTCCTCAACAACAACGAGGGTGCGTGCTGCGCGAAGTTCAAGAAGGGCGGCAAGAAGCCGCCCGTGGGCGCGGCCCCGCCGCCGGCCGGCAACAGCGACTTGCCGGATACGCTCGACCGCGACATGATCTCGGCCGGCATCGGCAAGGTGAAGGCGCGCGTGATGGCGTGCGGCGACAAGTCCTCGGCCAAGGGCCAGGTCAAGGTGCACGTCAAGGTGGGGGGCGGCGGCTCGGTCTCGAGCGTGTCCGTCAGCGCGACGCCCGACCCGGCGCTCGGCAGCTGCGTCGCCGCGGCCGTGCAGAAGGCGAGCTTCGCCAAGACGCAGAGCGGCGGCTCGTTCGGCTATCCGTTCGTGTTCTAGGGCGCTCGAGCGGGCGTGACCGCTCGGCGGCGTGGCGGTCAACCTGGCGAGGAACTCACTGCGCGAGGCACGTCGCCCGCGGGCCGGCGCACGCGGCCGTGATGCACGCAGCGTCGCCGCGACAGGCGGCCGCCGCGGCAATCGCGCAGCCGTCGTAGAGGGCGAGGGCCAGGGCGTGGGAGGGCGCCATCGCCTGCGCGACGCGGCAGGCGCAGCCGGGGTCGCTCGGCCGGCAGAGTCCCTGCAGCGCCGATGCCTTGTTGCAGGTCTCCTTGCCGCTCGGCGCGGCGCCGCAGACGATCATGAAGCCGCAGACCGCGGCGCGGTTGCACGTGCTCGCCTCGGACATGCAGCCCTCGATGTCGGGCCGCGTGGTGCAGCGATGGGAACACTGCGGGTTGCCGATGCCGCACTTCGCGAGGCGCGCGCAGCCGGCGTCGCAGACCTCCGCCGTCGTGCGGGTCGGCGCGGGCGGGTTCGGCGCGCTGGCCACGCCGGCGTCCCGCGCGATCGTCACGCCCGCATCGCGCGCGGCGGGCGGTGCGGGCGCGACCGCGGCGTCGATCGGCGCGCCGGGCACCGGCACGGGCGTGACGGCCGCGTCGACCCGCACCGTCGGGCTCACGGCCACGGTGACCGCGGCATCCGACTCCGCGCTCGCGGGCGCCGCGTCTCTCGGCGCGAGCCTCTCGTGCGCGGTGACCACGTACGCGATGCCGACGGCGGCGAGCGCGACGACGACCGCGCCGCCGAGATAGACGGGCCCGTGGCGCGACGCCCGCGGCGCCGGTCCTCGTGGCGGCGGCGTGTGCATCGGTTGCACCGGCGACGGCGTCGCGTGGGGCAGCGGCGTCAGCATCGAGACCGGCCCCGTGCTCGGCGCGGGGCGAAGCGCGGCGCGCGGCGGCGCGGTGCCCATCTCCGTCGCCGCGAGCCCGGGCGTCGCCGCCGACGCGAAGCCGCTCGCTAGCACGCTCTCCGGCGGCCGCGGCGTGGCCCGGCCCGGCGGCCGCGCGAGGCTGACGAGCGGCAGCGCGGCGAGCGCGGAGGCGAGCTCGGTCGTCGAGGCAAACCGGCTCTGCGGATCCCGCGCGAGCGAGCGGGCGAAGAACGCGTCGAGCGCCGGCGGCGCCGCCGGGAGCACCGAGCTGATCGGCTGCGGGTCGCGGTTCGCGACGGCGATGAACAGCTCCTCGAACGTCTTGCCGACGAACGGCAGCCGCCCGGCGAGCATCTCGTACAGCATCACGCCGAGCGCCCACAGATCGGCGCGGGCATCGACGCCGCGCGCGTCCTTCAGCTGCTCGGGCGCCATGTACGCCGGCGTCCCCATCACGACGCCAGCGGCGGTGCGCGCGACCGTGCCGACGTCGGGCCGCAGCACCTTTGCGATGCCGAAATCGAGGAGCTTGACGGTCGCCGTCGGCGCGACGAGGAAGACGTTCTCGGGCTTGAGGTCGCGATGGATGAAGCCGCGAGCGTGCGCCGCGCCGAGAGCATCGGAGAGCTCGAGCCCGATGCGTCGAACGTCGGACGCGGCGAGCGCGCCGCGGCCGATCGGCCCGCGCAGCGACTCGCCGACGAGGAGCTCCATCGCGAGGTACAGCTCGCCCGCGGCGTCGCGGCCGGCGTCGAGGACCTGAGCGACGCCGGGGTGCGCGATCGCGTTGGGCGCGCGTGCCTCGGCGAGGAAGCGCCGCTGCAGATCGAGGTCTTGCGCGAAGTCCTCGCGCAGGACCTTCAGCGCGACCGTGGCGCCCGTGAACCGATGGCGCGCTCGCAGCACGACGCCCATCCCGCCCCGGCCGAGCACCTCCTCGACCTGGTAGCGCTCGTCGATGACTCGCCCGCGCCAGGCTGCGCTGTCGTCGTCGGCCACCGGCGAACTGTACGCGGTTCGGGCGCGCGGCGCCGTCTACTTGCTCAGGCAGGCGCGCCACGCGGGGCACTGCTTGTCCATGCACGTCTCGGTGTTCGCGCAGCTCACGGCGCACGTCTCGACCTGGCCGAGGAACATCTCCATGCCGGGCTTCGCGGCGCGGTTGCACTGGCAGTAGCAGGCGTTGTCGCCGGGGCGACAGCCGTCGAGGCAGCCGAGCGTGTCCTTGCAGTTTGTCGTCCCTGCGGGCGGGCCGCCGCAGACGGCGGTGTACGAGCACTTGGCGGCGATGGTGCAGTTGCCAGGCGCGGCGTTGACACATGCGGCGAACGCCGGCGCATCGGAGCAGCTGCGCTCGCACTGCGCGCGTGAGATGAGGAGCGAGCAGGTCTTGAGGCCCTGGCACGCGGTGACGCAGTCGGCGGACGCGCCGGTCGCGCCCGTCGGCGGCGGCGCGGGGAGCGACATGCTCGCGTCGGGCGGGTGGGAGAGGGTGGCGTCCGCGTGCGGCGGCGGGGCCACGCCGGCATCGGCGTGCGATGCGGGCGCCGCGTCGGGCTCGGCGGCGTCGGCCAGCGGTGGGGCCGCGTCGATCGCCGGCGGCGGCGGCGGTTGTGGTGCACGCGCGGTCACGGCGGCGTCGTGCACCGCGGCGAGCGCGATGGGCGCGGCGGCATCGCCGGGCGCCGGGTGGCGCGTGGCGATGTAGGCGACCGCGACGCCGGCGAGCGCCACGGCAACGGCGAGGCCGAGCCACAGCGCGCCCCGGCTCTTCGTCGACATGGTGACGGCGGCCTGCGCCGCCAGCGGCATCGACGCGCCGGGCGGCGCGAGCCCCGACGTCGCGCGCGCTGCGGCACTCGGCGGCGCGAAGCTCGCGGGGACCACGCTGGCCGCGCGCGCGACGGCGATGGGGCCGGGCGCCGTCGGCCCCTGCCCTGGCAGGAGCGCGCCGAGCGTGGTTGCCATCTCCGCGGCCGACGCGAAGCGCCTCGCTGGATCGCGGGCGAGCGCGCGCTCGAAGAACGCCACGAGCGCGGGTGGCGCGGAGGGCACCGGCAAGCGGATCGAGATGGGCTCGGCGGTCGCGACGGCGACGAAGAGGGCCTGGGGCGTGTACGCGTCGAACGGCAGGCGGCCGCCGAACATCTCGAACAGCATGATGCCGACGGCCCACAGGTCCGACCGCGCGTCGACGGCGCGCGCGTCCTCCAGCTGCTCCGGCGCCATGTACGCGACGGTGCCGAGGAGCACGCCGGCGGCCGTCGCGCCGACCGTGCTCGGCTTCGCGGCGAGGACCTTTGCGATGCCGAAATCGAGGAGCTTGACGGTCGCGGTCGGCGCGACGAGGAACACGTTCTCGGGCTTGAGGTCGCGGTGGACGAAGCCGCGCTCGTGCGCCGCGCCGAGAGCGGCGAGGAGCTCGATGCCGATGCGCTGCGCGTCGAGCGGCGTCAGCTGGCCGCGGATGATCGGCGGGCGCAGCGACTCGCCCTCGAGCAGCTCCATCGCGAGGTAGAGCTCGCCCTCGACGTCCCGCCCCGCGTCGAAGATGTGAATGATGCCGGGGTGCCCGATGGTGTTACTGGCGCGCGCCTCGCCGAGGAACCGCCGCTGGAGCTCGGGGTCCTGGGCGAACTCGGGGCGGAGCACCTTGATGGCGATCGCCGCCCCCGTGAACTTGTGGTGGGCGCGGAGGACGACGCCCATGCCGCCGCGGCCGAGGATGTCGTCGACCTCGTAGCGCTCGTCGATGACGCGCCCGCGCCAGCTCTCCGCATCGTCCGCCACGGGCGCATCCTACGCGAAGCTGATCGCCGCTGCAGGCAGTGGCGGGACGTGGTACGGACCGGCATGGCCGATGTCGATCGCCCCCTCGTGCGCGTGGCGCTGCCGCCCTCCCGGCGGACGCAGCTGCGGAGCAAGCCGATCGTCCAGCTCATCGGGCTGATCGTGGTGTCCCTCGTGGCGGTCGGCGGCGCGATCGATGGCTGGCGCGCGAGCAACACGGTGGCGCTCGACGCGCAGACGCTCGACAGCGAGCCGCAGGTCGGGCGCACGGTGCGGGTGGACTGCGGGAAGCTCGTGGACCCCGACGTGCGGATCGCGGGCGACGACGTGGACGACACGACGCACCTCGCGCTGTGCCCCGTGCAGGGGCGGGCGTTGGTGGTGGTAGCGGACCAGGCGGTGCGCGACCCGGTGCTGGTCGGCAAGCTCCAGGTGCTGACGGGGGAGGAGGTCTGGGCGAGCGCGAAGCTCGGCAACATTCACCCGCGCGCGTACCTCGATCTGACGACGCGGAGCGAGGACCGCCTCGTGACGGGGATGGTGACGCTGCTCGGCCTCGGGGCCATCGCGGGCTGGTGGATGTTCGCACGCCGGATGCTGCGCGAGCGGCAGCGCCGGCTGGCCGCGTAGCCACCGCGAGGATCTGGCGTCTGTTGTCGCCAGCGCGGGATCGCGTGAGATCGGCGGGTTAGACGCGTCGCCGGGTGGCACGCCTCACGCACTAGCTCTTCTCGTTCGCGAGGCCCCTGCTTAGCAGGCTCCTCGACCAGAGCGGCGCCTCCTCGGGCGCCGTTCGCATTTTCGGGGTATCCGAACGGGATGTTGCTCGGTCGGATCGTGGAGACGAGCGTCGCGCTGGCGGCGACCGCCGCACGCGGGAAGAAGGTCGCGCTGCTCGGAACGACGCTGCGGGAGCTGGCGCCCGACGAGCGCGCGATCGGCGCGCGGTACCTCGCGGGCGAGCAGCCGCACAAGACGGGGATCGGCTACGGGCTGGTGCGGGAGGTCGCGGCGGCGGTACCCGCGGCGGGCGCGGCGACGCTCGAGCTCGCCGAGGTCGACGCGCGGCTCGCGGCGGTCGTCCCGCTCGTGGGGCCGGGGAGCGCGGGCGCGCGAAAAGACGCGTTCGGGGCGCTGCTAGCGCGGGCGACGGCGGCGGAGCAGCAGTGGCTGTGCGAGCTGCTCGTCGGCGGGCTGCGGCAGGGCGCCGAGGCGAGCATGGTGGTGGATGCGGTCGCAAAGGCGACGGGCGTGCCGGTGGCCGACGTGCGGCGCGCGCACATGCTGGCCGGGGATGTCGGCGCGGTGGCGGCGGCGGCGCTCGCCGATGGGGCGCCGGGTGTGGCGCGGTTCGGGCTGACGTTGTTCCGGCCGATCCTGCCGATGCTCGCGCAGACGGCGGACGACGCGCCGGCGGCGCTCGCGACGTTCGGCGGCGAGGCGGCGGCGCTCGAGCTCAAGCTGGACGGCTTCCGCGTGCAGCTACACAAGGACGGCGACGTGGTGCGCGCGTTCTCGCGCGGGCTCAACGACGTCAGCCAGACGGTGCCGGAGGCGATCGCGGCGGTGCGGGCGCTGCCGGCGCGGCGGCTCGTGCTCGACGGCGAGGCGATCGCGCTGTTCGCGGACGGGCGGCCGCGGCCGTTCCAGGACACGATGGCCCGGTTCGGGCGGCGCGGCGACGCGGCGGCGGGCGATCCGGCGGCAACGCCGCTGTCGCTGGCGCTGTTCGACGCGCTGCTCGTCGACGACGACACGCTGCTCGCGCGGCCGGCGAGCGAGCGGTTCGGGATCCTCGGGGCGCTGGCGCCGGGGCTCGCGGTGCCCCGGCTCGTGACGGCGGACGCGGATGAGGCGGCGGCGTTCTACGCGGACGCGGTCGGGCGCGGACACGAGGGCGTCATGGCGAAGGCGCTCGACGCGCCGTACGAGGCCGGCAGTCGCGGCGCGGCATGGCTCAAGATCAAGCGCGTGCACCGGCTCGACCTGGTGGTGCTCGCGGCGGAGTGGGGCTCGGGGCGGCGGCGCGGGTGGCTGTCGAACCTGTGGATGGGGGCGCGCGACGGCGACCGGTTCGTGATGCTCGGCAAGACGTTCAAGGGCATGACCGACGCGGTCCTGGCCTGGCAGACGGCCGCGCTGCTGGCGCGCGAGATCGACCGCGACGGCCACGTCGTGCACGTGCGGCCCGAGCTGGTCGCCGAGTTCGCGTTCAACGACGTGCAGCGGTCGTCGCGCTACCCGGGCGGCGTGGCCTTGCGCCTCGCGCGCCTCGTCCGCTACCGCGACGACAAGACCGCCGCCTCCGCCGACACCCTCGCCACCGTCCGCGCCCTCACCCCGGGGACGGAGTCAAAGTTGTCAAGTCTGGGGACAACTGACCCCGAATGATCTCGAGCCTTTACCCGGGGACGGAGTCAAAGTTGTCAAGTGGGCGACCGCGGCGAACCAGCGGTCTCACATGACGACGCTGTTCCTCCTCTCGCCGGCGCGCTGCGGCGGCGTCCGCGCGGCGCAACTCGCGGCGTCGCAAACCTCGCCGCTCGGCGTGCAGCTGCGCGCCGGCACGGCGGCGCTCGGCGACGTGTTCGCGTGGCTGTCGGCGCTCTATTTTCGCGGCAAGCTCGCATACGCGCGCGCGTTCGACGCGCCGTCGCCCGGCAGCCCCGGCGCGCTCGTCGTGGCACCGGGCCTCGGCCTGCGCGCGCCGTCGACGCGGATCGACGCGACGGTGTTGCGCGCGATGGGGGGCGTCGAGGTCGAGAGCAACGCGTTCGTCGCGCACCTGCGCGCAGACGCAGAGCGCGCGAACCGCGAGATCAGCGCCGGCACGAACGTCGTGTTGCTCGGCAGCATCGCGACCGGCAAGTACGTGGACACGTTGATCGACGTGTTCGGCGCGCGCCTCATGTTCCCGGCGCTGTTCGTCGGCCGGGGGGACATGAGCCGCGGCGGGCTGATGCTCCGCGCGGCGCGCAGCGGCGACGAGCTCGAGTACGCGATGGTGGCCGGCGCGCAGCGGCGGGGAGCTCGTCCGCCGAAGCTGCCGCGGCCCAGCGGAACGCGGTCTGGCTCCGCTTGACAACTTTGACTCCGTCCCCGGTCAACAATTTGAAATCATTGGGGGTCAGTTGTCCCCAGACTTGACAACTTTGACACCGTCCCCGGGAGGGGCAGGAAGGAGGCGCGGGCGGCGTTGGCGGCCAGCTGGATGAGCTCGGCGGCCGTCAGGTCCAGGGCCTCGGCGGCGGCGCGGTAGTTCTCGCCGATGTAGCCGCCGAAGTAGGCGGGGTCGTCGCTGTGCAACGTGATCGCGACGCCGCGTCGGAGCAGGCGCGCGAGGTTGTGGTCGCGCAGATCCTTGACGACGCAGAGCTTCAGGTTCGAGAGCGGGCACACCGTGAGCGCGATGTTCTCGCGCACGAGCCGGTCGACCAGCGCGGGATCCTCGTCGCAACGGACACCGTGGTCGATCCGCTCCGCGTGCAGGAGATCGAGCGCCTCGGTGATGTACGCCGCCGGTCCTTCTTCGCCCGCGTGGGCCACCAGGTGCAGCCCGGCCGCGCGCGCCTCCGCGAACACGCGCGTGAACTTGCTCGGCGGGTTGCCGCGCTCGCCGCTGTCGAGCCCGACGCCGACCAGCTCGCTCCGGAACGGCAGCGCCGCCGCGAGCGTCGCGAGCGCGTCCTCCTCGGACAGGTGCCGCAGGAAGCACAGGATCAGCCCCGACGTGATGCCGTAGCGCCGCTCCGCGTCCCCCATCGCATCGCGCAGCCCACCGATGACCACGCCCAGCTCGATCCCGCGCGCCGTGTGCGACTGCGGATCGAAGAACAGCTCCGCGTGCACCACGCCGTCGGCGTGCGCGCGCGCGAAGTACGCCATCGCCAGCGCGTAGAAGTCGCTGCGGTCGCGCAGCACGTCGCAGCCGGCGTAGTACAGATCGAGGAACGACTGCAGATCGTGGAACGCGTACGCCGCGCGCACCGCCTCCACCGACGCATACGGCAGCGCGATGCCGTGCTTCGCCGCGAGGCTGAACATCATCTCCGGCTCGAGCGTCCCCTCGATGTGGAGGTGCAGCTCCACCTTCGGCAGGAGGCGGATGAGGCGGGTGCGGGCAGCGTCGAGAGCCATGAGCGAGGTGTATCACCGGAACGGTTGCTCGTCGGCGGGGCCGGGGCTACGGTCGCCGCCCTGCCATGACCGACGAGACCTCGCCGACCGATCCGACGGCTACGCTCCCCGAGACCGCGCCTGTCGCGGAGCCCGACCCGGCCGTCGCCGCCGATGCAGCCGAGCCGGCCGCCGATGCAGCCGAGCCGGCCGCCGATGCCGCCGAGCCGGCCGCCGATGCCGCGGCCGCGCCCGATGCGGCCGCCGGCGAAGCGCCGCGCAAGCCGAAGCGCGACCGCGGGCCGAAAGGTCCGCGCGCGCGTGACGTCGTGTCGGTCGTGGCGTACGAGCTGCGCCTGCCGCGCCCGGGCGTCGAGG
>JANXOM010000265.1 GCA_025353585.1 Deltaproteobacteria bacterium
AACCCGGCAAACCCGCCGCCGCTCCACGCAAAGGACAGCGGCGTCAGCGTGACCGGCACGACGATCGAGACGATCAACGCGATGCCAGCGAAGAACATCGCCTTGCGCTGCAACGCCGGATCGCGCAGTCGAGCGACCGGGATGCCCATGATGGTCCCCGGCGGCGAGCCTGGCAGCTTTCCGAGCGCGCCCGGGAGTCCGTTTTGGTGGTCCGGGGGCGGCTGGCCGAAGCCCGCTTGCGCAGCGGGGTAGCTCGGGTTTTGCCCTTGCGGCTGGCCGTACGGATTCGCCTGGGGCTGGCCGTACGGATTCGCCTGGGCCTGGGGTTGGCCGTACGGGTTGGCCTGCGGCTGCGCCGCTTGCGGCTGGCCGTAGGGGTTGGCCTGCGGCTGCGCCGCTTGCGGCTGACCATACGGATTGGCTTGCGGCTGCTGCGGCTGACCGTACGGGTTCGCCTGCGGCTGCCCGTACGGATTGGCCTGCGGCTGCTGGGCCTGCGGCTGCCCGTACGCCTGAGGATTGTGACCTTGCGGCTGCGCCTGCGGCTGACCGTACGGATTGGGCTGCTGCGGCTGACCGTACGGATTGGCCTGCGGCTGCGCCTGCTGCGGCTGACCGTACGGATTGCCCTGCGGCGGCTGCGGCTGACCGTACGGGTTGGCCTGCGGCGGCTGCGCCTGTGGCTGACCGTACGGGTTGGCCTGCTGCTGCGGCGGCTGCCCCGGCTGTGGATAGCCCTGCGGCTGCGGCGGCTGCCCGTACGGGCTCGGCGGCTGCCCCGGCTGCGGGTAACCCTGTTGCTGCGGCGGCGCAAAGCCCTGCTGCTGCGGCGGGGCAAACCCCTGCTGCTGCGGCGGCGCGAAGCCCTGCTGCTGCGGCGGCTGGCCCGGACGCGGCGGCTGGCCCGGCTGCTGACCCTGCTGCGGATGACCCGCCTGCGGGATCTGCGGCGCGGCATAGCCGAACATCGTCTTCGCCGGTTGGCCCGCCGGAGGCGCGCCCGCTTGCATAGGCGGCATCGGTCGCCCACACGTCCCGCAGCTCGGTGCATTCATCAGCACCGCCGCGCCGCAATACGGGCACGGCCTAGTTGGTGTCGCCATTCGGGTTTTCCCCTGTCCTTTCCGAGTCCGAACGGTAGCCCGAGCGAGCGCGCACACGCAAATGGGAGCAGGCCCGAATCGACTTTTGTGCGATCGCGGCGTGGTACACATAGACGTGGCGCGACGCCTGGCCTCTCACGACGCGCTGCGGGGCCCCGCGGTGGAGATCCGCGTGGCGGACACCAGCGTCCGCGCGTTCTCCGACGAGAGCGTCGCCGCCGCGGCCGTGGCGAGCGGAACCCGCATCCTCGGTCGCTCGCTGAAGTACCACCGCCCGCGGACCTACTTCTGCCTCGAAGGGCACTGCAGCGGATGCCTCGTGCGCCTCGGCGGGGTCCCGAACGTCCGCGCGTGCCTCGCGCCGTGCGAGCCGGGGCTCGAGGTCGCGGGCCAGAACGCGTTCCCGTCGGCGGAGATCGATCTCCTCGGCGCGGTCGACTTCGTGTTCGCGCGCGGTATGGATCACCACACGCTGATGACGAGCTCGTCGATCCTCAACAAGCTCACGAACAAGATCGTCCGCCAGCTGTCGGGGCTCGGCAAGCTGCCCGCGCACCGCCCCGACCACGGGCCCCCCGAGGTCGAGTCGCGCGAGGTCGATGTCTGCGTGATCGGCGCGGGCCCCGCCGGCCTCGCCGCCGCCACCGCGTGCGCGCGCGCCGGCCGCTCGACGCTGCTCGTCGACGATCAGCTGCGCCCAGGCGGGAGCCTGCGCGCCGATCCGCGGACCGGGCGCGCGGTCGCCGATGCGCGGCTCGATGCCGTGGACGCGGCCGGCGCCGAGGTGCTCGCGCGCTCGACCGCGATCGGCTTCTTTCCCGAGGACGGCGGCGGCGTGCTCGCCGTCGCGGCGCCCGCGCGGCTCTACCGCGTGCACGCGAAGGCGTGGATCTGGGCGACCGGCGGCTATCCGGTGAACCTGCCGATCGCGGACAACGATCGCCCCGGCGTCATCGCCGCGCGCGCGGTCGGGCGCCTGCTCGTCGAGCACGGCATCCTCGCCGGCGACAAGATCGCGCTCGTCGAGGTCCCCGAGGTCGCCGCGGATATCGACGCGCTCGCCGCCGCGCTCACGGCCGCCGGCGCCGAGGTCACCCGCGTCCCCCTCGCCCGCGCCCTCGGCGTGCGGGGCCGCGGCTGGGCGTCCGGCCTCGATACGCGTGATGGCCGCGTCGACTGCGATCTCGTCGCCGTCGCCGCCCTCCCCGCCCCCGCCTCCGAAGGCGCGCGGCAGCAGGCGTGCGAGGTCCAGCTCGACGCCGCCGGCGGCGGGTACCGGATCGTCGTGGATCCCGACGGGCGCACCACCACGCCGAACGTCTGGGCGTGCGGCGACGTCACCGGCTACATGGGCCCGGCGCGCGCGGCCCAGGATGGCGATCGCATCGCGGCGAACCTCTGCGGCGAGGTGAGGTGATGCCGGGCAAGATCGTCCTGTGTCGTTGCGAGGACATGACGCTCGCCGACCTCGAGCACTCCGTCGCGCGCGGCTACACCGACATCGAGGAGGTGAAGCGCTACACGGGCTTTGGCACCGGCCCGTGTCAGGGCAAGGAGTGCCTCGCCGTCGTCGGGCTGCAGCTCGCGCGGCTCACCGGGCAGCCGCCGTCCGCCATCCCGCCGTTCACGTCGCGGCCGCCGCTCGCCCCGACGCCGCTGCGGCTCCTCGCGCGCGCGCCCGACGCGCATCGCTTCCCCGACGACCCACCGGACGACGAGTAGCGCCATGCAAGCGGGCATCGACGACGAGGACGACGAGGCGCGCGCGGACGCGTCGGGCCAGATGCGCTTGCCCGCGACGCTCGCCGGGGAGGGCCCGCTGCCCGCGTCCGCCGAGATCGTCATCGTCGGCGGCGGCGTGATGGGCCTCGCGATGGCCTACCACCTCGCGAAGCGCGGGCTGACGGACGTCGTCGTCATCGAGCGCGGCTACCTCGCCGAGGGCGCGAGCGGCCGCAACGGCGGCGGCGTGCGGCAGCAGTGGTCGACGGAGATCAACATCCGGCTCATGCAGGAGTCGGTCGAGCTGTGCCGGCGCTTCGCGGTCGACCTCGGCGTCAACGTGTGGTTCCGCCAGGGCGGCTACCTGTTCCTGGCGCGCAGCGAGCGCGAGGTCGCGCGGCTCGCGAAGAACATCGATCTCCAGAACCGGTGCGGCGTGGCGACGCGCATGCTCGATCCGCGCGAGGCGCTCGGCATCGTGCCCGAGCTCGACATCACGGGGGTCGTCGGCGCGGCGTACAACCCGAGCGACGGCATCCTGTTTCCGTGGCCGTTCCTGTGGGGCTACGCGCGGCAGGCGGCGGCCCTCGGCGTGAAGCTGTTCATGCAGACGCCGGTCGGCTCGATCGACGCCGAGCCCGCGGGCGGCTACACGCTACGCACGCCGCGCGGGGCGATCCGCGCGCGCCGGGTCATCAACGCGTGCGGCGCGTGGTCGCCGAAGCTCGCGCAGATGATCGGCGTCGAGGTCCCGACGTACCCGATCCGCCACGAGATCTGCTCGTCGGAGCCGCTCAAGCCGTTCCTGCGGCCAATGGTGAGCGAGCTCGCGAGCGGGCTCTACTGCTCGCAGTCGATGCGCGGCGAGATCGTCGGCGGCGTGACCATCCCCGGGCACGCGTCCACCTACAGCATGGGCAGCACGCTCGAGTTCCTCGCGACGTACGCGCGCCGGCTGACGCGGCTCATGCCGATCCTCGGCGACGTGAAGATCCTGCGGCAGTGGGCGGGGCCGTACGACCAGTCCCCCGACGGCAACCCGATCCTCGGCGCGCCCGCCGGCCACCCGGACTTCTTCCTGGCGTGCGGCTTCGTCGGCCACGGCTTCATGATGGCGCCGATCATCGGCAAGCTCTACGCCGAGTGGCTCACCGGCGACGCGCCCCACGACATCTTCGGCCGCTCCCAGCTCGCGCGCTTCTTCGACGGCTCCGGCGCGGGGCTGGCGAAGGAAGACTTCAACATCGGGTAGAGACCCTCGCGTCGGATGAACCGCGACGCGCGGAGGACGCCGAGCCGGGGCCAAGGGAGAGGGTTTGTCGATAAACCTCGTCCGTGGCTCCGGCTTGGCGTGCGCGGCGGCTTGGCGGTTGATCCGGGTAGGACGTAACCTCTCCCGGTGCTCTCGCAGATGCGCATCGGATTCGTCGGCGCCGGCAACATGGCCGAGGCGCTGGTGCGCGGCCTCGTCAAGGGCGGGCACGTGGCGGCGGACCGGATCCTGGCGAGCGCGCCGCGGCAGGAGCGGCTCGACGAGCTCGCGCGCAGCTACGCGATCGGCGTGACGCCCGAGAACCGCGACGTCGCCGCGGCGTCGGACCTCGTCGTGCTGAGCGTCAAGCCGCAGATCCTCGACAAGGTGCTGCGCGAGATCGCCGATGCGCTGCGGCCCGGCACGCTCGTCATCTCCATCGCCGCCGGCGTGGACGCGGAGAAGATCGAGACGGCGGTCGGCGAGGCCGTGCGCGTCGTCCGGGCGATGCCGAACACGCCCGCGCTCGTCGGGGCCGGCGCCACCGCGATCGCGCCCGGCTCGCGCTCGACGGCGGCCGATCTCGCCGTCGCGAAGGCGCTGTTCGACGCGGTCGGCATCACCGTCACCCTCGAGGAGCACCACCTCGACGCGGTCACCGGCCTGTCGGGCTCGGGCCCCGCCTACGTGTTCCTCATCCTCGAGGCGCTGTCGGACGCCGGCGTGAAGGTCGGTCTGTCGCGCCGCAACGCGCAGCGGCTCGCCGCGCAGACCGTGATGGGCTCCGCGAAGCTGCTCCTCGACACGGACGAGCATCCGGGCAAGCTCAAGGACATGGTCACCTCCCCCGGCGGCACCGCGATCGCGGGCCTGCACACGCTCGAGCAGGGCGGCCTCCGCACCACGCTCATCAACGCGGTCGAGACCGCGACGAAGCGGGCGCGCGAGCTCGGCCGCGGCGGCAAGTAATGCGCACCGGCGCGCTGCTCGCGTGGGCGGCGGCGGCCGCCGTCTCGTGCACGAGCGGCAGCGGGACGATCGTCGTGGGGCTGACGACCGCGCCGGGCTCCACCGTCCTCGCCACCGCGACCACGCTGCGCGTGACCGTCACCGCCCCGCCGAGCGTGACCCTCGCCGCGCGGGGCAGCGACGGCCGCTTCGACGCCGCCGTCTCGTTCGACGCCGTGCAGGACGAGGGCGTCATCATCGTCGAGGGGCTCGACGCGGGGAGCAACGTCGTGGCCGTCGGCGAGTCGCCGCCCTTCCCGCTCGCCGCCGTCAACGCCGAGCTCGTCATCTACCTGGCCGAGCCCGTCTCGTTCGCGTCCGCGCCGCTGTCGCTCGACGCCGCGCGCACCGGCATCACCGTCGTGCCCGTCGCGTTCGGCGGCGTGCTCGCCGGCGGGCGCGACAGCGCCGGCTCGGCGTCCGACGAGCTGCGCGTCTACAACGCGTTCGATCACACGATCGCGAGCGGCCTGGCCCTCGCCGCGACCGGCAGCGACGGGACCGGCGGCCAGCCGCGCAGCGACATGGCCGGCGCGGCCGGGACCAGCGGCCTCGTCTATTTTTTCGGAGGCAACGACGGCTCCGGCGCCGCGACCGGCACGCTGTGGCGCTTCAACCCGACGACCGCCCCCGCCGGTGCGTACGAGGACCTCGGCTCGCACGCCGAGCTCGCGCGCGCCGGGCAGACCATGCTCCTCGACGGGACGGAGACGTTCGTCATCACCGGCCACCCGGCCCTGGACCTCGACGGCGAGACCAAGGCGCTGACGACGCGCAGCGAGCTCGCGGCCGCGCCCGCGGAGGCCGCGGTCACCGCCGGATCGGATGGGACGCCGATCGCGATCTTCGCGGGCGCGGCCGGCGTCTCGCGGCTGCGGGCCGGCGTCGTGGACGCGCTGACCGTCGCCGGCGGCGCGCGCACGGATCACGCGGTCGTCGCGCTCGCGGGCGGCAAGGTCGCGATCCTCGGCGGCTCCGCGGCGGGCACGCCGACGCGCGCGGGGATCCTCCTCGACGCCGCGACCGGCACGTCGACGACCGTCACGGCCTCGCTGTCGTCCGTCCGGCTGCACCCGGCCGTCGCGGCCACCGCGCGCTACGTGGTCGTCGCCGGCGGCACCGACGAGACCGGCGCCGTCGTCTCCACCGCCGACATCCTCGACGCCGCGACGCTCCAGCAGCACTTCATCAAGTCGCTCGTCGTCCCGCGCACCGGCGCGACGGCGCTCGCGCTGCCGAACCAGCAGGTCTTGATCGTCGGCGGGCTCGACGCGACCGGCCAGCCGACGGCCGTCCTCGAGCTGTTCACCCCCGACGCGCCGCCGACGGCTCCGCCATGACGACCGCCACCGCGGCCCATCCGCCGCGCGCCCTGCCGGCCCTCGTCGTCTCGGCGCTCGGGATCGTGTTCGGCGACATCGGCACGAGCCCGCTCTACACGCTGCACGAGTGCACGTCCGGCGAGCACGGCGCCCCGCCGACGCCCGAGAACGTCCTCGGCATCCTCTCGCTCATCTTCTGGGCGTTGATGCTCGTCGTCGGCGTGAAGTACCTCACCTTCATCATGCGCGCGGACAACCGCGGCGAGGGCGGCATCCTCGCCCTGCTCGCGCTCGTGCCCGGCAAGCTGCGCTCGGCTCCGAGCTCCACCCACGTCAGCTTCATCGCCGTGCTCGTCCTCGTCGGCGCCGCGCTGCTCTACGGCGACGGCATCATCACGCCGTCGATCTCCGTCCTGTCCGCGGTCGAGGGCCTCGAGATCGCGACCACGAAGCTCGAGCCCGCCATCGTGCCCATCACGTGCGTGATCCTCGTGGGCCTGTTCGCCATCCAGAGCCGCGGCACCGCGAGCGTCGGCCGGCTCTTCGGGCCCGTCATGGTCCTGTGGTTCGTGACGCTCGGTGCCCTCGGCACCCGCCAGATCATCGCGCACCCCGCGATCCTCCGCGCCGTCTCGCCGCACTTCGCGTTCGAGTTCTTCGCGCGCAACGGCCTCACCGGCGTGGGCGTCCTCGGCGGCGTCGTGCTCGCCGTCACCGGCGGCGAGGCCCTCTACGCCGACATGGGCCACTTCGGGGCGCCGCCGATCCGGATCGGCTGGTGGAGCATCGCGCTGCCCGCGCTCGTCCTCAACTACTTCGGCCAGGGCGCGCTGATGCTGCACGACACGGCCGCCCTCGCGAACCCGTTCTACGCGCTCGTCGAGCCGGGCGCGCAGACGTACGCGCTGGTCATCCTCGCCACGGTCGCGACCATCATCGCGTCGCAGGCGCTCATCTCCGGCGCGTTCTCGCTCACGCACCAGGCCGTGCAGCTCGGCTACTTCCCGCGCGTCCGGATCCTGCACACCTCGCGCGAGACAGCGGGCCAGATCTACGTCCCGCTCGTGAACTGGGCGCTGATGTTCGCGTGCGTGGTGCTCGTGATCGCGTTCCAGCGCGCGAGCCACCTCGCCTCGGCGTACGGCATCGCCGTGACGGGCACGATGGGCATCACGTCGGTCGTCTACTACGTGGTGGCCCGCGAGACGTGGGGCTGGTCGCGGGCCAAGGCGTTGCCGCTGCTGGTGCTCTTCCTCTCGTTCGACATCCCGTTCTTCGCCGCGAACGCGATCAAGATCGTCGACGGTGGCTACGTGCCGCTCGCGGTGGGAGCGCTCGTGTTCGTCGTCATGATCACGTGGAAGCAAGGCCGCGCGCTGCTGTTGCGCCGCGTGATCGAGAGCTCGCCGGACCTGGCGCCCTTCATCGGCGGGCTGGACGCGAAGCTGGTGCGCGCGCCGTTCATCGGCGTCTACACGGCGTCGCACATCGACCACGTGCCGCCGAGCGTCGTCTACCAGGCCAAGCGGATGAACGTCCTGCCGGAGACGGTCGTGCTGTTCAACCTCGTGCACGAGCCGCGCCCCGCGGTCGACGAGGCGGACCGCGTGGAGGCGCGCGCGCTCGGTGGCGGATTTTACCGCGTCGTCGGGCACGTCGGCTTCATGGACGAGCCGCGCGTGCCGGATATGATCGCCACCGCGCTCGAAGCGCTCGCGATCGCGCAGACCGGCCCGCTGACGTATTACATCAGCCGCGACACGCTGCTCGCCACCAACGCCGGCATGATGGGCCGGCTGCGCGAGGGCGTCTTCTCGTTTCTCGCGCGCAACGCGGAGCCCGCGACGCGCTACTTCGGCATCCCGCCCGACCAGGTCATCGAGCTCGGCATGCAGTACGACCTGTAGCGGCCGCCACGCACGCTCGCGCTACAGTCCGCGCCATGCGCGCGCTCGCCCTCCTCGCCCTCGCCCTCGCCACGGTCCCGGCCGCCGCCGCACCGCTGCCCCCGATGACGCCGGACATCCCGGCGAAGATCACGCCGGTGCGGCCCGAGCAGGACTTCGATCGGCGCGAGGTCATGATCCCGATGCGCGACGGCGTGAAGCTCCACACCGTCATCACCGTGCCGAAGGGCGCGAAGCGCGCGCCGATCATCCTCACGCGCACGCCCTACAACGCGAGCAAGCGCGCCGATCGCGCGAACAGCGAGCACCTCGCCGCGAACCTGCCGCCCGGCGACGACCAGCTCGCCGCGGCGGGCTACATCCGCGTGTTCCAGGACGTGCGCGGGAAGTACACGAGCGAGGGCGACTACGTGATGACGCGCCCGCTCGCCGGCCCGCTCAACGACACCAAGATCGACCACGCCACCGACGCGTACGACACGATCGACTGGCTCGTGAAGCCGGCCAACGTGCCCGAGAGCAACGGGCGCGTCGGCATGATCGGCAGCTCGTACGAGGGGTTCACGGTGCTCATGGCGCTCGTCCATCCGCACCCGGCGTTGCGCGCAGCGGTGCCGATGAGCCCGATGGTCGATGGCTGGAAGGGCGACGACTGGTTCCACAACGGCGCGTTTCGCACGACGAACCTCGACTACATCGCGGGCCAGACCACGGAGCACGGCGAGGGCAAGCGCGTCGCGCGCAGCGGCATCGACGACTACGAGATGTTTCGCCGCGCCGGCTCGCTGGGCGACTACGCGAAGGCGCACGGCCTCGAGCAGTACCCCGCGTGGGTGAAGATGACCGAGCACCCGGCGTACGACGCGTTCTGGCAGGGCCAGGCGCTCGACCAGATCCTCGGCAAGCAGCCGCTCACCGTCCCGACGATGATCGTCGCCTCGCAGTGGGACCAGGAGGACATGTACGGCGCGCTCGCCACGTACGCGGCCCTCGAGCCAAAGGATGCGAAGGGCGACGCCTGCTACGTGGTGCTCGGGCCGTGGCGGCACAGCGGCGTCAACTACGAGGCGAGCACGCTCGGGCCGCTGCACTTCGAGGGCGACACGTCGTTGCAGTTCCGGCGCGACGTGATGCAGCCGTTCCTCGACGCGCACCTCAAGGACAACGCGCCGCGCGTGCCGACGCCGGCCGCGTTCGTGTTCGAGACCGGCACGGACGTGTGGCGCAAGCTCGCGAGGTGGCCGCTGGCCCAGCCGACGACGCCGCTGTACTTGCAGCCGGGCGGGCACGCGGGCTGGGACGCGCCGCGCGGGGGCGAGGCGAGCGACGAGTACGTGTCCGATCCAGCGAAGCCGGTGCCGTACATCCCGCGCCCGGTGCGACCGGACGACAGCGAGGCGTGGCGCCGCTGGCTCGTGTCGGATCAGCGCGCGGTCGCGGACCGCACGGACGTGCTCGTCTACGAGACGCCGCCGCTGACGGCGCCGGTGCACATCGCGGGCGCGCCCGCGGTGGATCTGTACGCATCGACGAGCGGCACGGACAGCGACTGGGTGGTGAAGCTCGTCGACGTCTACCCCGACGAGGTGCCAGCGCAGCCCGACCTCGGCGGCTACCAGCTGGGCGTCGGGATGGACATCTTTCGCGGGCGCTACCGCGAGTCGTTCGAGCACCCCACGGCGATCCCCGCGAACACCGTGCAGCGCTACAAGTTCGCGCTGCCGAGCGTGGACCACGTGTTCCTGCCCGGGCACCGCATCATGGTGCAGCTGCAATCGAGCTGGTTCCCGCTCTACGACCGCAACCCGCAGACGTTCGTGGAGAACATCTTCTTCGCGAAGGCGGGCGACTACGTGAAGGCGACGCAGCGGGTGTTTCGCGGCGGGGCCCACGCGTCGGCGGTGCTGCTGCCGGTGATCAAGAACTAGTAGTGCGGCGGGCGCTCGTCGAGCGGCTTGCTGACCTGGGCCTTCAGGTCGGCGAACTCCTTCTCGACCTTCGCCAGGCGCTCGCCGAACAGGCGCACGAGCGCGTCGAGGTCGCCGATCAGGCGCTCCTGGAACGCGAGCTTGACGTCGAGGTCGACGCGGAAGTCGTCATCATCGTCGGTGGGCACGCGCGGAGGTTAGCTCGGCGGCGCGGCTGGACACGGGAGCGCGGGCACTCCGTTCGTCGGATGCGCGGCGACGAGCTCGCAGAGCTTCGTCCGCGCCGCGGCCTGCTCGTCGGGGGTCGGCGCGGCGGTCATCACGAGCAGCCAGGCGCGCCAGTCCTCCGGGTGCGCGGCCGCCGTCGCGCGGGCCCCGGCCACGTCGTGCGGCCGCGGCAGGCCGAGCTCCACGGCCCGCGCCATGACGTCGGTCGGATCGAGGGCGAGCGCGGCGTCGATCTGCTGCGCCGCGAGGGTCTTGTCGCGCCGGAGACGCGACGTGAGCAGCGCGCGGGCCGCGAGCACGTCCGCGTCGGCCAGCGGGGCCGTGCGCACGTCGTGGGCGGCGAGCTGAACGTTGAAGTGCAGGACGGTGTGGCTGCCGTTCTGGAGCCAGCGACGCATGTCGCCGTCGATGACGGTCGCGCCGTCGGCGCCGAACACCTGCGCGAACGCCGCGCGCCCGTCGCCGGGGCTCTGATCGAGGAGCGCCTCGAGCTTCGCGAGGTCCGCCGGCCGGACATTCGTGAGGTACGTGAACAGCGCCCACGCCGTCGCGTAGAAGTTGCCGTTCATGCAGCTCGGCTGCTGGCACTGCATGATCGCGTCGACCGACGTCAGGTGGGGCAGCGGGATGACGTGCCCGTCGCGCCCCGTCGCGGCACAAACCCTCCTCCCGCGCCAAGCCCGTCACGCTTCAAAGGTGCGCTGAGGCAGGTCCAGATTCCAGCCAGAATAAACGGTCAAGGAGCCACGGATGAAACACGGACAAAAC
>JANXOM010000297.1 GCA_025353585.1 Deltaproteobacteria bacterium
CGTTCTCGACCGAGGTCGTCGATCTGTCCGACCACGCGTCCGACCCGCTCGCGCTGCTGCTCGAGATCGCGGTCGGCGGCGGCACGCACATCGCGAAGGCGCTGCGCTACGCGCGTGAGCTGGTCGCGGTGCCGAGCCGCACGATCGTCATCACGGTCAGCGACTTCGAGGAGGGCGCCAGCATCGACGGCATGCTCGGCGAGGTGCGCGCGCTCGTCGAGATGGGCGTGATCTGCCTCGGCCTCGCCGCGCTCGACGACCGCGGCGCCCCGCGCTACGCGGTCCCGATCGCCGAGCAAGTCGTCGCGGCGGGGATGCCCGTCGCCGCGCTCACGCCGCTCGATCTCGCCCGCTGGATCGGAGCGAAGATCCGATGAGGCCGACCATCTCGCCGGCGCTCGCTGCCGATCTCCTCTCGGCCACCCCGTCGCGCCTCCTGGCGAAGCTCGACGCCGATCCCGCGCTCGCCGAGCGCTGGACGTGGACGGGAACATCGATCACCACCGACAAGAACGACGTCGTCACGCTCACCGTCCCCGATCAGGTCACCGCCGTCGCGTGCACCTGCCTCCTCTCGCCCCGGTGCCTCCACGTCGCCGCGGTCGTCTCCCTTCTCTCGGTCATCAACGCGAACGCAACCGTGGACGCAAGTGTCACCGCTCTGACAACGGTCGCGCCCTCTCTCCCCGCCACCCCGTCGCCGACGGCCGCACACGTCTTTGTTCTGCTTTCGGATCTCCTGGCGACGGGCGCTCACTCCACCGGCTCGCTCGCCCAAACCGAGCTCCTGCGGTCCATTCACACCTGCCGCGCCACCGGCCTCCATCGCCTGGCCGCCGCGCAGACCAGGGTCCTGCTCCTCGTCCGCGAGCTGCGCGCCGATCGTCCCGAGTTCGCCCTCGCCACGCTTGCCGCCGAGCTTCGCGGGGCGCTCGCCGTCGCGCACCAGCTGTCCCTCGACGCCTCGGATCCCGTGCTCGTCGGTCGCGCACGCCGCGACTATGCGCCCATCGGTCAGCTCCGCCTGCGCGGCCTCTTCAGCGAGGCCGTCGTCGCGCGCTCCGGCCACGCGGGCTGCATCACGTACCTGCTCGCCGAGGACGGCGCGATCTTCACGCGCGCCGACGTCGCGGCCGGCGACGCAAACCGCGCGGCCGGCGCCTACGACGCCCCCGCGAACCTCGGCGACGCCGTGTTGCCGCACCGCGAGCTCGGCCGCGCCGGTCTGTTCGTCTCCGATGCCACCGCGTCCGCCGATGGTCGCCTCGGCGCCGGCCAGCGCGTGCGCGCCGTCCGCGCGAGCGAGCCCGCGCGCTGGGACGACCCGCGCGTCGCCGCCTGCTGGGAGCCCGCGCTGGCCACACAGCTCGCCGCGATCGCGGCCCACGACGCCGCGCCCGACGAGCTGCGCCCCGCCGGCTGGGACTTGCTCTTCCTCTCCGGCACGCTCGCCGCGCACGGCGGCCGCGTCCTCCTCGTCCCCGCCGACCACGGTGCCCTCGAGCTCTCCACCGCGCACGATCACCGCGCGCTCCACGCCCGCGACAACCTCGCCATCCTCGCGCGCTCCGCGGGCCTCGCCGTCCTCGCGATCGGACGCGTCGGCATCGGCGCGCCGGGCCGCGTCGATCTCCTGGCGATCGGACCGGCCGCCGGCGAGACGCGCTTCGCGTTGCCCGAGGCGTGGCACGGCCGCGCGAACCTCGACTACGACCGGCTCTCCGTTCCCGCCGGGGCGGCGATCTCCGCATCGGCGAGCACGCCCGCGCCCCTGACGATCCCCGATCTGCTCGCGCCTCTCCGCCGGCGCCTCGAGCGCGTCGCCCTCGGCGGCCTCGCGACGCTGCCGACGCACGCGCTCGCCGAGCTCGATCGCGAGGCGGCCACGCTCGCGGCGTGCGCGCTCGGCGGCGGGGCGGACGCGCTCCGCACGCTCGGCGCCATCGCCCACGACGCGACCCGCGCGCTCACGGGCACGCGCCGCGCGGTCGACCGCCCCCGGTTCGCTCGCGCCTGGCTGCGCGCCGCGCTGTACGAGGACGCGGCCCGCCGGCGCCTCGCCATCGCCAGCTGGTGAGATCTGCTACACCTCTCCTCGCCATGCACGACTTCATGCCGATCAGCGCGCTCGTCGGCGGCGCCCTGATCGCGGCGTCGCTCGCGCTCGTCCTCTTGACGACCGGCCGCACCGTCGGCCTGTCGGGCCTGTTCGCCGGCTTCCTGCGCGGGACGCCGGGTGACTGGGCGTGGCGCGCGTGGTTCCTCGCCGGCATGCTCGGCGTCGGCGCGGTCTTCGCCGCCGTTCGCCCCGCGACGTTCGACGCCGGCACGCCGTCGCCGCTCTGGCTCGTGGCCGCGTCCGGCGCGCTCGTGGGCGTCGGGACGCGCCTCGCGAACGGCTGCACCAGCGGCCACGGCCTGTGCGGCACGAGCCGCCTCTCGCGGCGGTCGATCGTCGCGACCCTCGTCTTCTTCGGCACGGGCGTCGCGACGGCCACGCTCGTCGGGAGCTTCACGCGATGAGGAAGGTGCTCATCCCGCTGCTCGCGGGCGCGCTGTTCGGAGCGGGTGTCTGCGTCTCCGGCATGGTGCGCCCGTCCAAGGTCATCGGCTTCCTCGACTTCGCGAGCGGCCACTGGGACGCGAGCCTGGCCCTCGTGATGGCGATCGCGGTCGCGCTGCACGCGGTCGCCTGGGCCATCGTCCGGTCGCGTGGCGCGCAGCCGCCGCCGTACGGCGAGGCCTATCCCGGTCCGCCGTCTCCTGTCATCGACGCGCGCCTGATCGGCGGCTCGCTGCTGTTCGGCATCGGCTGGGGCCTGTCCGGCTTCTGCCCGGGACCGGCGCTCGTCTCCGTCGTGACCGGCGTGCGGGCCTCGCTCGTGTTCGTCGGCGCGCTCGCGATCGCGATGGCGGCGTACCAGCGCCTCGATCGCCGCGGCGGCGCCCACGACGAGACGTCGACGACGTCTGTTCCGCTTTGAGGTGGACGGACTTCGATGTCTGTCCACGGCGGCGTTCGCGTGGAGGTGGTCGGGAACGCGCTCCTGGCCATCGTGGATCTCGCGCGGTCGATTCGAACTGCGCGCGCGCTCCCCGTGCGTAGGGTCTGACGAGGCGATCAGAGCGCTACCGCGCGGAGCTGCGCCCGGGTTGCGTGCCCTCGGAGGAGATCGTTCACGCCAGATCGACGACGGACATGCGCACGTTCCCGATCACGATCACCTCTACCGTGTCAGGTCGAGGGGCTTACGCTTCGTGGTCACCATGGTCGACGAGGCTGTACGGCCACGCCTCGACGCCCGGGCGCTGCGCCGGCGCGACGGCGGGCCCCGGAACCACCGGCGCGCCCGCCGCGGCGAGCCCGGGCGGCACCGTCTGCGCGCGCAACCGCGACGGCAGCTTCGCCGGCTGCGCCTCGTGGACCCCGCAGCGCGAGAGCACGAACTCGACCGCACGGACCCGCTCCTGCATCGAGACGCTCTCGAGCGGCAAGTACTGCACGCCATGCTGCTCGAGCATGAGCTTGACCATGCCGTCGATGCGGACGACCGAGTCCCACGACACGCCGGCGCGCACCCCATCTTCCTTGAGCAGCGACGGGTGCGGCCGCAGAAAGAACACGATGCCCTCGCTGACCCACTTCATGTAGTCGCGGAAGCGCTGGTCGTTCATCATCGCCCACGCGTTCGTCGTGTGCTCGGCGACGTACGCGAGGTTGTCGAACGCGCGGTCCGAGACAAACCGGCCCGCGTGCTGCCGCTCCACCAGCACCTGGCGCGCGAAGACGCGCTCCTGGTACTCAGCGACGAGGTCCATGTCCGTGCGGAGCGCGTCCAGCGAGCTCTCCATCTCGGCGAGGATCGCGCGCGCGACCTCGCTGATCATCGGCAGGTCGTAGCGCCGGCTGACGTAGCGGCACAACGTGGTCTTTCCGGTGGCGTGGCTGCCGACGAAGTAGATCCGCATCGCGGACACAGATACGCGATCGGTCTGACACCCGCCGACCGGCTCTCAGATCGGCACGCCGGGAGTGTGAAACGTGTGCGAGAGCGTGACCGCGTTCGCGAATGGAAACGCGATGGTGGCGAAGTCGCCGATCGCCGCGCCCGGGAAGCCCTGGCGCGCGAAGACCTCGACCAGATACACCCCATCGCCATCGCCCGAGACGTCCGCGTACGCGAACCGCGCGCTCGGTCTCGTCGTGAACACGCTCCGGACCGTCGTCAGCGTCGGCGCGTTGATTCCGTCGCCCGTGACATGCACGAGGCTGACGACGTACTCGTCCGCGACGCCCGCCGCCGCCTGCGTCCAGGTCACCGTCACGAACGGGCTGCCATCGCCGTGAACCAGGTCCGCGCGATCGTCGGTGTCGAGCAGCACGCCGTCGAGCGAGGGGAGGGACGGCACGGCGACCGCGGGCGTCACCTGCGCGGTCGCGGGCGTCGGCGCGCAACCCGCGGGCATGTCCACCTCGGCCCACGTCTGCGTGCCGGCGCGCAGCGCCACGCCATCGTCGGTCGGCGCCTCGTGGATCACGCGGATCGGATGCGCGGCGACCGAGACCAGCCGCTCGCTGCCCCCGAACGGCGCGCCGAAGCTCGCCGTCAGGTCGGCGTCCGAGCCGACCCCGGCGCTCGAGCCGGAGCCGCTGCCCGGCACCGTCTCGGTGGCGACCGCGAGGGCCTGCGCGGCCAGCGGGCCGATCCCGTCACCCGCGGGCGACACGAGATCCCACTCGGTCTGCCCTTCGTGTAGCCGTCGGGCACGGCGGCCTCGATGCGCGCGAGCTCGGCTCCCCGCGGCGCGATCACGTGCACGCAGCGCTGCGGCAGCGCGGGCACCTGGATCGGCACGTCGTCGGCGCCGAACGGGAGGTTGATCCCGCTCGCCATCGTCACGTCGCTGTGCACGAGCGCGCCCGTCATCGCCTCGTAGCCCTTCGCGGCGTCGAGGTGCCACGCGCCGATCGCGAGGACGTCGTGCTGCGCGGCATCGAGGAGGCCGACCGAGCCGGAGAGCGACGTCACGCCGGCCCAGTGCCACTGGAAGGCCCACGGCTCGCTCTGGTTCGGCGCGGGGTTCGTCACGAACTGCGCGTCGGTGTCGGTCCACAGGCCCGTCGTCTGCAGGACCGCCGTGTCGCCCTGTACCCAGTTGTCGAAGACCGCCTTCACGATCAGATCACTCGCGACCGGGGCGCGCGGGAGGTGGCCGGCTCCCACGACCGCGATCTTCAGGCTCGGCGCGCTGCTCTGGTAGTTCTTTGGCGACTGGCCGTCGATCGCGAGGACGAAGTCGTACGGGTCGCCCGCCGCCTCGACGCCGAAGCGGAACGTGCCGTCGCTCCCGATGAGGACGGGCTCGAGGCTACCGTCCGCGCGGCTCACGCCGAGGTGAACCGTCGTGACATCGGGCGTCCCCGTCGTGGCGACCGGCGCGCCGCCGGGGCCGTTCGCGGACTGGAGCGCGGTGATCGCGCCCGTCACCGTGGCGTGGAACGGCGACGCATCGAGCGCGGCGTCCACGACCACCGGCGGCGCATCCGGCACCGCCTTCGCGTCTCCGCACGCGACGAGCCCGACCGCGATCCCCAGCGCGCGCAGTTGCATGCCGCCACGCTACCCCGGACCTGCGTTACAGCGAGGTAACCAGGTCGCGCGTGATGCTCGCCACGTCGGGGCATCCGCACAAGGTCATCGCCAGATCGAGCTCGCGGCGCAGGATGCCGAGCGCCGCCGCGACGCCCTCGCGCCCGCCCGCGGCGAGCCTCCACAGCACCGGTCGGCCCACGAGGACCGCGCGCGCGCCGAGCGCGATCGCCTTGATGACGTCCGCGCCGCGCCGCACGCCGCCGTCGAGCAGGACCTCGCCGCGCCCGGCCACCGCGTCCACGCAGCGGGCCAGGACGTCGATCGTCGCGGGCGCCGCGTCGAGCTGCCGGCCGCCGTGGTTCGAGATCACGACCCCCGCCGCGCCGGCCGCCACCGCGCGCGCCGCGTCGTCGGGCCGCACGATGCCCTTGACGAGGATCGGCAGCGCCGTGCGCGCGCGCAGCCAGCCGATCGCCTCCCACGTCAGCGCCGGATCGAGAAGATCGGCGAAGTACGCCGCGAGGCCCGACTCGCCCGTCGCGCCCGGCACCCGCGCGTAGCCGGCCGCGAGCAGGTTGGCCACGCCGAGCTCCGGCGGCAGCGCGCGGTGTTCGCGCCCGGCCGCGGCGCGGCGCGGCGGACGGCGCCGCCCACGCGCAGGGCGACGTCCGCGACGCCGGTCGATCAGGGCGCCGCGTCGGTCCCGGACGACGTCAGGTAGTCGATCTGCACGCGCTCGATCGCGGGCGCGTGCCAGCCGTCGCCGGAGAGCACGAGACGGTACGCGAGCACCTTGCCCGCAGCGAGCGCGAGCGGCGTGCCCGCGGCGACCGTGCGGAACTCGCCCAGCGAAGCCGCGTCGTCGCCGACCGCGATCGCGACCGTGACGAGCTGACCGTGGAGGTCGCCGGCCAGCGTGACGCCGACGATCTGCGTCGCGCCGGTGGTCGCGTGGGCCCGTGACGTGTACGTGGCGAGCGTCGGAAACGGCGGCGGCAGGAGGCCGTGGCCCGTCGCGATCACCGAGACCTGCTTCACCTGCGCGCCGCCGTCGATCGCGCCCGAGCCCGGATGCGAGAACGCGTAGGCGAGCGGGACCGGCTGCGCGGTCGTCCGACCACGGAGCCCGGCGCCGAGATCCTGGGCGTAGATCGCGGAGGGGCCGAAGTTCGGCGGCGGGAGGTCTGCGAGCTTGCCGTTCGAGCCCCCATCGACCTGGAGCGCGACGGTCCAGTCCGAGGCGACGGTCTTGTCGTTGTAGCCGACGACCGCATCGTACGTGTCGATCGTGAAGCCATCGGCGCGCGGCAGGGCGAGCTTCGCGAGCTTCGGCAGGCCACCGCCAGCCAGCCCGAGGTTCGGGACGGTGGTGACCGCCACGGTCTCGCCGCCGGCCACCACCGGGCGGAGGTGGTCGCTCGGGATCGGCGCCGGTTCTCCGGAGCCATCGGCCAGCGTGACCGAGAAGCTCACGTCGTGGCCCACCTGCTGCGTGGACACGCCGTCGACCACGACGTCGTGCCAGCCGGCGCTCAGCACGGGCTGCGTGGTGGTGCTCGTCGTGAACGGCGAGAAGGGCGGCGACTCGGTGACGAGCACGCCATCGAGCCAGAGCCGCTCGAACGACCCAGCGCCGCCGTCCGTCGCGACCGCGAACGTATGCGGCCCGTCGTGGTCGATCAGCACCTGGCCCACGAAGCGCACCACGTAGTCCGCGGGCGGGTTGTCCTGCACGTCGAACGGCGGCGAGGCGCGGTGGAACTGCGCGTCGAGGGTCGGGAGCGAGGTCGTGCCCTGCGGGTTTGTCCAGTCGAAGCCCGCTTGCGAGGCCGTGACGCCGGGCGCGGTCGTGACCGGAGCGCGCAGGATCGGCTGCGTGACGCCGGCGGGCAACGGGGTCTGCGTGATGACGAGGCGCGCGTTGTTGTCCTGCTCGCTCCACGCGACGCGGATCGGATAGAAGCCGGAGCCGTTCGGCGCGACCGGCACCGTCAACTTGCTGAGATTTGCGAACCCCGCCGAGCCCGCGGCTGTACCGTCGTCGACCTCGGCGAGGACGCTGTCATCGACGTCGAACGACACGCTCCCCGACCCGGCGGCGAGGAAGATCTCGCCATCATAGAGGATCGTGAAGCGATCGTTCGACGCGAGCCCGAGCCCGCGGGGGCGGTCGTTGTTGCCGTAGTCGCGGGGCGTCTGCGCGTAGCCGCTGCCCAGCAGCGCCGTGCACTTCGTCTCGAGCGCGGCGAACGTGAGGGTCGGGTCGTTGTTGATTTGGTTCTGGTCGCACGCGCGCGCGTGCAGGCCGCCGCCGACCGACGCGCTCATCTCGATCGCCCCGCGCGCCGCGACGACCGCCCCGGAGCCGAGGTCGCCCGAGAAGTCCGCGACCGTGTCGTCCACGATCTGCCCGTGCCCGGGCTGCACACCCGGAGCATCGCCGCTGCCACCGGGACCGCTCGGGGCAAAGCTGCATCCCGCTGTCGCCACGGCCAACAGCGCACGCGACCCGGTCCTGAACCTTCGACGCGACATCCCCGCTCCGAGCATACCGCGTCACGCCTCGGCTCCGAGCCGCTCTTTGCCGAGGTGCAGGAGGGATCGCGATGGGCTCTGGCTCACGAAGACGATCGGATCGTGCGGCCGCGGGTGTACCGTGCGCGCCATGAAGCTTTTCGGCCACCCCGCGAGCACGTGCACCCGCAAGGTCCTGTTCACCCTTCACGAGACGAACACGCCATACGAGCTCGAGCTCGTCGACTTCGCCAAGGGCGAGCACAAGGCGCCGGCCCACCTGGCGCGCCAGCCGTTCGGCCAGCTGCCGGCCCTCGACGATGACGGCTTCGCGCTGTACGAGTCGCGCGCGATGGCGCGCTACCTCGACGGCAAGGCCGGCTTCAAGCTGTCGTCGCAGGACCTGACGACGCGCGCCGTGATGGAGCAGTTCATCTCGATCGAGACGTCGGACTTCACCCCGAACGCGATGAAGTTCATCTACCACCACATCTTCGGTCGCCCGCAGACCCCGGAGGTCCTCGAGGCCGCCGGCAAGATGCTCGACACGTGCTACGGCGTCATCGACAAGCAGGTCGCGACGCGCACGTACCTCACCGGCGACCACCTGTCGATCGCCGACATCAGCTTCGCCCCGTACATCGAGTACATGGCGGGCACGCCGGCGAAGGACATCCTCGCCGCGCACAAGCACGCGCAGGCGTGGTGGACGCGCGTCAGCGAGCGTCCGGCGTGGCTCAAGACCGTCGGCCGCGCGTAGGCGAACTGCGTTAGACTCGGGGTGGTGTGGGAGCCGAGCCTTGCGATCCGCGACCTCGACTTCGAGGCGGCGGTCGAGCTCGGGCCCCGCGCGTTGTTGCGGCTCGGCGGGAACGCCGACAGCGCGATCTGTGACCCGCTCGCGGCGCTGCTGACGGGGCTGCACGCCCGGTTGCGGGCGGCCGGGACCCGCGATGTCGTCGTGGACATCCGCACGCTCGAGTTCATGACGGCGTCGTGCTTCAACACGCTCGTGGCGTGGCTCGCGCTCATCACGGAGCTCCCGCCCGACGAGCGGTACCGGGTGCAGTTCGAGTCGAACATCGCGATCCCCTGGCAACGGCGCAGCCTGCAGACGCTCGCCTGCTTCGCGACGGATCTGGTGACGGTCGAGACGTGATCCCGTCGGAGGACCTCGTCGATCAGTTCCGCGGCGTCGCCCTGCAGCGGCTCGATCGCGTGGAGGCGGCCTGGGCGGCGGTGCTGAGCAGCGTCGACGATCACGCGGCGGTGTTGATCCATCGCGAGATCCACACGCTCAAGGGCGAGTCGCGAATGGTCGGGTTCAGCGACGTGAACCTCGTGTGCCACAAGCTCGAGGACCTGCTCGAGGTGGCGCGCGCGCGGGGCTACGCCGTCGACGAGGACTTCGATCTCGCCGTGAACATGGCGTTCCGGTTCATGGCCATGCTCGTGCGCAAGAAGGTCGGCTCGCAGCTGCGTGGGATCGACCTGCCGGGCTTCGTCAAGCAGATCGAGGGCATCCTCGCGGAGACGAAGCCGACCCCGCGCGGGCCGCAGCGCGCGACGGGGCCGCTGCTGGTGCGGCGAGCGGCGCCGCGGGTGTCGATCCCGATGCGCGCCTACCTGGCGCCGGGCGCGGTCGACGCGTTCGTCGAGTACGCGGCGGCGCGCGGGGCGAGGCGCGATCGGCTGCGCGTCTCGTGGCACGCGGTCCGCGACCTGATCGGCAACCAGCGCGCGGTGATCGGCGCGGGCCAGCTCGCGAAGCACAAGAGCGGCGCGCTGGCGCTGGCGCGCGAGCTCGGCAAGCAGGTGGACGCGACGTTCGACGTGGGGACGGCCGAGGTGACGGCGGAGATGCTCGACGCGATCGACGCGGCGGTGCTGCACCTCGTGCGAAACGCGGTGGACCACGGCATCGAAGCGCCCGACGAGCGCGCGCGCGTGGGCAAGCCGCCCGCGGGGAAGATCCGCGTGCGGTGCGGCATGGTCGCCGAGTGGCTCGAGCTGGTGATCGAGGACGACGGGCGGGGCGTGTCGCTGGCGGCCGTGCGCGAGCGCGCCGTGGCGCTCGGGCTCGTGGCGAGCGACGTGGTCGAGCTCGGCGAGCGTTGGCTCGATCTCGTGTGCCAGCCGGGCTTCACGACGCGCGCCGAGGCAAGCGACATCTCCGGGCGCGGCGTCGGCCTCGATGCGGTGCGCGCGGGGATCATGGAGGTCGGCGGTACGCTCACGGCCAGGACCGCCGACGGCGCGGGGACGGCGTGGACCATCCGCCTGCCGCTGCCGGAGCTGACGCTGCAAGGTCACGTGTTCCGCGTGGCGTTCGTGCCGTTCCCGCTGGTGCTGGACGGCAGCTGGAAGCTGTGCGCGGCGCCGGTGGACGGCGCGAGCGTCGTGGACGTGGCGCTGGCGCTGGGGCTCGTGGAGGAGTCGGTCGGCGGGCCGACGCACTACCTGACGAACGGGACGATGACGGTGGCGATGCTGTCGGACCGCGCGGCGGCGACGGTGCAGGCCCGGCGGCTGGTGACGGTCGCGGCGCCGTCGCCCTACGAGGTGATCACGCTCGATACCGTCGAAGGGCTGCTGGTGCATCCGCAGCACCTCGGGAAGTAGCTAGATGGCGATGATGACCTTGCCGCGGGCGCGCTTCGTCGCGAGGTAGCGCTGGGCGTCGGCGATCGCGGCGAGCGGGAACGTCCTGTCGACGACGGGGCGGAGGGCGCCGCGGAGCACGAGCCCGGTGAGCGCCGTGAGGTCGGTGGTGGTCGAGCGCACCACCACGAGCCGCGCGCGCGGGTAGGTGAGGGCGGTGCGCACGCGGGCGAGGATGACGGCCGGTTTCGGGACGGTGGAGATGAAGGTGCCGCGGCCGGTGAGGAGCGGGCGCAGATCGGAGAAGCGGCGGTTGCCGAAGATGTCGAAGATGACGTCGTAGCGGGCGGGCGTGTCGCGCGGGGACCAGGTCGCGTAGTCGAGGGTCTCGTCGGCGCCGAGCGAGCGCGCCAGCTCTGCGGAGGCCGCGCTGGTCAGCGTGGTGACGTGGGCGCCGAACGCCTTCGCGATCTGGATCGCGTGCACGCCGACGCCGCCCGAGGCGCCGTTGAGGAGCACGCGCTGGCCCGCGGCGAGCGCGCCGAGATCGCGCAGCGCCTGGAGCGCCGTGAGGGACGCGAGCGGCAGCGCGGCGGCGGCGCTGAAGTCGAGGCCGGGCGGCCGCGGGGCGAGCTCGTCGGCGCGGACGAGGGCGTACTCGGCGCACGCCCCGCCGCGCCACGCCTGGATCATGCCGTACAGCGCGTCGCCCTCGCGGACGCCGGGCACGCCGGCGCCGACGGCGACCGCCTCGCCGGCCCAGTCGTATCCGACGCGCTTCGGGAAGCTCCGACCCGCGAGCCACGGGTACTTGCCGGCGCGGGTGAGCACGTCCTTGGGGTTCAGCGCGGCGGCGCGGACGCGCACCACGACGTGGCCGGGGCGCACGATGGGGAGCGGTCGCTGGCGCAGCACGAGGACGGAGGCATCGCCGTAGCGGTCATACTCGACGACGTTCATCACGCCGCGCTAGTTTAGCGCCATGTCGGGCGATCCGCGCGCCGGGGGGATCCGGGATGGCTACGCGCCCGTGGCGGCGGCGTACGCCGAGGAGCTGAGCGGCGAGCTGGCGGGGAAGCCGCTCGATCGCGCGTTCCTCGACGCGTACGCGGAGGTGACGCGCGGGGCAGGGCGCGTCGTGGAGATCGGATGCGGGCCCGGGCAGATCGCGGCGTACCTGCACGCGCGCGGCGTGGCCGTGGAGGGGCTCGACCTGTCACCGGAGATGATCGCCGAGGCGAGCGCGCGGCATCCCGGCGTCGGGTTTTGCGTGGGCGACATGTTCGCGCTGCCGTACGGCGACGGCGCCCTCGCCGGGCTCGTGGCGTTCTACGCGATCGTGCACACCCCGACGGCGGACCTGGCGCGGCCGTTCGCGGAGATCGCGCGCGTGCTGGCGCCGGGCGGGCTCGCCGCGATCGCATTCCATGCCGGAGATGCGCAGGTTCACCTCGACGTGATGTTCGGGCAGCCGACGGCGCTCGACTTCTGGTTCCACGCGCCGGACGCGGTGGTCGCCGCCCTCGAGGCAGTAGGGCTCGTGGTCGAGGCGCGCCTCGATCGCGCGCCGTACCCGGACGTGGAGCACGCCAGCCGGCGGACCTACCTCCTGGCGCGCCGCCCCGAGGGGACGCTGTCACGTTTGTCAACTTTGCATCCGACGCAATCCTGAACGATCACGACCCCTTGAGTGGGGACGCTGTCACGTTTGTCAACTCTGCGTCGGATGTCCGGAAACCGGACACTGAGGGGCGGTCATTCGGTCGCAAAATGTTCCTAGAGTTGACAGACTTGACAGCGTCCCCGGGTAAGTTGTTCAAATTATTCGGGATGTACGCGGAGTGAAAGTTGACAAACATGACAGCGTCCCCCCCGATCCCCCCCGAGCAAGCTCCCCCGAGCATGGCGATGGACAAAGACGGCCACCGCATCCGCGAGACGAGGCGGGCGCGAGCGGACTGGCGCATCTGGCTCGCGCTCGGCGTGCCCGCCGCGGTCGGCCTGGGGGTCTCGGTCGGGTGGAACCTGCGCGGCCAGACCGCCGATGAAGGCACGATCGCGCTGTGCGTCCCCGAGGATGCGGCGGCGACCGGGGTCCTGGCCATCGACGCGTTCGACCGCGCGCCGGTCCGCCATCGCTCGCTGGTCCCGCTCGACGCGCGAACCGGCACGTCACGGCCGCACGTCGACGCCGGCACGCGCGCGGAGTGCCTCGGCGGGGTCGGCCCGAACGTCCTCCTCGCCACCGAGACCGATGGCATCCACGTCCGCGATCCCGCGACCGGCGCGCTCGTCACCACCGAAGCCCAGCTCCTGGGCGACGCCGCCGGCCATGTCGCGAAGTGGGAGTACGACGCGCCCGCGCATCGGCTTACCGTGCACACGACCGTCGACGAGGCGCTCGTCCTCGACCCGTTCACCCGCGCCCACCTGGCCGCGCCCGAGGACGCGGGCGTCGAGGCCAGCGCCGTCACGCACCCGAGCGCGCATGCCCTCGCCGCGCTCGCCGAGTTCTCGCAGCACACGGCGTTCTACGGCCCGCCCGGCGGCCCGGTCCTCGACACCGTGGGCTCCTACGGCCTCGCGTGCGCCGGCAGCACGTGCCGCCTCGGGACGCGCCAGGTGGACACCTACGGCAACGGCGGCGAGCTCGAGCCGCTCCCCGGCGCCGAGCCGCTCCTCGGCGCGCGCGGCCAGCTCGCGGTCCCCGGGTGCGGCGTCCTCGTCACGCGCCGGACGGGCCAGGGCGAGGGTACGCGCCAGCTCGCGCTCGTCGGTCCCGACGGCCACGTGCGGTGGTCGCTCCCCGAGCTCCCCGATGGCTCGTACGCGGGCGTGCTCCCCGACGCCGCGCACCTCCTGCTGACGCGCACGCTCGTCGACAACCCGCGCGATCGTCGCGAAGCCTCGGCGTACCTCGTCGACCTCGCCACCGGCCGCCTCGCGTGGACGGTCCGGTTCCCCGCGCGCGCCAGCACCGTCTGGGACACGCAGCTCGGCGCGGCCAGCGCTCGCTACGGTGACACCGTGCTGATCGGCGCGCAGGGCGTCGTCGTCGCGATGCCGCTGGGCCCGGGCGCCGAGCGTTGGCGCTTCGAGCCCTGACGCGGCCGCGGTACGCTGTGCCGATGCGGTCGCCGTTCGTCCTCGCCTCGCTGTTCGCCACCATCACGGCCCTCCGCGGCCTCGCCGCCGCCGAGAAGACCGCGCCGATCCACGTCGCCTACGACGCCGAGCACCTCGATCTCGAGAAGCATGTCCTCCAGTTCAAGCCGTCGCGTGCGATCGACGAGGCCACGCTCTCTGTCATCGGCGAGGACGGCACGGAGCTCGGCACCGGCGTGGCGAAGTACGACAAGGCGCCCGCCGATCCGTGGTGGACGATCACCTGGACGCAGCCCGCCGACGCGCGCGTGATGGTGTTGCGGCTCCACGTCGCCGCCGTCGACGGCGCCGTGACGAACGTCAAGCTCATCCCGTGGTCCGTCACCGTCGAGCACGAGGATGTGACCTTTCGCTCCGACAGCGCGGTCGTCGACGCCGACGAGCGCACCAAGCTCGACGCCAGCCTCGCGAAGATCACCGAGATCGCGAAGTCCGCGGCGCCGTTCATGAAGCTGACGCTCTACATCGCCGGCCACACCGACACCGTCGGCCCGACCGCCAAGAACCGGAAGCTCTCGCTCGACCGCGCCGTCGCCATCGGCCAGTACCTCCGGAGCCAGAAGCTCGATATGCAGATCGTCGTCGCTGGCTTCGGCGAAGAGGTCCCGAAGCTCAAGACCGCCGACGAGACCGACGAGCGCGCGAACCGCCGCGCCGACTACGTGCTCGGCCCCGCCGGGGGGACGCCGCCGTTCAAGGGCCCGTACGCGAAGGTGAAGGCGGACTGGCGCCCGCTCAAGTAGGCGCCAGGATCCGCGCGACCTCGGCCACGAGGTGCTCGAGGCCGGCGTCCTTGGAGATGAACCCGTCGACCCGTGCGTCCCGGGCGCGCTCGCGCAGCTCGTCGTCGGCGAGCGTGGAGAACAGATAGATCGGCGTCTTCACCCCGCGCTCGTTGCGCAGCACGGCCGCGACGTCGTCGCCGTAGAGCTCCGGCATCTGCACGTCCATCAGGATCAGATCGAAGCCCTCGGCCCCGAGCGCGCCGATCTCGTCGACCGACCCGCGCGTCGCCACGTCGTACCCCGCCGCGACGAGCGCCTGCTTCGCCGCGGCCAGGATCAGCGGGCTGTCGTCGACCACGAGGACGCGCTTGCCGCTCACCAGATGATCTCCTCGCACAGCTCGTTCAGCCGGACCCCGAGGGCCTCCGGGCCGTCGTCCTTCGAGACCCAGCCGTCCGCGTCCACCTCGCGGACCACGCGCTCGAGCTCCTCGGCGGGCGCGCTCGAGCAGATGATGATCGGCGTCTTGGCGGTGTCCATCTGCGAGCGCAACCACTCGCAGAGCTGCGCGCCGCTCATGTCGGGCATGTAGAGGTCCGTCACGATCAGGTGCGGTCGCCAGTCGAGCACGGCGTTGATGAACTGGCGGAGCGAGCTCACCGCGCGCACCTCGAAGCCGGCTTCGGTCAAGGACGGCGCGAGGACGGCGAGCACGATCTCGCTATCGTCGATCAGGACGAGCCGCCGCGCGCTCACGACTTCGCCCACGCCTGGCTCCCTGCGCCCACCGCGGTCACCGCCTCGATCACGGTCATGTCGTCGTCGAGCACGGCGCACGTGACCGTCATCTCGCCCTCCGCGCAGATCCGGGCGAGCCCGAGGCCCGAGCCCTCGCGGGTCTTGGCCTGGCGCGCGATCAGCTGCTGGTAGAACGTGAACGCGTCGGGCGCGGCGCGGATCCCGTCGAGGATCGCGCGGATCGCGGCGATGTTCTCCGGCTCCGCGCGGTTGCGGAGCTTGATCCGCACGGTCTTCGGCGTCGAGTTCGTGTCGACGTCGATGCGGAGCGTGGTCTCGCCGTCCTTGCTGTACTTGACCGCGTTCTCGAGGAGCTCGTGCGTCGCGAGGGCCACGCGCGAGGTGCCGTCGGGGTCGCTGAGGAAGCGCTCGTAGAACTCGCTGACGAACCGGCGCACCACCGAGACGAGCGCCACGTTCGGTTTGAAGTTCAACTCGAAATAGGCAATCGGGTCCATCGCCACCCGGCCCTAGAGTGCGCCGAACCCCGACAACGCACCAGCGCCTACCGCGCTCTTCGCAGGTCGAGCGTGAACGGAGACGTCGCGCTCCAGGTCGAGCCGGCGGTCGCCTCACCGGCACGCGTCAGAATCCGGATCCGCTCGTTCCGCCGGAGCAGCGCCTCGTCCGCCGTCGCCGGAAGTCCGTCGTACGCGCCGCCGACCGGTCGCCACGCGTGCAGCTCGATCGTCTGCACCCGGCCGGCGTGGGACCACTCGATCACGAGCGGGTCGAGCGTCGCCAGCCCCGGGTGGAAGCCCGGCTGCGGCTCGTAAATGCGGCGGCGCACGCCCAGCGCGCGCACGCCCTCACCGACGTCGCGGAGCTGCACCCAACGGCCGGCGACCACGACGCGATCCGGCCCGGGGCCGGCGACCGAAAGCTCGTAGCGTTGCGTGGAGGCGTCGACCACGCGGGCCCCGGCGCGGGCTTGCGTCGCGGCGTCGCCGACGAGCGGCCAGAACTCGAGCGCGGGCCGCACGACGAGCGTCGCGTCCCCGAGCTTGCACGCCAGGCCTGGCGGGCGCCACGCCTCGAGCTCGCGGCGCAGCGCGAGCGGCAGGCCGAAGCCATGGTCGTCGAGATCACCGAGCACGCGGCGCAGATCGTGCGCGAGCGCGGCCGGGAGCGCGTAGCGATCGTGGAGCTCGTCATGCCAGTCGACGAGCGGCGCGCGATAATCGTCGATCGCGAGGCGCGCGACGAGGCCGCGCAGGAGCGCCGCGAGGGCCGCGAGCATCTCGGGCTGCTCGGGCATCCGGATCGCGCGCAGCTCGACGACGCCCATCTTCCCGTGGCGCGCGCCATGCGGCGTGGTGTGCGGCGACCACAGCTTCTCGACGTTGAGCTCGGCGCGCTGCGCGTTGCCCGACGCATCGACGAGCAACGGCGCGAGCGCGGTCCACAGCGCATCGGGGCGCACGCGGTGGTGGTCGGCCCGTTGCTCGAGCCGCTCGAGGGCGAGCTCGAGCTCGTCGTAGCGTTCGCGGACGCCCTCGTCGGGGCGCGGGCCTCGCGAGGCCGAGCCGACCCACTCGCTCGCGAACCAGTACGACAGCGCCGGGTGGTTGTTGAGGTAGCGGACGAGCGCGGGGAGCACGTGCGGATAACGGACGAACGGGCTCGCGTCGGGGGTCGCGCCGCCGAGAGTGATCTGGCCGCCGCCCCCCGAGTCGGCGACGTCGCCGTTCTCGCGATAGCGCGTGGCCGAGAGGCCGGCGGCGCGCGCGGCGGTCCAGACATCGCGGGCGTGGGCCGCGAAGGTGGCGGAGCTCGGACAGGGCGCCGTGTTGACCCCGATGACGCCCGGACCGGACGCGATCGTGAGCCAGCGATCGGCGCCGAGCTCGTCGACGGTCGGCGGCGCGACGGGCGCATCGTCCGCCGCGGCCCGGGCGCCGCGCGCGGTGAGCGGGGCATCGTCTCGCCAGCGGACGCCGAGCGCGAGGCGCGAGCCCGGCTCGTCGGGATAGGCGCGGCCGAGCTGGCGCGTGACGCTGGCGCCGGGCAGGCGGTCGGCCAGCGCGGCGGCGAGCTCGAGCGCCCGCGCGAGCTTGTCGTCGCCCTCCGCCGCGGTGAGCCACGCCGGATCCGTCGCGCCATGGCGCGTGAAGGTGGGCTCCGCGCCGACCCAGACGTCGACGCCGCGCTTCGCGATCAGATCGTCGTGGAGCGCAAATACGGCGTCGAGCTCCGCGCGCTTCGTCATGGGGGCGCGCCCCCGCCGCTCCCGCCACGCAGCGAGCCCGCCATGGCAGACGGCGGCGGATCGACGGAGCGGCTGCGGTGCTGGATGTGGCGCACGGGCCGCGTTGTGTATCACCGCGCTGCCGCGGCGGCGACGGATCAGGACGCGGGGGTGGCCGCGGGCGTCGGCTCGCTGGACCATTCCTTCATGGCCTGGTCCCCCGGGCGATCGATGTGGACCTTGTCGTCCACCGCGGTGACCCAGGTCAGCGGGATGTAATGGTGCTGACCGGACTTGTCCTTGGTCAGCTTGATCTGGTCGGTCCCCTGGAGGTGGTCGACCGTCGCGAACTGTCCGTTCTCCGAGCAGACGACCGGCATGTCCGGCTTGATGAGACCCTCGGCCGTGATTGAATCGAGCATGTCCGCCACCGGAGCACGCAGCGTGCCTTGGGCGGTCCCGCCACGTCGGCCGGGCTCGTGTGGCGTCGGCGCACCCATGTGCAGGCGCTGGTGGTCGGCCAACGTGCACCGGTTCTGGACCACCGTGATGCCGGCCGCCTCGAGGATGGCGGCGGCCTCGTCGTTCTTGATGCCGAGCTGGAACCACACGACCTTGGGCCGCGGCGACATCGCCAGGATGTCCTCGACGTGGCCAGGGATGTCCTGCGGCCGCCGGAACACGTCGACCAGGTCGACCGGCTCCCTGATCTCGGCGAGCGTGGCCGCCACGGGGGCGCCCAGGTGCTGCTGGCCGGTGTACTTGGGGTTCACGCCGATCACGCGGTAGCCCTCCTCGTGGAGGTACTCCGGGACATAGAAGGCGGCCTTTTCGGGTTCGACATGAAAGCCGAGCACCGCGATGGTGGGCGAGCTCTTCAGGATCTGCCGGATCCGGGTGTCATCCATCGCGGCCATGGGGCCCACCCTAGCAAGGCCGGGACCGGCGCGAGCCTGGTACCATCGCGCGGTTGTCACTGCGCGAGATCCGCACGGCGTGTCTCGCTGCCGCACTCGGGGGCGGCCTCGGTTGCCATCGCCCTGCCCCGACCGTGCGTGAGCGGGTCCTCGCGAAGCTGCCGGCGTCAGCCACGCTGATCGCCGTGGCCAGCGGATCGGCGCTCGGCGAGCCCGAGGTGGCGGCGGCGTGGCGCTTCGCGGCCGCGCATGTCCCTGCCACCCTTCGCTGCGCCGTCGAGGCTGCGCGCACCGCCGATGACGCCGGGCTCGCGTTGTCGCCCGCCGGGGCGCGGGTCGCGATCGTGCGGACGGTGGGCGCGGCGACGTGTCCCGGGCTCGTACTCGACGCCGATGGCGTGTGGACCGCGAGCAGCGGCGTGGCCCCCGGCGATGGCGCCCTCGACGCGCAGCGCTTCGCGCGGGCGCGCCCGTACTTGCTCGAGGCCCCGGCCGCGGTGGCGGCGGAGATGTGGACCCCGCGCGCGACCCTGGTCGCGGTCGCGCAACCGCCCGGCGGCTCGTGGGCGACGATCGACGCGGGGGACGGCGGAGACCTCGAGCAGCGCGTTCAAACCTGGCTCGACGACCTCGCGCCGCGTGTCCACGTCGGGCGGACCGGGCACCAGCTCGTCTTGCGCGCCGAGCGCCTCGACGGCGAGACGGCGGCGCGTGCGACCGACGCGATCGCGGCCGCGCTCGTGCCGGCGCTCCACGAGGGTCCGCCGCGGCTCGAGCTCGCGTGTCCGGCGCGTGGGCTCGTCGACAGTTGCGCTGGAATGCGCTGGCGCGTCGAGTCGCTGCGGCTGCTGCTGACGGCGGTCGCCGCGGCGGCGGTGAACCCGGTGCTCGTGGACGGGCGCGTCACGGCGCTCCGCCTCGACGCGGATGTCCACGCGCTCGGGCTCGTGGTCGATGACGAGGTCATCTCGGTGTCCGATCACCCGATCACCAGCGAGGCGCAGCTGCACGACGTGGCAGCGGCCGCGCGGGTCCACGCGGTCCTCGGGATCCGCCGCGGCGGGGCGGTGGGGTTCATCGATCTGATCGAGGAGTGAGCCCTGCGTCCGCGTGGCATCGGGCACACGTTCGTTGCATGATGCACGCACCTTGATGCGCAAGATTCTCCTCGCGGCAGCGTTGCTCGCCGCCTGTCACGGCAACGATCCCGCGAACGGTGGCCCGGGCACCGCGTCGAGCGCACCGACGACGACGCCGTCGACCGTGCCCCCGGGGAGCGACACCGCCACCGCGCCGGTCACCGCGCCGGGCTCCGCCGGCAGCGCCAGCGTCGTCGCTCAGGCGACGGGCTCGGCGGCCACGACGCCGACGAAGCCCACGACGCCCACGACTCCCACGACGCCGCCGCCCGTCGCGGCGGGGCAGACCCCCGAGCCGCCGCTCGATGGCCACGACTTCACGCCCGACGCGAAGATGCTGATGATCGTCGGTGCGTGCGGCGATGGCGAGGCGCCGGCCGAGTTCCCCAAGAAGCTCCTCGACGCGCATTGCGCCGATATCAAGAAGGCGCAGGCGGACTACATCGAGAAGTGGGTCACGCCCGCGAGCGCGTTCTTCGAGCAGCACGTCCCGAAGGACATCCCGAAGGTCGTCGTCTACCCGTTCGCGGGTGGTGACCTCTCGACGGCGCTCACCGTCTATCCCGACGCCGACGAGATCACCACGATCTCCCTCGAGCCGGCCGGCGACCCGCGCCCGATGGGGATCCTCAAAGGCGGGGATCTCGAGCGCGCGATGAACAAGGTCGCGTACGAGCTCAAGTTCCTCTACCGCGTGAACTTCAGCAACACGCTCAACATGATCGACGCGATGCGCTCCGGCGCCGTGCCGACGGAGGTCATGTTCGGCCTCTCCGCGCTCAAGGTGCACGGCTACGAGCTGAGCTCGCTCCGCTACTTCAAGATCAACGACGACGGCACCATCCACTACCTCGACGACGCCGACCTCGCGAAGGCGCCAGATCCGAAGACGTCGGCCGAGCACCGCAACCGCGTGTTCGCGAACTACGAGCTCCGCTTCAAGAAGCCGGGGGGCCGCGAGCAGGTCTATCGGCACATCCAGCAGAACCTCGACAACGAGCACCTGACGAAGGAGAAGGCCACGCTCGCGTACCTGAACGCGCGCCCGGCGAAGATCGCGGCGATGACGAAGGCGGCGAGCTATCTCCTGTCGTACGACGGGTTCTCGACGCTGCGTGACTTCCTGACCTCGCACGCGGTGTGGATGGTCTCCGACGCCACGGGCATCGCGCCGAAGTGGGGCAAGCCGGCGGGCTTCGAGTACGAGACATACGGCGCGTTCGTCGGGCCGCACATCCCGGCCGGCGGCGGGATCTCGAAGGACTGGCGCACCGAGTTCGAGAGCGAACCGACGCGCGAGCTGCCCTTCCGCTTCGGCTACTACGACAAGAAGAACCAGAACCACCTGATCATCATCAAGAAGAAGACCTAGGGCCGACGCGAGAACGTCACCAACGGCGGCTTGACGCGGCCGCCGTCCGAGGGGTACTTCGCCCCGATGACGACGCGGTTTGCACTCGCACTGATCCTCGCGCTCGGCGGTGGCTGCGCGCTCGACGACGGGGCCCCTGACCTGACCTCGAGCGACGAGGCGGCCGTCGACAGCTCGAACCTCTACGTTCACCTCGACACGACGAACCGCCTGGGCGCCGCGACGATCAGCGTCGTCAACGGCTACAAGGTCCGCTGCCCGGACGGCCACCCGGCGAGCACGTGCCACGTCTCGGCGCTCACCGTGCCCGCGAGCTGCGGGTTCGAGTGCCAGGACGGCCTCCTCGGCGGGCAGGGCGAGAGCATCGTGCGCGGCGGGTTCGTCGGCACCACCTTCGCGATCGCGGCGGGCCACGACACGTGGGAGCGCGGCCTCGGCACCTACGCGGTCTACCGGATCACGGCCGCGCCGACGTGCACGCAGGATCCGTGTCCGAGCGGCCTGCACGCGCAGAAGCTCAACACCAAGGCCGCGGCGACCGCGATCACCAGCGTCGACTTCGCGCACAGCAACGACCCGAACTTCGTCCTCGACCCGACGCGCGGCGACGACGAGATCGCGGCGAGCGCGGGCCTCCTCGTCTCGGGCCACATCGTCTCGCACGCGTTTCGCGCCGACCGCGTGTGGCGCATCGAGGCGCCGATCGCCGCGTGCGATCCGCAGCTCGTCGCGCGCAGCCACGCCTTCCTCGGCGGCGCGTCCGAGGCCGTGCAGTTCCGCACCGTCGCCGTCGCCGAGCGGGCGCCCCGCACCGATCCGGAGACCTCGCTCGCGTGGCTCGTGCGGACCGCCGAGACGGCGACCACCGTCGAGTTCACGGCCGGCCTCGACGATCTGTGGGACGAGAAGTTCCTCGTCTCCAAGAGCGACTGCAGCGTCACGACCACGGCCGAACACTGACGCGTCGTTTCAGCCGCACGGCGCCCGCCGATGAGGCACGCTAGACGGGCCATGACGAGCCACGCCGCGGTCGCCTTTGGAACGGTCCTGTTCGCGTGCACGCACGCCGACCCGCCCGCGCCGACCACCGTCCCCGGTCCGGCGGCGGTAGCCGGCGATGCGGCGTCCGCCACTGTCGCGGCGCGCCCACCCCGCTCCGCGTCCGCGGTGAGCGTGCCGCCGAACCCGCCGGCGGTCAGCACCGTCTCGTTCGACTGCGGGCACAGCAACATGCCCTGGGGCACCGGGAGCCAGACCAGCTCCACCGTGTATGACCTCGAGGCCGGCACCGTCACCGTGCGCACGACGCAGACTCCGGACGCTCCACGCGACGACCGGCCCTCCGACGTGGCCGTGGCTCCCAAGACGACGGCCGCCACCACTCGTGTCCCGGCCGCCAAGCTCGCGCAGCTCCGCACGGCCGTCGCCGCGGTCGTCGCGGGCGGTTGGTACGAGCCGGAATACCCGGTACCCGAAGGAACGTCGTGCACGCTCTCGCTCGCCGCTCGCGGGGCCCCACCATTCTTCGCGCTCGCGAAGGCGAACACCGCCAACGGGGATGCCGCCGCCGCCCTGGTCAAGGCTCTATGACCGCCCCCGGCCGCGTCGGGCCTCCCATGGCCATCATGCTGCGACATCGTTCTCCGTCCGCCCGCGTCGGCGCCCTCGTCGTCGGCGTGATCGCCCTCGGCGGGGCCGCGGCACGCGCGGAGCCCACCGCGCCCGCGGCGGTCCAGCTCGCGCCCCCGTGCGCTGCCTCCACGGCCGACCCCTCGTCGCCGCGCGCGGCGACGCTCTTCGCGCACCTGCCGCGCCCTCCGCAGGCGAAGGCGAAGCTGCTGTTCAAGTGCAAGTCCGACGCGGTCGCGGTGTACGTCATGACGTACGCCCACGCGAGTGACGCGCCGGAAGAAGCGCACGTGCTCGCCACCTTTCTGTGGGAGCCGTCGGCGCAGCCCTCGGCCCACGCCGACCAGGTCTTCGTCGCGAACGCGACGGTCGTCGTCGTGTCGCCACCGTCCGCGGAGGCGAGCGCGGCCCTGGTCAAGCAGGGCTTTGCCCCGTACGTCCCGGCGGTCGCCACGCCCGTCGCCGGGCGGACGACGGAGCAGCTCATCGCGGTCTTCCGGGGCACGGACTTCGACGCGATGGACGGCGCGCTCGTCGAGCTCGCGAAGCAAGGCGCGCCGGCGGTCCCCGCGCTGATGGCCGCGCTCGCCGATCCGGCCGCGATGGTGCGATCGCAGTGCGCGGCCGCGCTCGGCAAGATCGGCAAGCCGGCCGCGCCCGCGGTCGACGCGCTCGTGAAGCTCCTCGGCGATCCCGACCCGGACAACCGCTGGAACGCGGCCAACGCGCTCGGACAGATCGGGAGCGCGGCGCGCGCCGCCGGTCCCGCCCTCAAGAAGCTCGAGGCCGACAAGAATCCCCAGGTCGCTCAGGCCGCGCGGGAGGCCCGGGCCCGGATCGACGTGAAGTAGGCACCCCGCGACCACGCGAGGCCCGCGAAGCTTGGGTGCTGTTTGCGCGCGCAAGTGCGCGCAGCGAAAACACATTCCGTCATAAACCGCGCGGACCCGTGACGCGTTCAGATGGCCAGGAGAACTGCCCATGCTGACCCGGCTCACGAACCTCGTCCTCGCCCTCTCGCTCCTCGCCCCGCTCGGCGCCGCTCGCGCCGAGAGCTCGGCCAATGCCCCGCGGCCCGCGCCCATCGCCGAACCGATGCCGCTGCGCGGCCCGCCGGCTCGGGCCGAGGTCCGCGCCGCGCTCGCGAAGCGCCGGGACAAGAACCTCGCCGCGTTCGGCGCCTACCGCGACAACGGCATCTACCCGCACAACACCGAGCGCCCCGGCCCGCTCAACGTCTGGCGCGACGCGGACGGGCACTTCTGCGCCGCGGCGACGATCCTGCTCTCCGACGGCAAGGCGACCCTCGTGCAGAAGGTCGCGATCGAGCAGAACCACATCCGCCTGCTCGACGTGACGGGCGGCGAGCTGATGGACTGGATGCTGACGTCGGGCCTGACCGTCGAGGAGATCGACCGGATCCAGGCGCCCGCGATCATGCCGACGCCGAAGCCGCGCGAGCTGACGCCGGCCGAGAAGCGCGAGCAGGCGAAGCGCGAGCGCGAAGATGGCGAGCTGCGCAAGGGCTATGCGGCGACCCAGGCATACCTGGTGAAGCACGCGAAGGACGATCTCGAGCTCGCCACCGATCGCCTGATGGCGAACCCGGAGCTCGCGTGGACCGTCGTCACGCCGAGCGTGCTCGACGGCCGCGGCCCGGCCGGCGTGTAGGCAAGGCCGCGACATTGGCCCATGATCCGCCGGAGCGACCACGCTACGCTCGCGGCATGGGTGCTGTCACATGTCCTCGCTGCGCGGCGAGCGTCGCGCTGCACGAGGGTCGACCGCACGTGAGCCCCGCGGGCGGCATCGAATTGTGGCACCGCAGCTGCTGGGACGCGCGCGACATCCCGGCGTTGCCCGTCGCGATCCACGTCGCGCCGCGCGTGATCTCGAAGCGCCTCGTGCGCGGCGTCGTCGGCGCGGTCGCCGGATCGATGCTGATCGGGATGGTCCTCGCGAACTACGCGTGGCTCGATGTCGCGCCGCCGCCGCCGGCCTCGCTCGTCGCGATCGCGTACGACGGCGCGCCCGAGCCCGTCGCGATGCAGACGCACGTCGTCGCGGCCGAGGTCATGCCGGCGCGGCTCGCGCACGTCGACAACCCGCTCGAGGCGCGCTACCCGGTGCCGGTCGACGAGGTCGGGACGCCGCTCGACGAGCAGTACCCGACCTTGCGCGCGTGGACGCACCCCGTGACGGCGAGCGCCGAGCTCATGCCGGAGCAGGTCTCGCGGCACTTCGGCACGCCGCGCCTCGGCGTGGAGGTCCCGCGGCCCGAGTGCGGCGAGGGCCACTGCGGCGTCGATCTCGACGGTCCGATCGGCCGCCCGATCGTGGCGGTCGCCGATGGTGTGATCGTGCGCGTCGAGCGCCACGAGATGGGCCTCGACGGCAAGAGCGGGCGGTATGTGCGGATCGCGCACGACGACGGCACGCTGACGGCGTACATGCATCTGGACGATGTCGCCGAGGACATCCAGGTCGGCGACCACGTCGCGGCGGGGCAGTACGTGGGCACGCTCGGCGCGACCGCGACCTACGGCGCGCCGGCCCACCTGCACTTCTCGCTCGAGATCCCGAACCACGCGGGCTCGCAGACGGACAGCACGGACACGCGGTACGTGGACCCGGCGCCGTTCCTGGTGCGCTCGGACATCGCGCCGACCCCCATCCGACGGCACGCGGTCAAGCCCGCGACGTAGGACCGGCGTCGCGACCCGCGCCGCGCTACGACTAGCGTCATGCTGCGCGTACTCGGGTGGTGCCTCAGGACGGTGCTGCGCGGCGCGTGGACGAGCGCGATGCTGCTCGTGCCGCTGTTCGGCTTCTGGCTGGCGTCGTCCGTCGCGGCGTACCAGGACGCGAGCATCTGGCTCGCGCTGGCGCTCGGCCTCGCGCTGTTTCCGGTGATCCCGGTCGCGTGGGACCTCGTCTATGTCTGGCGGCGGCGGCGTGCGTCCGAGCCCCCGAGCCGGTCGATCCTGACCCGGCTCGACCGGCTCGTGCTCCGCACGTTGCTCGTCAACGGCGCCTTCCTCGCGATCATGCTCGTGCAGCTCCCCCAGGTCGCGTTCCGCGCGCTCGCGGTGCGCG
>JANXOM010000301.1 GCA_025353585.1 Deltaproteobacteria bacterium
TAAAGCTCTCCTCGCCAAACGCCTTTGGCAAGGCACTCGCCGCATTATTTAGCACCATCCAGCGAAAATAGGTTTTCCAACTCGCGACCGGCACGTCCGTGAGCATTTTATTCAACTCGCCAAAAAATTTTGGCTGGCCAAAGTTTATCTCGGTGACCGGCGGGATTCCGCGTTTTTTCATGTACGCGGACAGTGAAAAGTTGGGGATGATCGCCTGTGCATCCGCGAGCGGAATCTTGTTGTAATTTTTGTCAGCGTCACGCAGATCGACCGGCGCGGCCGAGGCCCTGGCGAGCCGCATCTGGATATCCATCACCGTACCGGCGTCCGACGCCGCCTGAGCGGGTGTTTCACCGAGCAGCTTAAACATATTCGTCATGTGCTCGACAAATTTGCCCCGTATCTCGACCGATTTCGCGTCTTCCTTGGTGTAGTAATCACGGTTTGGCAGACTCAGCCCGCCCTGGCCGGAATTGACGATCACCATATTGGTGTTCTTCTGGTCCGGTGCTCCGCCGAGTCGAAACATCACGCCGACGCCCATGTTATGAAGCTGCGCAACCTCACGCAAAACGTCGCCTTCGGACGCTATCTTATCGATGGACTTAAAGGTCGGATCGAGCGGTGTTGTCCCCGCTTTCTCGATCGCGGCCTCGTCCATGCACGAGGCGTAGTAGGCGCCGAGCTTCGCGGCGGCGGGATCGGTGGAGCCGGCGACGGCCTTCGCGTCGATCGAACCGCCCCGCCCTTCGGCGGCGCTGCCGGCGCGGGGCAAGCCCCGGCCGTCGTCCTCGAGCAGCGAGCGGATGACGACCTTGTTGTGCTCGTCGATCTCGGTGAAGCGAGCCCAGCGCGCGCGGTCCGGCGGGATCGGCGTCTTCTCGAGCCAGCCGCCGCACGCGAGCTGATAGAAGTCGACGCACGGGTCGGCGGTGCGATCGAGGGACACGGCCTCGAGGCCGACCTCGGCGAGGGTGACCTTGACGTCGGTCGGTAGGCCGGCCGGGACCGCCGGCGCGGGCGTCGGGAGCGCGGCCGTGGGTACCGGAGGAACCGGCGCCGGCGCGGGCCCCACCGGCGGCGCCGCATCCTTTCCGTGACAGGCGGCGAGCAGGAGCGCGAGCGCGACGCGGCGGTGGGCCATAGGCGGCGGACACTAACCCGAAGGATCGCCAGATTTCCGCGGAAATCTGCGGCGTTCCGCGGGTCGCAGGCTGTCGCGCAGGACGCCACGCAACCCGCGCGGCGGCTGGCCGATACGCGCCGGCATGCCCCCCGCCGACCTATCTGCCGAGGTTCAGAGCTACATCGCGCGCTCGTTCGAGGCCCTCGACCGCGGCTTCGGCCTGGCGCTGGCGCGGCTGGCCACGCCGCGGCGGTATCACCCGGAGCGCGTCGACCGCGCGCTCGAGATGCTGATGACGCAGCTCGCGGGGTATGCGATCGGGCTCGTCGGGGCGAGCGTCGCCAGCGCGCTCGCGCAGCGGGCCACGCGCGAGACGAGCACCGCGATCCGCGACGAGCTCGCGTGGATCGCCGAGGGCCCGGTGCTCACGCGGCGCACGGGACCGTGCGTGGATGTCAACCGTGAGATCGATCGCGAGCGCGGGCCGCGCGGGGTGCTCACGGTCGAGGCGTTTCACGAGCAGCTCCGCGAGCGACTGCTCGGCGCGCGCGCCGATGCGCACACGGTGGTCGCCCGCGTGGTCGGCGTGGCGCTCGCGAGCGCGCCGCGGGACCGGGCGACGTTCGCGGGGGTGCTCGCCTCGCTGCACGGCGACGACCTGGTCCCGTACCGCTTCAGCGAGCGGATCGAGACGGGTTGGCGCGAGACCTGCGAGGCGCTGGCCGCGGGCCGCGCGCCGACGGCGCCGCCGATCGTGACGCCCGCACCGGTGGAGCCGGGCGAGAACTACTGCTGGATGCGAATTCGGTGAGGGTGGGACCTGCGTGTTACCGTGGCGGCGATGGTCGGCGAGACAGTCGGGAGCTACCGGGTTACGCAGGCGCTGGGCCGCCATCGCTGGGGCGACCGCTTCGCCGCCGAGCCCGCGGCCGGTGGCGCGGCGGTGGTGCTGCTGCTCGTCGACGCGGATGCGTGCGGCGATCCGGCGCGCGTCGAGCGGTGCCTCGCGGACGTGCGCGCCGCGGCCGCGCTCGGTCAGGCGGCGATCGCCGCGGTCCCCGAGGCCGGCGTGCATGCCGACGGGCGCGCGTACGTGGTGACGGCGCAGCTCGGCGGCGAGACGCTCGCGGCACGCGTGCGGGGCGCGGGCCGGATGTCGGCGACGCAGCTCGCGGTGGTCGGCCGCCAGCTCGCGACGGCGCTGGCCGCGGCGCACGGCAAGGGTCTCGCGCATCGCGAGCTGTCGCCGGAGGATGTGGAGATCGTGGCCGCGCCGGAGCTGCCGAACGGCGAGCGCGTCGTCGTCAGCGGCTTCGGACTGGGGCAGCTCGGCGGGCATCGCGCGCCGGCCTACGTCGCACCCGAGCAGTGGAACGACGCCGGCGCGCCCGATGCGCGCAGCGACATCTACGCGCTCGGCTGCATCGCGTTCGAGATGGCGTGCGGGCAGCCGCCGTTCGGCAGCGGCGCCGAGGCCGAGCTGCGCGCGCGGCACCTGAGCGCGCCGGCCCCGCTCGCTCGCTCGATGACGCCGGACGTTCCGGGCGCGCTCGAACACCTGCTGGGCAAGCTGCTGGAGAAGCGGCCCGAGGATCGGCCGCAGTCGGCGGGCGACCTGGTGCGCACGTTCGAGGTGCTCGGTGGCGGCGCGCTCGCGAGCGGTCCGCTGGCGCCGACGGGCATCAACGAAGCGCTGCCTCCGCCCGCGGCGGTGCGAGCCCCGGCGCCGAGCGGGTTTGGGCCGGCGGCGCGAGGCCAGGGCTCGAGCGTGCAGCCGCCGCGGTCGTACGCGGTGGCCTCGGGGACGGTGGCGCCGGCGAGCGCGGCTCCGGTGGCCGGGGTCCTGTACGGGAGCGAGGAGGCGGCGCCGGCGCGGCCGGCGGAGGCGCCGCGCTACTCGGAGCCGCCGCGGAAGAAGGGGATGGCGGCGTGGATGATCGTGGGGATCGTGCTGCTGGTGATCGGGATCGTGGTGGCGGTCGTCGCGATGCAGCGATAGGTCACAACGTTGACGTGATCGTCGATGGCCACGTCAGCGTCCGAACCGAATACGTAGAGGTGATCGTGTTCGGGAACGCGCGCGTGGCCGTGTTCGATCTCACGTCCACGATCCGGTCCGGGCACACGCAACCCGTGCGTGCTCCTCACGAATCCTGGGCTCCCCCATCCTCCCCGTCTTATCCGCCCCGCCCCGCCCCGCCCCGCCGTCGCACGCAACCCGCGGACACGCCGGCCGATACACCGCGCCGTGCTGCATTTCCAGAATGCTCGACGTGTACCAGCGCTCGATCGAATTCCTCGCCCTTGCGCATCCGTTTCCGGATTCGTGGCCGCGTGCTCGGCGTGGATCAGCGCAGAACCACCAGATCGAGCCGCAACACCTCCGCCACCGACCACGCCTGGAACGGAGCCCCCGTCGGCCGATGCGGCGCCGCCCCATCGCAGATCTCCGACAGATGCCCCAGCCCGAACATCTCCGTCCGCCCCAGCAGCGGCTCCAGGAACCGTGTCCTCGCCTCCGCCTTCGCCGCCGGCGTCCCGCCCCGCACCCGCACCCACGCCTCGACGAATGCGCCCGCCAGCCACGGCCACACCGGACCGTTGTGATAGCCGCTGTCCCGTTCCAGCGGCCCCCCGCCGTAGTGCGGATGAAACCGCGGATCGCCGTCCGCCAGCGTCCGCGGGCCGGCCTCGGTCCACAAGAGCTTCTCCACCGTGTCGACCACCGCGCGCGCCCGGTCGCCGTCGATGACCGGCAGCGGCAACCCGACGGCGAAGATCTGGTTCGGCCGCACCGTCGCGTCCACCGTGCCCGCGATGTGATCGCAGTCGACCACGTCGTAGAGCTGGCCGCGCTCGCCGTCCCAGAACCGCGACGCGAACGACGTCCGCGCCTGCTCGGCCAGCGCACGCCATTTCGGCGTCCGCTTGCCCGCCACCGCGAGCGCGTTGATCCACAAGGCGTTGATCTCGACCGGCTTGCCGATGCGCGGCGTGATGACGTTGTCGCCGCACTTCGCGTCCATCCACGTCAGCTGCACGCCCGGCTCGCCCGCCGCGAGCAGGCCGTCCGTGTCCGCCTTGATGCGATGGCGCGTCCCCGCCGCGTAGCCCGTCACGATCGCGTCGATCGCGCGGTGCAGCGCCTCGCGGTCCGCCGCCTCCGTCGCGCCCGCGAGGTACGCGTCCGCCGCCACCACGAACCACAGCGCCGCGTCGACCGAGTTGAACTCCGGCGTCGAGCTGTGCTCGTCGAACCGGTTCGGGCACATGCCCTCGGACACGACGCCGCACCACTCGAGCAAGATCCCGCGCGCCACGTCGCGCCGGCCCGTCGCGAGGCACAGCCCGCGCAGCGAGATGAACGTGTCGCGGCCCCAGTCCGAGAACCACGGATAGCCCGCGATCACCGTGGTGCCCTCGCCTCGCGCCACGATGTACGCGTCCGCCGCGCGCGCGAGCGTCGAGCCGTACGCCGCCCGCCGCGCCTTCTCCGCCGCGAAGGTCCGGTCGACCATGGCGAGCGCCGCGCCGTCGAGCGCGCCGTCACGCGCGGCGTCCGCCGTGGCGAAGCCGAGCGCCGCCGGCTCCGCGGCGAGATCGAACGTCAGCGCGCCCGGCGACGCGAGGTCCTCGGCCGAGTCGAGCCCACGCTCCTGCTCGATCTCGAGGTGAAACCCGCGGTACCAGTCCGGGCCGTGCGCGTACGCGCCGTTGCTCGACGCCACGATCGCCGTCACGTCGGGATACGGCTGCCACGTCACGCGATCGCCGTCGACCCGCGCGTCGAAGCGGAACGCGGCGTTCTCGTGGTGCAGCGCGTGATAGTCGCGCGGCGCGAGCAGCGGCCGGACCCACAGCGCCGCCGCCCCTGTCCCCGCCACGCGGGTCCACCGCAGCGCCACGCGCGCCGCGCCGGGCCTCACGACGAGCTCGCCGCGCACGCGATTGCCGTCGGGCAGCGCCCACTCCCACGTCGGCCACGGCGCGTGCGTGAAGCTCGCGAGCCGCGTCGCGCCGTCCGGAAACACGTAGCCGCCCTGGTAGCGATGCGCGCTCAGGGCGAAGCGCCCGGTCGGCGTCTCCACGAACACCTCGAGATCGGCGACGAGCACCATGCGGCCTTCGGGCGGCCGCGTCGCCGCGAGGAGCAGCGCGTGATAGCGCCGCGTGCGGATGCCGTTGACCGTCCCCATCGAGAACCCGCCGAGGCCGTCCGCCTCGAGCCATTCATGCCCGGGCTCTGCCCTCCTGCCGGCAGAGCCGGCAGGGTCCCCCCCGTCTGGCCCACGCGGCGGAAAGCTCACGGTCGCGGCCTCGTACCCTGTGGCTTCACCTCGGCCGGCGGGATGGGATCCTCCGTCGCCCCGAGCCGCGCCGGCGGAGCCGATGGCGTGATCGTCGCGTGGGGCCGCCGCCCGCCGCGCTCGTGCGCCACCCGCGCCAGCGCCACCCGCTCCATCATGTTCGCCGCGAGGCCGGTCCAGCCGGTCTGGTGGCTCGCGCCGAGGCCGCGCCCCGTATCGCCGTCGAAGTACTCGTAGAACAGCACGAGGTCCTTGTACGCGGGGTCCGTCGCGTACCGCGCCTCGCCGCCGTGGGCCGGCCGCGCCCCGCCCGGGTCGGGCATGAACAGCCCGACGAGCCGCTTCTCGATGAACGCCGCCACCTCCGCGAGGTTCATGAGATGGCCCGAGCCCGTCGGACATTCGATCTTGAACGCCTCGCCGTAGAAGTGGTGATAGCGCTTGAGCGCCTCGACCAGGAGGTAGTTCATCGGGAACCACACCGGGCCGCGCCAGTTCGAGTTGCCGCCAAAGATGCCGCTGTCCGACTCGCCTGGCGTGTAGTGCACGCCGTACGCGCGGCCCTCGATGTCGAGGGAGTAGGGCCGCCGCAGGTGCACGCGCGAGAGCGAGCGGATGCCGTTCGGCGAGAGGAACTCGCCCTCGTCGAGCATGTACCGCAGCACGCGCTCGAGCCGCTCGCGGTTCGGGATCGCCAGCAGGCGGTGCTGGTGATCCACGTCGAGCTGCACGCTGATCGTGCGCGCGAGCTCGGGTCGGTTCGCGAGGAACCAGTTGAGGCGGCGCAGGAACACGGGCGACTTGGCGAGCTGCTCGTCGTCCAGCGACGTCGCCGCGAACAGCGGCACGAGCCCGACCATCGAGCGGATCTTGAGCATCCGCACGTTGCCGTCCGTGTGCATCTGGTCGTAGTAAAAGCCGTCGTCGTCGCACCACAGCCCGGTGCCGCCGAGCGTGTTCATCGCCTTCGCGATCGCCACGAAGTGCTCGAAGAACTTGAGCGCGAGGTCCGCGTACGGCGGCTCCTCCTTCGCGAGCTCGAGCGCCATCGAGATCATCGTCGTGCAGTAGAACGCCATCCACGCGGTGGCGTCGGCCTGGATGAGCTCGCCGCCGCCGGGCATCGGCTGGCTGCGATCGAACACGCCGACGTTGTCGAGCCCGAGGAACCCGCCCGTGAACAGGTTCTGCCCCGTCGGATCCTCGCGGTTGACCCACCACGTGAAGTTCACGAGCAGCTTGTCGAACGCGCGCTCGAGGAACACGCGGTCGTGTCCGTGGCCGCCCTCGCCGGCGAGCTGGTAGACGCGCCACACCGCCCACGCGTGCACGGGCGGGTTGACGTCGCCGAACGCGAACTCGTACGCCGGCAGCTGCCCGTTCGGGTGCATGTACCACTCGCGACACAAGAGCAGCAGCTGGTGCTTCGCGAAGTCCGGGTCGAAGCGCGCCATCGCGACGCAGTGGAACGCGAGGTCCCACGCCGCGAACCACGGGTACTCCCAGCCATCCGGCATGGAGATGACGTCCCGCGCCCACAGGTTGTCCCAGCCCTGGTTGCGGCCCTTGCGCCGACCGGGCGGCGGCGGCGGCTGCGACGGATCGCCCTCCATCCAGTGCTCGACGATGTAGTGATAGAACTTCCGCGACCACACGAGGCCGGCGTCCGCTTGTCGGACAACGCGGCGCTCCTCGCCGGTCATCGGCGCGTGCCGGCACTGCGCGTGGTACTCGTCCGCCTCGACGAGCCGGCGATCGAAGATCGCGTCGAAGTCGTCGAACGGGCGCTCGATGCTCATCGCCTCGGCCGACAACCGCGCGCGCACCGTGTGCGAGCCGCCCGGCGGCACGTCGATAACGTACCAGGCCGCGACCTTCGTGCCGACGCCGGCGTGGTTCACCGCGTCCACGTCGCCGTCGACGATGCGGCGATGAAAGGCATCCTTCGTGTAGAGGCTCGCGCTCTTGGACTTGAACAGGGCCTCGCTGTTCGTCTCGTTGTCCGTGAACAACAGCTCGCCGGTGCCATCGCACGCGAAGTGAAAGCGGCCGAGCGTCGGCTGCGAGATGAGCGCGTCCAGGTCAGCCACGCGCTCGATCGTGCCCTTCGGATCGTAGCCCTCGCCGTGGCGGCCCCAGCTCCACGTGTTGCGCATCCACACCTGCACGAGCAGGTGGATCGTCTGGTGCGCCGCGCTGTGGTTCGTGACCGTGAAGCGCGCGAGCACGTCGTCGGGCGCGCCCTTCGCGTACTCGACCTGCACGTCCCAGTAGCCCGGCTCGAAGACGCCGGTGTCCTCGATCTCGAGCTCCCGATCGAGCCGCCCGCGCGAGCGCCCGCCGTCGACGAGCTGCTGGTACGGATACGCGACCTGCGGATACTTGTAGAGCGCCTTCAGGTACGACGACGAGGGCGTCGCGTCGAGGTGGTAGTACAGCTCCTTGCAGTCCTCGCCGTGGTTGCCCTCGGGCCCGGTGAGGCCGAACAGGCGCTCCTTGAGGATCGGATCCTTGCCGTTCCACACCGCGGGCGCCACGCAGACGCGGCACTCGCGATCGCAGATGCCGAGGAGCCCGTCCTCGCCCCAGCGATACGCGCGCTTGCGAGCATCGTCGTGCGACAGGTAGGACCAGCACTCGCCCGTGGGCGAGTAGTCCTCGCGGACGGTGCCCCACTGACGATCCGCCAGGTACGGCCCCCAACGCCGCCAGTTGAGGACGCGACGGGAATCCTCGTCGAGACGCTGCCGCTCTGCACCGTCACCATGGGCGCTCATCGTTTCGAACGATGGCACGGACGAGGTGTGCGCCGGCGCGCAGTGGCCGGTTTTATAACCCCGCCAGTTGCGACTGGTGCGAGACGGCCGCCCACTCGATGCGCTGCGGCGTGGCGAGGCCGAGCGTCACGATCGCGGTGGACAGGTGCACCTTCATCGAGCGTTGATACGCCTGGGCGGCGCGCAGCCGCTCGCGCGTCAGGATGCCGGACGCCACCAGGTATTCGCCGAAGCCGGGGAGCTCGGGCGTCGACCCGCGCTGGAGCGGGCGCGGCGGCGGGCTCGACGGGCGACGCGCCGGCATCTGGCCCGTGATCGTGCTCTGCAGGCCGGCGAGCTGCTCGGCGGTGTCCGCCGGCGGCCGCGGCGCGGGCGTCTTCCACACCGGCGCGTCCGCGGGCTCGGAGCCACGCGCCACGCGGAGCGGCGACTCGCGGGGCGTGACCGTCCCGCGGGCGAAGCGCGGCGCCGGTGCGGACTCGGGCCGCGGCTCGCTCGGCGCACGCAGCGGCAGGGTGGTGCGGGGGGAGCTGGCGCGCGGGCGGACCGGGCGCGGCTGGTCGACGATCGCGAGCCACTCGGCCGCCTCGCGGTCCTGCGGATCGAGGCGGAGCGCCTCGCGGAAGAAGATCGCCGCGGAGTCGTGCTCGTCGCGCCGCGCCGCGAGCGTGCCGAGCAGACGGAACGCCGCGCTGCACTGCGGGTCGACGCGGATGATGTCACGCAGGTCGGCCTGCGCCTCGAGATCGCGACGCAGCGCGATGTACGCGCGGGCACGGAGCAGCAGCAGCGGCACGTGCTCGGGCTCGCGCTCCAGCGCCGACGACACCACGGCCACGACGCTCGGGTAGTGCCGCGCATCGAACAGCTCGTGCGCGGTAGACATGACGCCTCGTTCCACGAGAGGACATAAAGCAAGCGATGGGCCAGCCGGTTGCCCACTCAAGTGGGCAAGATTGCTCGAGTCGACCGCGATCCCGAGCGGGGCTTCCCCACCGACATCGGGGCTCGGGTACCCGCTGAGGTTTAGGAGACGGCTGTGTCACAATGAGGGCCGTGCGTCGTCGCCCTGCCTTCGCGCTCGCGGCCGTGGTCTTCGCGGCCACGCCGGCGGCCGACGCGCGCATGGTCCGCGTGGACAGCGAGACCGAGCCCGCGGCGGTGGAGGACAACCTCTGGCGCGAGATGGTCGAGCCGCACGCCGTCGAGGTGAACCTCATCACCGCACAGGTGCTCCAGCTCGTGCTCGCGCCGCTCGACGCCGGCTTTCAAACCGACGACCAGCTCGGCGCCGAGCAGCGCACGCGCGTCTTGCAAGCCGCGCTCGTCAGCTTGAAGCGCGCGCGCAAGCTCGCGCCGGAGAACCTGCTCGTGCTGCAGCAGCTCGGGCGCGTCGCCGACGAGCTCGGCAACACGCGGCAGGCCCTCGAGGCGCTGCAGGCGTGCCTCGACCTCACGGGGCCGGACAAGGCGGGGCCGGGGGTGACGGGCCACCTCGGCTCGATCTATCTGCGCCTCGGCGATCTGGACGCGGCGGTCCGATACCTGCGGCTCGCGCAGGGCCCGGCGGTCACGGCCGAGAGCGGCCAGGTCCTCGTGGATCTGTCGACCGCGCTCGCGCTGCGCGGCCAGATGGGCGATGCGATCGAGGTGCTCGCGGGCGCGATGCCCGGCGCGTTCGACTACAGCGCGGAGCAGTGGGGCATCGCGTTCGCGCTCGCCGTGCAGTACGACCGCGACGACCAGCGCGGCGCGGCCTTCGCGATCCTCGACAAGCTGCAGGGCGTGCTGCAGGACCAGAGCTTCGGGAACCAGATGCAGAACTGGTTCGCGTCGCTGCGGTTCACGCCGCCCGAGGACGAGCACTACTACAACGGGCTCCTCTACGAGACGCTCGGCGCGTACGCCGAGGCGCGGACGGAGTGGGCGCTGTATGCGGCGAGCGGCGGCGCGTTTCGCGGGCGCGCGCTGCAGCACGTGGCCGCGCTCGACGAGGAGCGGCGGCACCCGCGCGCGGAGGCCGGGAGCGCGGTGGGGCTCCCGCGGCCGCCGGCGAACGGCGGCGGGATGACGCCGTATCCGTATCCGCCGTCCGGACGCCCGCATCACCGGAGGCGCCCGTGATCCGCGCGGTGATCCTCGCGCTGCTGGTGCTCGGGGCCGCGGACGCGCGCGCGAACGTCTGGACGGACGCGACGGCGGGCCAGGCCGGCGCCGATGCCGACGAGTTCTACACGCGCGCTCTGGAGCGCGGCGACGACGCGGCCGGCCAGGCGGCGCAGCGCAGCATGCGCGCCCACGTGCGGCTCGCGGCGATCGACAAGGCGATCGCCGCCTACGAGGTCGCGGCGAAGGCGAAGCCGGCGGCGGGCGAGCCCTACGCGCGCATCGCCAAGGTCATCGATTCCTTCTTCTTCGAGCTCTGCGACAAGTCCCTGACGCCCCAGCTCCTCGCCCAGCTCACGATCGAGCCGTCGCCGTTCTGTGACGTGTTCTCGCCGGCGCGCGCGCGCCAGATGATCGCGGCCCTCGACGCGCTCGAGCAACGGAGCCCGCTCGATCCGCGGATCGCGAGCTGCGTCTCGCGCTGCGAGCGCTTCGAGCGCGCCATCCTCCACACGAAGCTCGCGACCCACGCCGATCTCGTGGCGGCGGCCGCGGACTACCAGTGGATCATCGAGCATAGCGACGGCAACCGGAACCTCGGCGTCGAGGCTAACAACCTCGCCGAGACGGATATGATGCTCGGCAAGCTCGACGAGGCGATCACGATGTATCGGCTCGCGATGGACTACCGGACCGACGTCTCGACCGCGTATGGCCTCGCCGTCGCGCTCGATCGCGACGACGAAAGCGCGGAGGCCGAGGCCCTCATCCGGCAGCTCGGCCCCGCCGGGTTCAAGACGTTCCACGAGCAAGTGAAGGGCGGCGAGACATTCTTCGTCCCCGACGGCGAGGGCGAGTATTACTACGCGCTGGTGTACGAGACATACGACCAGCCGCTCGAGGCGATCCGCCGGTGGCAGGCCTACCTCGCGTCCGGCGCGCACCCGCAATATCAGCCGCGCGCCCGCGCTCACATCGCCGCGTTGACGGCGCAGCTCAAGCTGCATCCGCAGATCGTGCGCCCCGTGCCGAGCGACTTCGACGAGTGATGCGCCACGCCGCCCTGCTCGCGCTCTTCGCCGCGGCCCCCGCGGCGGCCCAGCCGCCGGCGCGCTATCCGAAGCCACCCGTCGACGCCGACCGCGACGCGGAGGACAGGTCGGGCCTCTGGGAGTCCGCCACGCACCCGGCGAAGGCCCCGTACGCGGCCGCGCTCGACGAGGGGCGTCGCAAGCTCGAGCAGCGCACGCAGGACGCGTACGCCGCCGCCGCGCACCTCGGCGACCACGCGATCGAGCTCCTGCCCGCCGCGCCGGATGCGTACGAGCTCCGCGGCCGCGCGTACCTCGGGCTCGCCGACTGGCCGAAATGCGCCGACGATCTCGCCGCCGCCATCACCCGCACGCGCGATGACGGCAAGCTCCCGAAGGATCTGCGCCGGCTGCTCGGCGTGTGCCAGGCGCGCGCGGGCCGGCTCGGCGAGGCAGAGGCCACGCTGACCGAGGCGGTCGCCCTCGCGCCGCGGGATCGCGACGTGCTCGAGCTGTGGACGCGGCTCGGCGAGGTGCGCGTGGCGATGGGCAAGCTCGACGAGGCGATCGCCGCGTACGACACGGCCGTCAGCGAGGCGATGGCCCTGAACGTCGCGATCAGCGCGCTCACGTACTGGCAGCGCGCCGGCGCGTACGACCGCGCGCGCCAGCCGAGCAAGGCCGAGGAGGACGTGCGCCTCGCGATGAACAACGATCGCTCGAAGAGCCTGATCGATAGCGGCGGGTTGCCGCTGCTCGGCGCCGGGGAGCACGAGCTCATGTTCGGCATCGCGAACCAGTACGCGGAGCAGCCGAGCGTCGAGGCCGCCCTGCTCTACTTCCGCCGGTTCCTGGCGCTGGCGCCGGCCAGCCCGTGGCGGCGCCGCGTCGAGGAGCACGTGCGGGAGATGGCGGCCGTCCCGCTGCCGCAGGCCGTGCTGCGCGCGTCGGGGAACGCCGTGCTCGATCAGGACGCGGCGACAAAGGTCGTGCGCGCGGGGATGCCGCGGCTGCGCGCGTGCCTCGCAAAGCTGCCCGCGACGATGATCGAGGTCCGCATCACGCGGAGCGGCCCCAAGGACACGGCGCCGCCGGTCCGCTTTCACGCCCCGCCGCCGGGCGTGCAGTCGACGCCGCTCCTCGACCTCGACGCGAAGGTCGGCGAGACCCCGACGGCCCTCGACGCGGCCATCCGCTGCCTCGAGCCGCTCGCGGACAAGCTGCCGCTGCCGCCCGTGAAGGAGAAGGAGACCTACTATCAGGTCGTCTTCTCGGTCGTGGCGCCGTGATCAGGTAGGCTTTCGTCGTGAACAGACGAGTGCACGGGCTCGGAGTGACCGCGCTGGGGCTCGCCGGCGTGGCCTGCGGTGGCGGCGGCGGCAGCGGGACGCCCGCGCCAGGCTCCGCGAGCGGCAGCGGCAGCGCGATCGCACCGCTCCCCGCCACCATCGACGTCACGAAGATGGGCAGCGCGGCGCCCGTCCGCATGGCCGAGCCCGAGGTGCCGCTGCCCAAGGCGCTCGGCTTCGAGCTGGTGTCCGCGGGGAGCGGAGCGCTCGCCCCGCTCCGGTACGCGCTCGCGCCCGGCCCCGTCGACTATCTGCTCGAGACACGCATGAAGTCGCGGGCGCTGCAGGACGGCGCGTGGACCACGCCGATCGAGCAGGTGCCGCTGCGGAATGGCTTCGCGATCGCGCCCGGCGACAAGGCGGGCTTCCTCGCGGTGCGCGCGCTGCCGATCGAGATCCTCGGCACGAAGACGCCGGAGGCCGCGGCCCACGCCGCGACCTGGACGAAGAACCTCGCGAACCGGCGGCTCGCGGTGACGGTCGACGACCGCGGCCGCCTCGGCACGCTCGACTTCCAGGACGACCCGAACCGCACGCAAGAGCCCAGCGCGCGCGAGGACGCCACGCAGCGCTGGCTCGGCACGCTCGTGCCGCTGCCCGCCGAGCCGGTCGGGGTCGGCGCGAGCTGGCGCGTGATGACGGCGCTGCGCCAGGGCCTGGCGGTGATGAAGCAGACCGGCACGTACACGCTGACCGCGCGCACGCCAAAGGCCTGGACGATCCACGCCGTGGTGCGCCGCGACGCCGAGGACCAGACGGTCACCGACCCGCGCTTCCCCCCCGGGACGACGACCGAGGTCGTGGCGATCGTGCGCACGCTCGAGGGCGACCTGACCGTGGTCCCGACGCAGCCGCTCGGCACCGGCACGCTCGCCGTGGACTCGCGGGCCCACCTGCGCATCACGCCGCCCAAGGGCGCGATGAGCGAGAACATCCTCGAGGACACGGGCTCGCTGGTGCTGACGGTGAAGTCGGAATAGCCGGACCCGGACCTGGCCGAGACCGGCAGGAAGTTAATTCCCCTCGTTGATCTTCTTGATCGTCGGGTCCGTGCTGCTCGTGAAGAAGTACTCGTCGACGGCGGCGTTGCCGTCCATGTTGCAACGCGCGAGCAGGTAGTACCAGTTCGTCGATGGCGTCGCGAACGCGAAGCTCGTCGTCGCCACGCCGCCGGCGGGCGCCGCGTTCGCGAGCCCGCTGACCCACGTGTAGCTGCAGAGCACCATGTCGTTGCCGGTGATCCGCACCTTGATGGCGGTCCACGCCGCCGGCATCGACGTGATGATGCTGCGGGTCGTCGTCGATGGCGCCGTGCTCGGCCACATCGTGCTCTCGCCGATCGACGCGGGGTAGGCCCCGTTCTCCTGGTTGTATTGCTCGATGCGCGTGCGCAGGTCGTTGAAGATCGGCGGCACCTCGGACGCCGCCTTGCTCTTGCGCGTCTCGCGCGAGAACAACGGGATCGCGATGGCGGCGAGGATCGCGATGATGGCCACCGTGACCATCATCTCGATCAGCGTGAAGCCTGCTTCTGACGGGCGCCTGCGCATGGCTAGTTCCAATCCGCGCGGGTGTAGATCGCGCCGCCGAGGGGGAGGATCGACAGGCGCGCCCGATAGTTCGCGCTGACGCTCTGATCCCGCAAATTCTGAAAGAACAGCGTCACCGGCTGGCAGGAGCCATCGGGCGCGCAGTAAGCGTGGAAGGCGCTCCAGCTCGTCGACAGGCCGGCCGCGAGCGTCGCGTTCGAGCCGGTGCCGGTGGCCCACGAGATGCCCGCGATGGTCGCGTCCGTCGTGTACGTCTGGATCTGGATCCACTGCGCGGTCGTCGCCGGCAGCGGGTCCTCGACGAGCTTCTCGATCTTGAACGTGATGACGGCGCCCGAGGCTCCGCTCGCGGACAGCCGCGTTCGCGCGCGCGCCACGCTCGGTGCGTTCCCGGCCGCGATCAGCGCCGTCACCACGTCGGGCCGCACGGCGCCGAGGGCGACCGCGTTGCGGCTCGTCTCGTGCACCACGTCGCCGACGCGGTTCGCGATGTCGAGCGTCTTCGCCTGGGGGTGGACGTAGACGATGCCGAGCGTCGTGGCGATCCCGATCACCGCGACCACGACCATGACCTCCGTCAGCGTGAAGCCACTCTGCGTGCGCCGCGCGGTCCTCATCGGCCGACTCCCATGTTCCGCAGGTCGCTGGTGAACGTCGAATAGCGGTAGATCCGGCTCCCCGAGTTCGCCGCCACGCACGCCGCGTTGCAGTTCGCGCCGACGGTCGCCGGCAAGATGAACGAGCCGCGATCGCCGATGGTGTTGTTCGGGATGTTCGCGATGTCCTCCAGCACCGGCGTCGCCGCCGTGGCCACGCCCTCGACGTCGTGGTCCGTGCGCACGACAAGGCTCATCGACATCTGGATCGGCGGGACCACGATGCCGCCGGCGGTGTCCTTGAAGAAGCCCTTGGTGTAGACGTCCTGCTGCCCGTTCGACCACCAGTCGCGCTTCGGGTCCGCGTCGGGATCTGCGGTGTCGACGAGGTCGTTGTCGAAGAAGTCCGTCGCGACCTGCAGGTCGGTGAAGCCGAAGCCGAGCACGGTCCAGTCGTTGAGCGCGGGGATGAGGTTGCCCGTCGGGGACATCTCGAGCTGGCCATCGGCCGGCGTGGCCGTCGTCGTGTTGATGCGATAGGCGTGGGCGACGAGCTTGTACATCATCGTGCCGTTCGCGCCGGTGTTCGGCCGGGGACTGAACGCGGAGCCGCCGTCGCAGTGCGTGTTCAGCGGCAGGCCCCACGAGCCTGTCTGCGCGAACGCGACCGTACTGCCGCTGATGGAGCTGATCTGCACGACGCACGCGTCGAACGTCGTGACGTTCGCGTCGACGCCGGGCGCGAGGACGTTCGAGGTCGAGGTGTCCGGCGTCGAGAGCACGACGAGGTCGTTGACCTTGAAGCCGCTCGCGTCATCGAAGGTGATGCTGGCGGGCCACAGGCTCGTCGTGACGGCGGCCTGGGACGTGGGGTCGGCGTAGAAGAACGCGACCTGGTCGGGACCGGTGCTGGAGTTGGTGACGACGACCGGCGAGTGCAGCACGCCGTGCGTGGTGGCGCCGTCGAACGCGATCTTGAAGCCGGATGACATCGCGAGGCCGGACTGCTTGGCGTCGACGTCGAGGGCCACGCGCGCCGAGGCGAGCACCTGCTGCAGTGACGAGATCTGCTGCTGCCCGCGATACGCGAGCGAGATGCGGCCAAAGATCGCGAGGATCATGCCCACGAGGAGCGTGCTGATCAGCATCGCGATCATCATCTCGACGAGCGTGAAGCCACGCTGGCCGTGCCGCGCGTACGCGCTCACAGCGCCTCCTGGATCGTGCGCAGCACCTCGACGGCGAGCGTGTGGTCGTACGCGCCGCTACCCGCGCCCGGCGCCGCGCCGTCCTCGGTCCAGCTGACCTCGACGCGCAGGAGCCACAGGTTCGGCGAGCTGGTCGGCGCGGTGACCTTCACCAGGCGGCGATACGTCATGCCGCTGCGGCCGCTGACGGTGCCGAGGGTCGAGAGCGTCTGCGGCGGCAGGGCGGTGGCGTTGCCGGCGACCGTCATCATCATGTCGGGAATCCGCTGCGCGCGCAGCGACTCGAGCTCCTGCGTCGCGATGACCGAGCCCTCGGCGCTCCGGCTCGCGCCGTCGTTGCCGCGCACGACGCTCAGGTGCAGCGAGAGGAGGCCGATGAGGCCAACCGTCGTCACGCCGAGCGTGATGAGGAGCTCCATCAGGGTGAAGCCACGCTCGCCGGGGCGGCCGGGGCGCCTCACAGGACGTTCCGCCAGCTGACGAGGGTGAACGGGGCGCTGGTGCTCACGGTCGTGCCATCCCCGGCGGCCATGCCGCCGTTGTTCGCGGGAGCCGATCCGGCGCTCGCATCACGTGCATCGCCCACCCGGGCAACGGTTCCAGAGACGGTCGCGAAATAGAGCGCACCGGCGTCGCCGTAGAGCGGACCGGCGACGGCGGTCAGCGCACTGCCACCGACATTGGACACGTCGAACACCGACGTGAAGTTGGCGCCGCTACCGGCGTCGAGGCCGAGCGACTGCACGTGCGTCGAGCCGAAGTCGCAGGTGCCAGAGCCGATCGTGGCGTCGACCGTGCGCTCGATGATGACGTTGCTCGGCGTGACGACGACGCCGCCATAGAACTTCTCGCACTTGCCGCTGGCGCAGAGGCCGGCCAGCTTGCTGCGCACGAGGCCGTTCTTGGCGTAGACCGCGTAGAACGCGTTCGGCTGCGAGCCGTCGTACGTCGGCAGGCCACCCGTGCCGAAGAACAGCACCAGGTCGGTGGTGCCATCGGTGCGCGCGCCGATCGTGCCGGCGATGGGGCGCTGAGCCCCGAGCGCCGCGACGGAGAGCTGCGTCGAGAACAGCGCGAACCGCGCGGCGCCGTTGCTGAGCCCGATCGGATACGCGCCGTAGCCGATGTTGCTCATGTAGCCGCCCGCGAGGTTCTGCCCCGGGTTGATCTTGTAGACGTAGCCGCAGTAGTCGGCGAACACGGCGCGGTCGATGTAGCCATCGAGCGTCGGAGAGCCCGGCTCGGTGCTGTCATCGGTCTCGAAGACGGTGACGTCGCTCGTCACCGGGCACTTCGTCTCGAACTGCCACAGGAGCGCGCCGGTCTCGAGGTTGTAGCCCGCGACGGTGCGACCCTTGTTCGTGTCGGTCGAGCTCCACTGCCCGGTCGCCGCGACGACGACCGTGGTCTCGACGCCGCCGATCAGCGTGCGCGCCACGGCCGCCTTCGCCTGCGCCTTGCCGGCGTCCGCGTTACCCGGGATTGCCGACCACAGCGGGGTCGGGCCGACGACGGTGGACCCGACGATCGTGTTGGTCACGTCGAGCGCGGTCAGCGACGAGCCGCCGAGGCCGGACGCGACGATCGCGGCGGTCGCCATCTGGCCGCTCGTCTTCTTGTAGTCGAGGAGCGTCGGCGAGCCGTCGGGGTACGACGAGACGGTGAGCGCGCCGGAGAGCTGCGTCGCGTTCCAGTCGGCGTACATGGTCGAGGCGGTGATCGGCGGGACGTAGGCCCACGCCTCGGTGCCGTTGCGGGAGTCGCTGAAGGACTTCGTGATCGAGTACATCGCGTGGATGAGCCCGTCCTTCGCGCCGAACAGCACGAGGGGCACGCGGGAGGCGTTCGCGCTCGCGAAGGTGTCCATCAGCGAGCGGTCCGCCGCGTTGGCGTACGAGTAGTAGTTGGGGCGATACGGCGCGGCGAGGATCGCGGGCGTCGACGAGACGATGGCGCCGAGCTTGGTCAGCGTGCCGGTCACGCCGAAGCGCGCGCTCAGCACCCAGTTGATGACGGTCGTGCGCGTGCTCGTGTCCGGGGCGCCGATGATGCTGGGCGAGATCGCCGTGTCGAAGCCGACCTGCGTCCCACCCGCGACCGTCGAGGTCGACGTGTAGACGTGACGCGCACCCTGGACGTGGGCCGCGTCGGTGCCGTCGAGCACCTTCGCGAAGTCCCAGTACGTCGACGACAGCGCGGCGTTGTTCGCGTAGAGGTGACCGCGATCGCCGGGCTCGACGAACGAACCGACGTACGAGACGCCATCGGCGACGATGACGCCCGCGCGGTAGTGCTGCGAGGACGGCGTGTAGGTGAAGTTCGCCACGACCGACGAGATCGTCGGGGCGGCCGTGCCGACGGCGGTGCAGACGCCGGCGCCGTCCGTGGTGTTCGAGTCCATCGTCGCCTGCCACTTCACGGCGGCCTGGGTCGCGGTCGCGAACGTCACGCAGCACTGGCCGCCGACGAGCGCCGGGGAAAACCCGCTCGGTGTCTGGGTACACGCCGTGTTCCAGGTCGAGCCGCCGTCGTTGGACATCGCGTAGACGAGCGACGTGTTGGTCGGGGTCACCGAGCTCGGCGTCACGCATGCGCCGTCGACCACCAGCTCGCCCGGCGGGACCGGGAGCGTGCCGGAGGCGACCGTGCCGCACGCCGCGAAGGTCGCAGGGGTGGTGCGGTTCGGGAACAGATAGAACTGGTTCGACGAGTTACCGTCCGTGTAGACGATGTCCTTCGTGAAGTACGGATCGTGGTCGTAGTCGAGGATGAGGCCCATGTCGAAGTCGGTGCCCGGCACGCCGTACTCCGAGAGGTGGGCGGTCGGGTTGGGATTGCAGGTCGCCGAGCAGCCCGCGCAGGTGGCCGGGCCTGTCGAGCACGCGGGCCACGCCGTGCCGAACGGCGCGGACGAGTTGCCGGTGTTCTTCCAGTAGCGCGTGCGCGCGCCGAGGTTCGTGCCGTACGCGAAGTTATCGCTGCCGGTCACGATGTCGGGGAAGCCGTCGCCGGAGAAGTCGTAGGCGAAGACAGCGGTCAAGCTGCCCTCGAAGCCGGGGTAGGTGCCGTTCGGCGTCGACAGGATGATCGGGTTCGCCGTGTCGAGCTTCTGGCTGTACGGGCTGTTCGTCGTGCCGCGAAAGACGCGAAGGCGGTTGGCGGCGTTCGTCGACGTCGCGCAACAGCCCGAGGCGCCGAGGACGAGGTCGAGGTCGCCGTCGTTGTCGATGTCCGCGAAGGCGAACGTGGGGACGTTGACGCCCTCGATGCCGAGGTTCGTGTTCGGCGCGATCGTGGTGGTGTTGTTCGCCGTGCTCGGCATGAGCACGTCGGTGTTGTTGCAGCTCGCGCCGTTGCACGTGCCGCCCGTCGAATGGCTGAACGTCGGGATGTGGCCCGGACACCCCGTGCCGTTCCACTGCGCGGATTGGCGGCAGTCGTTGAGCCACACGTCGATGCCGGCGTAGAACACGCGGCCCGCCTGCGTGCACAGCGTGCCGGCCGGGCAGGTGCCGGCGCTGTGACCGAACAGGATGTCGATGTCACCGTCGCCGTCCCAGTCGAGGGCCTGGATGTTCTGCACCGCGTGGTCCATCGGGCCGAAGTCGCCAGGGAAGGACGTCGAGGCGGTGGTGGTCGTGGTGCCGATCGTGGTGGTCGCGGCGCCGGTGCGCAGGTCGTACGTGGCGAACGTGGCCGAGTACGTGCCGCACGAGGCGGTGTTGGTGCAAGACAGGTTCGACTCGGCGTACGCGGCGCCGTTGCTGGACACGGTGCCGCCGCTGCACGCGCCGTTGGCCGGCTGCGCGCCGCAGAGCTCGCCGATCCCGCACGGGCGGTAGGTCGCGTCGTGGCAGTTCTTCGTGTTGAGGAAGAGGCGGGCGGCGGTCGGCCAGTAGAAGACGCCGGTCGTGTAGTCCATCGAGATCTCGGCGAAGTCGACCCAGCCGTCACCGTCGAAGTCGCCGGACGCCATCGGCGCGGCGAGCGTGCTGCTCGGGCTGCCGCCCGCGGCCTTGAGCGGCGTCGGGGGCGAGCGGAACGCAGCCGGGCGGACGTTGGTGACCGTGTTCCAGAACGACGCGGGGATCGTCTGGACCGTCGGGGCGGTGGCGACCGTGCCGCTGCACACGGTGGTGCCGCAGGTGATCGTCTGGTTCCGCATCATGTAGATCATGTCGTGGCTATCGGCGGCCACGAAGTCGTCCCAGCCGTCGTGGTCGAAGTCGCCGGGCGCAGCGAAGAACACGTTCTGCGGGAACGGCGTCGTCGGGGGGGTCTGGAAGTTACCGGCGGCGCCGGGCAGCGTCAGCTGGCCCGTCGCGCTCGAGTACACGACGCCGGAGCGCGACACGCAGGATGTCGCGCTCCCCGCGCAGTCCGAGCCGAACGCGGAGCTCGAGAAGCTCGTGTCGGCGGCCGTCTGCGAGCACGTGAGGTCGCTACCGGCGCCGAGGGCGGTCGCGATGGCCCCGGGTGCCGTCGGATCGACCACGAGGACCAGCGTCGCGATGGCGACGAGCGCCGGCGCGAGTAAGAAGAATCGACGTACTGCCATGGTGGACCTCAAGGTGTAGGCGTGAACGTCGCGGTGCTCGACGTATTGATCGTTCCCAGACAGTCGTTCCGCCCCGCTCCATCCTCCGACAATCCCTTTTGTCCGTAACCCGGACACGGCCGCGCCGTGGATTGCGTGCCGGCTTGCAGGTCCCACTCGATGATCGCGACGGCGCCGTTCGGACCATGCCCGGTGGAGCGCACGACGACGCGGTTGTCGAGGTCGTTTCCGGCGGCGTACCCGGGGTCGCTGCGGTTGTTGTAGACCTCGACGGTGTAGGAGCTGCGCACGTCGAGATCGAGCGGGTTGCCGGTCACGCCGGGCGCCACGTTGTTCCCGATCGCGGCGAGCGGGGTGGCGGCGCCGTTGGCGGCGACGTACGTGCTCCAGCCCGCGCCGCCGTTGCCGACATTCGCACGCAGGTAGTCCATCGCGGCCGCGCCGCCGCTCTCGGCCGCGTACACGGCGAGGGTGTGGAAGCGCTCGTTGGACGTGGTGGCGATGCCGCCCTGGACACTGACGACGGTCAGGCCGGACAGCGTCGCGAGCGCCACGAGGACGATCATCGCGAGGACCATCGCGTTGCCCCGCTCTCCGGGACGCTCACGACTACGTCGCACTAGGTACATCAGATCCACCGTACTGGAACATCGGCCATCGGTGCCAGAGATAAATCGCTTGTCAGCGCGGCGATCGCATGGTTTCGCGTGGGAGGGCTCTCACGGTGCGATGAAGTAAGGTACGCAGCATGCGCCTGCACGCTCTGTCGATGACGCTCCTGCTGTCCGCGTGCGATGCCACGACGGCGATCTCGCCCGACGTCGCTCAGAAATCAATCCAGTACGGGCTCGAGGACCGCGGCCTCGTCGTGACAAGCGTCGTGTGCCCGCCGGACCAGCACTCGAAAGCCGGCGCGACGTTCTCGTGCACGGCGACCCTCGCGACGACGGACGTCCTGCCGATAGATGTGGGCGTCCTGGACGACTCTGGCCACGTGAAGTGGGATGTGCGCGGTGTGATCGTTCACGAGAAGCTCATGGGGGCCGGCGTGGAGGCCAAGCTCGGCGGCGGGATCCACGTGACGTGCGCGGATCGGGTCGCGGCGATCCCGGTCGGCAGCTCGTTCACATGTGACACGAGCGGCGGCAACGTGCCGACGAAGCACGTGGTCATCACGATCCTCGATGCAAAGGGCACCGAGTCCAGCGCGCTGACGCCGTAGAACGTTCGAGCGCCTAGCCGCGCAGGACCGCGACCGTCACGCCGTCGCCGCCGGCGCGCGTGGTGGCGATCGCCGCGTGCTTACCGAGGTGGCCACGGACGGCGGTGCGCAGCGCGCCCGTGCCGTGCCCATGGACGATGAACACCGCGTCGCGGCCGGCGAGCATGCTCTCGTCGACGAAGCGCTCGACCAGCGCGATGGCCTCGTCGGCGCGCGAGCCGCGGACATCGAGCGTCGTCTCCTGCGTCCGCGCGCCGGACTTCCCGCCGACGCCCGCGCCATCGACGAGCACCACCGGCGGTGCGCCGAACGCGTCCTTGTCCGGCTTGCCCTCGGCCGCGGCGGCCGCCGCCGCCTTCGCGTCTGCCTCGGCCTTCCGCGCGGCGCGGTGGCTGTCCATCAGCACCTCGCCGACCGGCACCGTCGCGCGCAGCGCCCCGAGGCGCACCTCCACGCGACCATCCACCGGCGTGGCCGCGATCTGCGCGCGCCCGAGTCGCGGCACGATCACCGCTGCGCCGGGTACGAGCTGGTCCGGGCGCGCCGGCGTGCCCGGCAGGCTTTGCCGCCGCGGCTCGTGCCTCGCGACCTGCGCGCCCGGCGGCGCCAAGCGCCGCGTCGCCTCCTTGACGTCCTCGGCCGTCGCCGTCTCCGCTGCGAGCTTCGCTCGCACGACGCGGCGGACCTCGTCGATGTCGCGCCGCGCCTGCTTGAGCGCCGTCAACGCCTCGGCGTGAGCCGCGCGCTGCGCCTTGTCCGAGCGCGCCCGCTCGCGATCCCGCTCCGCCCGGCCCGCCGCGCGATCCGCCTCGGCCGCCTCGAGCTCGGCGAGCAGCGCTGCCCGCTCCTCCTCCATCCGCCGCCGCTGGTCGGCCACGTTCGCGAGGAGATCCTCGACGCGCGCGCCGACCTCGCCGAGCAGCACGCGGGCCTGCGCGACCACGTCCGCGGGGATGCCCATGCGCGTCGCCACCGCGAGTGCGCCGGAGCTCCCCGGCGCGCCGAGGTGCAGCTTGAAGGTCGGCTCGAGCTTCTGCAGGTCGAACCCGACGCTGGCATTGCCAAAACGCGAATCGGCGACGGCCAGCGCCTTGAGTCGCTCGTAGTGCGTCGTCACGATGCCCGTGACGCCGCGCGCCGCGAGCGCCTCGAGCACCGCCTGCGCGAGCGCCGCGCCCTG
>JANXOM010000321.1 GCA_025353585.1 Deltaproteobacteria bacterium
CCCCCCCCGACTCCGTCAACAACTTCCAGGCGCGCGACGCGATCCGCCACGAGTGGACGGGGCCCATCACCTGCGCGAGCCCGCGTCGCCACATCTGGGGCGGCCCGCCGCAGGAGATCGCGGCGCAGCCCGGCTTCCAGCCGCTGGGCGTGCAGCCCGCGACAGATCTCGCGTTCGCCCCGCGGAACCAGATCGCGCTGCCCGAGGTCGTGAAGCGCGACGTGCCGGAGATCGACGTGCACGCGAGCCTGTCCGCTGCCTCCACGCCGACGCAGCTCGACGCGTCCTCGACGCCGCCCGCGTCCGACGCCACGAAGCCGACCCCGCCCACGCCGCCGGCCCCGCCCACCGCGACGAAGACCGGCTGCGGGTGCGCGACCGCGGGCGATGGTGATGTGCTCGCGGGGGGCCTGCTCGTCGGGGCCACGTTGCTCGCGGGTCGGCGTCGCCGCCGCCGCGGTTAACTTCGAAGAGGGGAATCAGGATGAGGATCAAGCTCGGACTTGCCGCCGCCGTCGCGGCCTGCACGCTCGTCCCCGCCACGGCGGGTGCCTTCTGCGGCTTCTACATCAACGGCGCCGGCGGCGAGATGTTCAACAACGCGACCCAGGTCGTGCTGATGCGCCAGGGCACCCGCACCGTCCTGTCGATGCAGAACAACTACCAGGGGCCGCCCGCCGACTTCGCGATGGTCGTGCCCGTGCCTGTGGTCCTGCACGAGGCCGACGTCAAGACGCTGCCGAAGGAGGTGTTCGCCAAGGTCGACACGATGGGCGCGCCGCGCCTGGTCGAGTACTGGGAGCGCGACCCGTGCGCCGCGGACGAGGTCGAGCGCGCCTATCCGATGATGATGCCGAGCGCGCCGGCGCCCGAAGGAGCCTCGGCGGACTCGGCCGGCGGCCACGGCGTCACGATCGAGGCGAAGTTCGCCGTCGGCGAGTACCAGATCCTGATCCTCTCGGCGAAGGACTCGACCGGCCTCGACGCATTTCTGCGCGAGCAGCACTACCAGATCCCCGCCGGCGCCGAGCCGCTGCTCCGCCCGTACGTGGACAGCGGCATGAAGTTCTTCGTCGCGAAGGTCGATCCGAAGAAGGTCCACTTCGCCAACGGCCAGGCCCAGCTCTCGCCGCTGCGCTTCTTCTACGACACCGAGGAGTTCGCGCTGCCGATCCGCCTCGGCCTCGCGAACAGCGCCGGCACGCAGGACCTCGTCGTCAACATCATCGCGCCGGACCAGCGCTACGTGCTCGCGAACTACAAGAACGTCACGATCCCGACGAACATCGACGTCAAGGACGCCGTCCGCACGCGCTTCGGCGAGTTCTACGCGGCGCTGTTCGACCGCACGGTGCAGCAGAACCCCGGCGCCATCGTGACCGAGTACAGCTGGGCCGCGAGCTCGTGCGATCCGTGTCCGGGCCCCACGCTCGACGGCGACGACTTTGCCACGCTCGGCGCGGACGTCCTCGGCAACAACAACTTCTACGACTTCACGCTCACCCGCCTCCACGCGCGCTACGGCAAGGACGGCGCGCCGAACGACCTCGTGTTCAAGGCCGCGCCGCCGATCGTCGGCGGTCGCGAGCAGCGCGGCCCCGGCGGCGAGCTCGAGCACGGCGCGCACCCCGACGCGCAGAACAACTTCCAGGGGCGGTACGCGATCCGGCACGCCTGGACCGGCCCCATCACGTGCGCCGCGCCGCACCGCGGCCGGTGGGGCGGGCCGCCGGATCGGCAACAGCTCGCCGACGGGACCGGCCCCCGGCCCGCCCTGAACCTCGCGTTCGCCCCGCGCGGCCAGATGGCGCTGCCCGACGTCGTCGCGCAGGACGTGCCCGAGCTCGGCGTGCACCCGGGCGTCCCGCTCCCCGGCGGCGCGGGCTTCCGCTCGAAGGAAGGCTGCGGCTGCGAGACCTCCGATTCCAGCTCCACCGGCGGCCTCGGGCTCGCCGGGCTCACCGTCCTCGTCCTCCGTCGCAAGAAGGGATCGTCATGACTCGCATCGTTCTCGCCACTGCTCTCTTCGGCGCGCTCTGCGCGCTGCCGGCTCGCTCCGACGCGTTCTGCGGCTTCTACGTCGCCGGCAGCAACGAGGCCATGTTCAACGACGCGACGCAGGTCGTGATGATGCGCGAGGGCACGCGGACCGTGCTCGCGATGCAGAACGACTACAAGGGCCCGCCGCAGGGCTTCGCGATGGTCATCCCCGTGCCGACCGTGCTCCACGAAGGCGACGTCAAGACGCTGCCGCGCGAGGTCTTCGCGCACGTCGAGCAGATGGGCGCGCCGCGCCTCGTCGAGTACTGGGAGGAGGACCCGTGCGCGCCGGTGGTGAAGTACGACCGGTTTCCCAGCGCAGCGGCGGTCGGGATGGCCGCGCAGAGCGACGCGGGCGGCAAGGACGCGCGCCGCGGCGTCACGATCGAGGCGCAGTTTGTCGTCGGCGAGTATCAGATCCTGATCCTCTCGGCGAAGGACTCGACCGGCCTCGACGCCTGGCTCCACGACCAGCACTACAACATCCCCGCGAACGCCGAGCCCCTGCTGCGGCCGTACGTCGAGAGCGGGATGAAGTTCTTCGTCGCGAAGGTCGATCCGAAGAAGGTGAAGTTCGTCGATGTCCCCGCACCGCCATCCGGCGGTGCTTCGCCCGGGGCGTCCCCCGGGCTCGTGCGCCGCGCCGCGCTCTCGCCGCTGCGCTTCCACTACGACGCCGATGACTTCGCGCTGCCGATCCGCCTCGGCCTCGCGAACAGCTCCGGCACGCAGGACCTCATCGTCAGCATCTTCGCGCCGCACCAGCGCTACGACGTGGCGAACTACAAGAACACGACGATCCCGACGAACATCGACGTCGTCGACCGCGTGAAGGGCAAGTTCGGCGCGTTCTACGCCGCGCTGTTCGACCGCACCGTCGCGCAGAACCCTGGGTCGGTGATCACCGAGTACGCCTGGCAGGCCACCGGATGCGATCCGTGCCCGGGGCCGATGCTCGCCGCGAACGAGCTCGCGACCCTCGGCGCGGACGTCCTCGGCGGCAGCAAGGGCAAGCCGGCGCCGCTCGCCGACATGATGGACCTCGTGCTGACGCGCCTCCACGCGCGGTACGGCACGGATATCACGAACGACCTCGTGTTCAAGCAGGCGGCGCCGATCGTCGGCGGGCGTGAGTTCGTCACGGACGGCGCGACGGGCAAGCTCGAGGAGGGCGCGCGGCCTGACTCGATCAACAACTTTCAGGGCCGCTACGCCATTCGCCACGAGTGGACGGGCCCCATCACCTGCGCGCAGCCGACCCGCCACCGCTGGGGCGGGCCGCTCGACAACCAGCCCGCGCCGCCGACGCAGCCCGCGACGAACCTCGCGTTCCAGCCGCGCAACGAGATCGCGCTGCCGCAGGTGGTGCTCCGCGACCTGCCGGAGATCGGGATCAAGTCCGAGGCGCGCGGCGCGACGCTGACCGCCGACTCGACGAAGCCGGCCGCGCCGACCACGCCGACGAAGCCCACGAAGCCCACGAAGCCCAGCGACCCGACCGCGCCCGTCGACAAGGACGCCCCGAAGCCACCCGCCGCGAAGACCGGCTGCGGCTGCGATTCGAGCGATCCCGGCAGCTTGGCGGCCGGGCTCGCCGCCGCCGCGACGCTGGTGCGGCGCCGTAGACCGCGTGCGAAGACGGCACGTTGAACGTAGCCATGCGCTCCCTCCTGCCGAAGCTCGCCCCCGCCCTCGTCCTCGCCGCGCTCGCCGGAGGCGCGCGCCCGGCGGACGCCTTCTGCGGGTTCTACGTGAGCGGCACGGGCGGCAAGATGTTCAACGACGCCACCGAGGTCGTCCTCATGCGCGAGGGCACGCGGACCGTGCTCGCGATGCAGAACGACTACAAGGGGCCGCTCGAGGACTTCGCGATGGTCGTCCCCGTGCCGGTCGTGCTGCACGAGGGCGACGTCAAGACGCTGCCGAAGACGGTGTTCGACCACGTCGACTCGCTCGGCTCGCCGCGGCTCGTCGAGTACTGGGAGCAGGATCCGTGTCCCGAGCCGCGGCCGCCGATGCGGTACCGGATGGCGGAGGGGGCGAGCGGCGGGTACGCCCCGGCCTCGCCGGCCCCCTCGAAGTCGGCTCCGACGGTGAAGGTCGAGGCGCAGTTCGATGTCGCCGAGTACCAGATCGTCATCCTGTCGGCGACCGAGGCGACGGGCCTCGAGGACTGGCTGCACGCGAACCACTACAAGATCCCGGCCGGCGCCGAGCCGCTGCTGCGGCCGTACGTCGAGGCGGGGATGAAGTTCTTCGTCGCCAAGGTCGATCCCAAGAAGGTGCAAATCGTGGAGGGCCACGCCGCACTCTCGCCGCTGCGCTTCCACTACGACAGCGAGGACTTCCAGCTCCCGATCCGCCTCGGCATGGCGAACTCGTCGGGCACGCAGGATCTCGTCATCAACATCCTCTCGGCCGCCAAGCGGTACGAGGTCGCGAACTACAAGAACGCGCTCATCCCGACGAACTTCGACGTCAAGGACAGCGTCCGGCAGCGCTTCGGCTCGTTCTACACGGCGCTCTTCGACAAGACCGTGCAGGCGAACCCGGGCGCGGTCATCACCGAATACGCGTGGAGCGCGAAGCCGCAGTACCACTGCGATCCGTGCCCCGAGCTCGACGTGAACCAGGCCGATCTCATGTCGCTCGGCGGCGACATCGTGGGCGGCGCGATCGCGCAGGGCACGTTCGTCATGACGCGCCTCCACGCGCGCTACGGCACGAAGGACATGAAGGACGACCTGCGCTTCCGCGAGGCCAAGCCGATCACCGGCGGGCGCGAGGTGTGGACGAAGACGGGGATCGAGTACGGCGCGGCGCCCTCGGAGGAGAACTACTTCCAGGCGCGCTACGCGATCCGCCACTGGTGGACGGGCAAGATCGCGTGCAAGAACCCGCAGCGCGGCGTGTGGGGCGGGCCGCCGGATGGGGGCGACACGCAGGTCATCGCCGCGAGCAAGGTGGCGTTCGCGCCGCGCGGCAAGGTCTCCGTGCCGGACGTCATCGGGCGGGACTTGTGGGAGATCGGGCTCAAGAAGACGCGCCCGGCGCCCGCACCCGCACCGGCGCCCAAGATCCCGCCGGCCGCGACCCCGGCCGCGCCCAAGGGAGCCAAGGGCGCGCTCTCGTTCGGCGCCGGGCTGTTCGGCGCGCTCGCGCTGCTCGGCGTCGGCTCCGTGCTGCGGAAGAAGCGATAACACCATGCGCGCCGCGGTCGCTGTCATCGGGTTCGTCGGGCTCGTCGTCGTGGCCGCCGCGTGTGGCGGCGAGCCCGGCGCGACCGGGCCGGCGCCGGCCACGCAGACCGCGGCCCTCGCCGCGATCGCGGCCCGCCTGCCGCGCGTGCCGGGCGAGCACGCGCCGAGCCTGGTGCAGATCGATCGCACGGGCGCGGTCGCCATGACGGACACGACCGAAGGCGCGGCGCTCGCGGATGTCGACAGCTGCGCGACGTGTCACCCCGACGCGGCGAAGCAATGGTCCACGAGCGCGCACTCGTTCGCCTCGTTCGGCAACCCGATCTACCGCGTCAACGTCGAGCTGGCGCGCACGCAGCTCGGCAAGGACGCGAGCCAGCACTGCGGCGGCTGTCACGACATGCCGCTCATGATGGACGGCCTCATGACGGTCGACGCGCCGGTCCCCGCCGCGGACCTGCGCGCGCACAGCGGCGTCACGTGCCGCCTCTGCCACGGGATCGAGAGCGTCACGAAGGACGGCAACGGCAGCTACGTCTGGGCCGCCGCGCCGATGGACGCGCCGGTGCTCGGCGACGCCGCGTCGATCGCGAAGCACAAGGCGCAGGCGAGCGTGAAGAAAGTCGGCACCGAGCTCTGCGTCGGCTGCCACCGCGGGTTCCTGTCGCCCGACATGGGCGACGCGATGCCCGTGCACCTGTCCGGCCTCGACGAGCCCGGCGCGTGGCGCAGCTCGGCGTGGACCGGCAACGGCATCGCCCGCGTGGACAAGGTCGAGAAGAAGACGTGCATCGATTGCCACATGGACCGCGAGCCGGCTTCGAAGGAGGAGCTCGGCGCGAAGGCGGGGACGCTCGCGTCGCACCGGTTCGTGGGCGGGCACACGTGGATGGCGTCGATGCGCGGCGACGCCGAGCACCTGGCGCGCACGCAGGCCAAGCTCGCGGGCGCGGCGTCGATCGACGTCGCGGGGGCGCTGATCACGGATCCCGAGACGCACGGACCGCGCTGGTTCCTGCCGGCGGAGACGGCGCCGGTGGTGCCCGGCCAGCGGCTCGCGCTCGACGTCGTGGTGCGGAACCTGCTCGTCGGCCACCGGTTCCCCGGCGGGGTGCTCGACATCCAGGACACCTGGGTCGAGGTGGAGGTGGCGACGGCGGACGGCAAGCGCCTCGCCGCGTCGGGGCTGACGCACGCGGCAGATCCGAAGGACGAGGACGCGCACGTGCTGCGGACGCTCGTGGTGGACGAGCACGGCGAGGTGCTCGAGGAGCACGAGATGGCGAAGATGCGCACGCAGATCGCGACGCAGACGCTCGCGGCGCGCGAGGCGCAGGTGATCCGCTACGCGCTCGACGTCCCGGCCACGCTCGGCCCGGCGCAGCTGCCGCTGACGGTGACGGCGCGGCTCCGCCACCGGAGCCGGACCCTGCAGATGCAGGCGACCGTGTGCGCGGCGGCGCGGACGGCGGAGGGCAAGGCGTTCATCGCGGGCGCTCGCGGCGCGCGCGACGTGGAGCTCGACCCGTGCAAGGCGCAGCCGGTGACGCTCGTCGCCGAGACGAAGGTGCAGATCGGCGCCGGCGCCGTGACGACGAGCCCGCGGCCGGCGTGGGAGCGCGACTACGAGCACGGCATGGCGCTCGTGAGCACGGTCAGCGAGCGGCTCGAGGAGGCCAAGGCGGTGCTCGAGGCCGCGCTCGCCCTCGCGCCGGATGCGCGGGCGCGCGCGATGGTGACGGTGCAGCTCGGCTGGGTGGCGTCGAAGCAGGGGCGGGTCGACGACGCGCTCGCGCTGGTGGCGCAGGCGCGCGCTCTCTTGCCCACGCCGGGCCCGGCCGTGCTCGACGCGATCGCCGCCGATGCGCTCGCGCGCGTGTGGCGCTGGGACGAGGCCGCGGCTCCGGCGCGCGCGTGCACCGAGCGGGCGCCGCAGAGCCAGGCCGCGTGGGTCCAGCTCGCCCGCGTCCTCGGCTCGACGGGCGACAACCGCGGGGCCCTCGCCGCCGCGACGACGGGCCTCGAGCTCGCCCCGCGCGATCCGGATCTCCTGCGCTCGCAGGCCACCGCGCTCGCCGGGCTCGGCCGCTCCGAGGCCGCCGCGGCGCTGAACGCCTACGACCGCTTTCGCTCGCCCGATAACTCCGCCGAGCTGCGCATCCAGTGCGCCGGCGAGCACTCGCGCTGCGCCCGCGAGCGCGAGCAGGGCCACACGCACTTGCTGCGCTAGCCGGCTCGTCGGAGCCGACCCTTCCGAGATCCGCACGAAGGCGAGATCCGCGTGGCGGTCCGGCCGGCGGGCTCGCAGGCGCGCGCCCGTCGAGCGGATGTGTCGTGAGCGCTCGCCGCTCGCGGAGACTTCCCGGTCGAGGATCGGCTCGGTCCGGCTTCGGTGTTCCTCATCATGTCGCCCGAGCGGCGCTTCGCGGCGGACCCTCCGCTGCGCGTCAGCGGCACCGACCGTCCGTCGCTCCTGCCCGAGCGCCGGCTCGAGTCCGCGTCCACGACCGGTGGCGCGACATCCGTGGCCCGCGACAAGGGCAAGGAAGCCAAAGCTCGGGTGCTCCGCGCAGGTCCTCGTGGAGGGCCGCACCGGCTCGCGAGCGCGCCTGCTTCGTCCGCTTCGAAGCCCAGGTGCATGTGCGTCCGCTGGATGCTGGCGTGCACGATCCGGAACGCCGAGCGCGCGGCGAAGACCCGCGGCGCCCGGTCGACCGCGGGATAGCACTTCCATCGGCGGAGCCCGCCGCCGACCCGCTCGACGCGGACCCCCACCCGCGCGCACGCGGCCGCTGTGATCGCCGCGCGCCTGCGATGCGGCTCGGACGTGCGCGCGTTCGTCTGCTCGCGGCCCGCGTTCTTGCGCTCGCCGCCGTGGGCGTCGAGCACCATCTCCGTCGCAGGCTGCGCCTCGCCGCGCTGACATCCGACGATAGCTAACTTGATTGCGCCGATATATTTCTTGGACCGTTTGTACGTCGACCGCGTCGGCGCAGAACCGGTGGACGGTGCCGGCCCCGCGGACAACCGCCCGGACGCCGCGGAAGACCGCGAGCGCTCGGGCGTGTGGTTGCCCGCTGGAGGACCGCGCGCGACGCCAGGATTCCCGCCGGGCGGTCCTCCACACGCCCCACAGGCCCGCCTCCCGACCCCCAACCTTCGGGTTTCTCGGATCGCAGAGACGGAACGTCGAGTCCATCGCGCTCGTCAATGACGGTTCGGCTTCTCTGCTCTGCCGAAACGTTTGGGGCGGGGCAACAGGGCCTGTGCGCGTCGTGAAGAACGGCCCGGCCGCGCTCGCTGCGCCCGTGATGCAGTTGTTCAAGGCGACGACGGGTGTAGGGTGTCGCGTGATCTTCGAACAGATCCGTTCGGGCGGGTGCCTGTCGTATGTCATCGGGTGCGAGGAGACGCGCGCCGGGATGATCGTCGATCCCGCGCTCGGCCAGATCGACCGCTACCACGCGCTCGCCGCCGAGCGCGGCCTGCGCATCCACTACGTCGCCGAGACGCACACGCACGCCGACCACTTCTCCGCGGCGCGCGAGCTCGGGCGCCAGCTCGGCGCGCGCATCGTGATGCACCGGCTCGCGGCCGCGCCGTTCGCCGATGTTCGCGTCGATGACGGCGAGACGATCGCGTGCGGCAAGCTCCGCGTCCGCGTGGTCCACACGCCCGGGCACACCGAGGACTCGTGCTGCCTCGTGCTCCCCGATCGCGTCCTCACCGGGGACACGCTCCTCATCGGCGGCACCGGCCGCACGGACCTGCCGACCGGCGATCCGCACGCGCTCCACGCGAGCCTGTTCGACAAGCTCCTCCGCCTCGGCGACGACCTCGCCGTCTACCCGGCCCACGACTACAAGGGCCGCACGGCCACCACGATCGGCGCCGAGCGCGCGAGCAACCCGCGCCTCCAGCGCCGCGAGCAGGGCGAGTTCGTCGCGATGATGCGCGCGCTCGACCTCGCGATGCCCGAGCACCTGACCGAGGCGCTCCGCACGAACCGCAGCGGCGGCAAGACGGTCGCCCAGCTGATCGCCGAGGCCTCGCGCGACATCTCCTTCATGAGCATGGAGGAGGTCCGCGAGCGCATCGCGGCGGGCGGGGCCGGCGACCTCGTGCTCCTCGACGTCCGCGAGCGCGACGCCTTCGACCGCGGCCACCTCCCGGGCGCCCGCCACATCTCGCGCGGCCAGCTGGAGCTGCGGGTGGACCGCGAGCTGCCCGATCCCACCGCCCGGATCCTCGTGTACTGCCAGATTGGCCGCATTTCGACCCTCGCCACGGCTACACTCCGGCAAATGGGCTACGCGAGAACAGTGGCGCTCGATGGCGGGTACGAGGCGTGGTGCGCGGCCGGGTTCCCGACCGACGGCGGCGGGGCGGTGCGGGCGTGATCGCGCTCGCGCTCCTGATCGATGGAACCGCAGCGCCCTCCGGCGCCGCTGCTGGCGTGGGCCAAGGCCACACCATCGACGCCGCCACCCTCGCGGACGATGACCCGCCGCCATCGGCGCCGGCCAGCGTGCCGCTGACGGTGACCGTCGCGCCGGGCCTGGCGTGGGGCTACTTCTCCGGCGACAACATCGCCCCGGGCTCGTCGCCGGCCCTGCTCGCCGACGTCGGCTATCGCACCGACGAGCACACCGCGATCGGCGTGCACCTGTCGCTCGCTCACCTGTCCGGCACGTACATGCAGGACGCGCTCGCCGGCGGCGCGCGGCTGGCATACGACTACACGCCCATCTTTGTCGGCGCGTTCGCGCGTGGCGAGACGATGAACGGCTTCCTCTGGGCCGAGATCGCCCTCGGCCTCCACGTCGACGACTACCACGACCAGTTCGGCACGAGCTGGAGCGCGGGGCTCGGCGTCTCGCTCACCGGCGGCCTCGACGTCTACCAGCGCGGCCCGGATCGCGTCGGCATGTACCTCGGCGTCGAGAGCGAGCTGCAGGGTCAGTCGTACGAGACGTTCATGGCCGGCGTCGCCTACCGGCGCTGAGCGAACCGCTACTGCGCGGCGACGTGCTTGATGTACGCGTCGGGCGTCAGCAGCTCTTCGATCTCGCTCGCCTCGGTCGGCTCGAGGTCGATCATCCAGCCGCCCGCGTACGGGGCCGTGTTGACCTGCTCCGGCGTGTTCTTGAGCGCCGCGTTGACCGCGACGACCTTGCCGGACACCGGCGCGTAGAGGTCGGACACGCTCTTGACGCTCTCGATCGTCCCGAAGCGCTGGCCCTTCGTCACGAGGTCACCCTCCTTGGGCAGGTCGACGAGCGTGATGTCGCCGAGCTGGTCGACGGCGAACTGCGTGATGCCGACGCGCCAGGACGTGCCTTGCGCGCGGAGCCACTCGTGATCGGAGGTGTAGCGGAGATCGGTGGGATAGGTCATAGGGCGCTCGCTTACTGGGGACGCTTGTAGAACTTGCCGGACACAACCGTGGCGGGGACGTCCTTGCCACGGCAATCGATCGTGAGGACCGTGCCCGCCTTCGCGAACGTGGGCGGGACGTACGCGAGGCCGACGGCGCCCGACACGCTGATGCCGGGCCCGCCGCTCGTGACGGTGCCGATGACGGCGTGCTCGGCGCCCGGCGTGCGATCCACGACCGGATAGCCGTGGCGCGCGACGGCGCGGAGCTCGGCGGGGATCGTGAAGCCGACGAGCTGGCGCTGGAGCCCGGCCGCCTTCTGCACGCGCAGCGCGTCCGAGCCGAGGAACTCGCGGTTGTCGAGCTTGACGGCCCAGCCGAGGCCAGCCTCGAGCGGCGTGTGGTCGTCGTCGAGGTCGTTGCCGTAGAGCGGGAGCTTCGACTCGAGGCGCAGCGTGTTGCGCGCGCTGAGGCCGATGGGCAGGCCGCCGAGGGGCAACGCGGCGCCGAGGAGCGCGTCCCAGAGCTGCACGGCGAGGTGCGCGGGGCACGCGAGCTCGAAGCCGTCCTCGCCGGTGTACCCCGTGCGCGCGACGAGGCAGGTCACGCCGCCGACCGCCGCCTCCGTGAACGCGAAGCTCGGCAGCTGCGCGACGCGGGTGTCCGAGAGCGTGTCGACCATCGCGACGGCCTTGGGGCCCTGCACGGCGATGAGCGCGGTCGCCTCGGACACGTCCTCGACGTTGCACGCGCCGCCGGCGTGCGTGCGGAGCCAGGCGAGGTCCTTCGCGGTGTTCGACGCGTTGACGATGACGAAGAACTCGTCGTCGGTGCGCTTGTAGAAGATGCAGTCGTCCACGACGCCGCCCGTCGGCCGGCACAGGAGCGTGTACACGGCCTTGCCGTTCGGGGCGCCCGCGACGTTGTTGGTGCACAGGGTGTCCACGACGCGGCGCGCGGCGTCACCGCGGAGGTACGCCTCGCCCATGTGCGAGACGTCGAACAGGCCGACGGCCTCGCGGACCGCGCGGTGCTCCTTGATCGTGCCGGCGGTGTACTGGACGGGCATGTCCCAGCCGCCGAAGTCGATCAACCGCGCGCCGAGCTGGCGGTGGACATCGTGGAGCGGCGTGCGCAGGCGATCCATGGCGGCGAAGCTATCACTCTACGAGCGTGTGCGTCTTCGTCACGCGCGGATCGCGCTCGCGGCGCCCGATCTCGAAGTGCGCCGTGCCGTGCGCGGTGAGCAGGCGCTCGGTGCGCCAGCCGCGCCACATGCGTCGCGAGATCACGAGCCGCGCGTCGCCGATCTCGGTGTTCGCGCAGTAGAGGCGCGTGCCGTCCGGATCGACGTACGGCGCCTCGATCAGCTGCTCGGGCCGGCACGTCAGCTCGCCGGTCACGCGGGTGGTGGAGCCGTGCGCGGAGAACGCGACGCGGCCGAGCTCCCAGCCCGAGCGGTTGCCGAGCACGTGGCGGAACTGGTTCAAGCGCAGCGGCTCGCCGTCGAGCTCCATCGCGACGAGCGTCAGGGTCGGCAGCGTGACGCCGCCCCGCTGGAGCCGCGCCCCGAGCAGCTCGAGGACCGTGCCGTCGGGGTCATCGTCGAACGCCGCGCAATGCGCCCAGGTCCACGCGTACGCGTGCTTCTTGCCCCACAGGTGCGTCTGGCCGAGCGGGGCGTCGGTGAACGTGAGGTGCTCACCGTCGACGACGAGCTCGCCGTGCAGCGGGACGCGCGGGTTCGGCGTCTGCACCGTGGTGTCACCGAGGCCGCCCCGCGCGTACATGAGGTCCGGGAGCTGGTGCAGGGCGCGCGCCGCGGGCAGCCAGCTCAGGTCCCAGCGAACGTCGTGGCCGTCGGCCGCGAGCGAGCCGCGCGCCTGACCGTGGCGGAGCTCCGCGTCGCCGAGGACGAGGCGAAACGGCAGCGTCTCCCCGGTGGTCGGCTCGGTCGGGTAGCGGCGGTGCACGCCGAACGTGCGCGCCGGGTCGCGCGGGTCGAAGCGCGCGAACCAGAGCTCGCTGTGGCCCGCCTCGATCACGTGGCGGAGCCAGAAGCCCTGGCCGGTGCCGGGATGGTTCCACGTCAGGTACCAGACCTCGTACCCGCCGCGGCGGCGGAGGTTCAGCGCCTCGGTGCCCGGGGTGCTCGGGGGGCTCATGCGACCGTCCGGGCGGGGAGCTCGCGCATGGGCGTGCCGAGGACGCGGCGCGCCAGCCACGACGCGACCGCGCGGGGCACGAGGCGGACACCGAAGCAGGACAGCTTGTTGACCAGGCCGGGGATCATGGTTCGCTTGCCCCCGATCATCGCGCGGACGGAGGCGTTCGCGACACTCTCGGCGGACATCATCGACGCGTTCGCGATCCAGCTGTAGTTGCCGGCGCCGGCCGCGGCGTGGAACGCGGTGCGCGTGCCGCCGGGGCAGACGCACGTGGCCGACAGGGCCGTGCCGCGCAGCTCGTCGTGGAGGCCCTCCGTGAAGTTGCGCACGAAGGCCTTGCTCGCGGCGTAGAGCGCCATGTTCGGGACGCTCTGGTACGCGCCGATGGAGGCGATGTTCAGGAGGTAGCCGCGGCTCGGCTTGCCCGCGTGGGCGTCCACGAACAGGCGCGACAGCTCGACCAGGGACGTGATGTTCAGCTGCACCAGCTCGAGGTCGCGGGTGCGCTCGACGGCCGAGAACGCGCGGAAGTAGCCGAAGCCGGCGTTGTTGACGAGGATGTCGATCGGGCCCGTGGCCGAGGCAGTTAGCCACAGCACGCGGGCCGCCGCCGCCGTGCCGAGGTCGGCGGGGATGACGTCCGTCCGGACGCCGTGCGCCGACACTTCGCCCGCCACGCCATCGAGGGCGTCCCGGCGGCGGGCGGTGAGGACCAGGTGCACGCCGCGGGCGGCGAGGTCGCGCGCGATCGCGGCGCCGATGCCGCTCGACGCCCCGGTCACCAGCGCACGCAGCCCGGTGAGATCCGACATGCCCGCACCCTACCACCACCTTGTGATACGACTCGCGACATGAAGAACCCGACCCTGACGACGATCGTGTCAGCGCTGATCCTGAGCGTCTTTGTTGCTTGCGGTGCGTCGTCGTCCGAGGTGAAGGGCGCGAAGCAAGCGCACTACAAGGGCGACAAGATGGCGCTGTTCACCAGCGTCAAGGACGCGGTCAGCGCGAAGTACAAGATCGAGAAGGTCGACGAGCCGAACCTGACGGTCCAGACGATCGGTCGCTGGTACACGCCGGAAGGCCTCGCGGCGAGCGAGCGCGGCGACATGCGCGACGTCCCCGACCGCAGCATCAACATCGTGTACGCGGTGACGCTCCACCCCGACGGCGATGCGTGGGTCGTGCAGATCACGCCGGCGTACCTGCGCTTCTTCGCCGGCCGGCCGAACCCCGACAAGCTCACGCCCGATGACCCCAGCCTCCCGGGCTTCGCGTTCGGCAAGGCGGACGCGCTCGCGGTCGACATCCACGAGGCGCTCAAGGCGAACGAAGTGCAGACGATCCCGGCGGCGGTGCCGGCCGGTAACGCCGTGCCGGCGACGCCGGGCCCCGCGCCGAGCGAGCCCCCGACGGGCGCGCCGGGCGGCGGCGGCGGCTACTAGGTCTTGGCTGATCCTGACGTCGTGGGCCTGAACGTTGTCGGCCTGATCGTCGACGGCGACGAGCGGGTCGGCGAGGGCGGCTTCCTCGCGCTGCGCCGGCTGCGCTTGCGCAACCGGCGCGCGGATGGGAGCGCCTCGGCGCCCTACGTGAGCGACGCGGTCGCGCGGCCGTACGGGCAGGACGCGGTCGTGGTCGCGATCTACGCGCGCGGCGCGGATGGGGCGGTGCGCGTGCTGCTGCGCGAGGGGCTGCGGCCCACGATCGGGCTGTGTCGCGATGCCGAGCGGGCGCCGCTGCCGGAGCCGCCGCCATCGATCTGGTTGACCGAGCTCGTCGCGGGGATCCTGGAGGTAGGCGACCGGGGCGAGGCGGGGCTGCGGGCGCGGGCCGCGGCGGAGACGCTCGAAGAGGGCGGGTTCGTGGTGGACCCGGCGGCGATCGCGCTGCTGGGCGCGGGGATGCTGCCGTCGGCGGGGTGCCTCACGGAGAAGCTGTACTTCACCGCGGTGGACGTGGACCCGGCGGCGCAGGTGGCGCTCGCGGGGGACGGATCGCCGATGGAGGAGGGCGCGCGGACGGCGTGGCGCGGGCTCGACGAGGCGATCGCGGCGTGCGTGCGCGGCGAGATCTGCGATCTGAAGACGGAGCTCGGGCTGCGTCGGCTGCGCGATGCGCTGGCGGAACAGCTGAACAGACACTGAACAGGCACTGAACAGATTTGTCAGACCGGCGTGTGAAGGTGCACGCATGGACGGAGCGAACTTCCACCTCGCACAAGGAGACGCGGTCGAGTGGCTGCGCAGGCTGCAGCCGGAATCGGTCGATCTGATGGTGACGGATCCGCCGTACGAGTCGCTCGAGAAGCATCGGGCGATCGGCACGACCACGCGGCTCAAGCACAGCAAGTCCTCGAGCAACGACTGGTTCGCGATCTTCAGGAACGAGCGGTTCCCGGAGCTGTTCGCCGAGGTCTACCGCGTGCTGCGCAAGAACAGCCACTTCTACCTGTACTGCGATCCAGAGACGATGTTCGTGGCCAAGCCGGTCGCAGAGACCGCGGGCTTCAAGTTCTGGAAGCCGATCATCTGGGACAAGAAGTCGATCGGGATGGGATACCACTACCGCGCACGCTACGAGTGCATCCTCTTCTTCGAGAAGGGGAAGCGAAAGCTCAGCGACCTGGGCGTGGCGGACATCCTCGAGCAGAAGCGCATCAACGGCGGCTATCCGGCCGAGAAGCCGCCCGAGGTGAGCGAGGTGCTCATCAAGCAAAGCTCGGTCCCCGGTGACGTCGTGGTCGATCCGTTCATGGGCTCGGGGTCGGTCGGCGTCGCGGCGACCGGGCTCGGGCGGACGTTCCTCGGCAACGACATCTGCGCGGAGGCGGTCGACATCACGCGCTCGCGGCTCCGCGATGGCGGGGCGACCGAGCTCGGCACCGTGCCGACCGCGAGCACGGCGGGGCAGCTCGGGCTGCGCGTCTGACGTGCACACCGAGGTCGCGGCATGACCCCGATGTCTACGATGACCGGCAACCAGTACCGCGACCTCATCGCGGCGTACGTGCTGCACAACTACGCGCCGCACGGCATCGTGGTCTACCGCGAGGTGAACCTCGGCAAGACGATCATCGGCAAGGACCGCCAGATCGACGTGTTCGTGGTGCGGCCGAGCGATCAGAAGGCGCTCGCGATCGAGTGCAAGTACCAGGACGCGCTCGGCAGCGTCGACGAAAAGATTCCGTACGCGCTCGATGACCTCGAGGCGCTCTGGGTGCCCGGCTGCCTCGTGTACGCAGGTCGCGGCTGGTCGAAGGGCGTGCTGCACTTGCTGGAGGCGTCGCGGCTCGCCGCGCACTGCCAGCCGGAGCGGCCGCTCCTCGCGCGCGGCCGAGCGACACGCGAGCTCGACTACTTGCTCGCGGCCACGTTCGGGTTCTGGGAGCAGATCCTGCCCGCGGCCAAGCGCATGAAGCGCGTCCCCTGACCGAGCGGCGCTGAGCCCGCGTCGTCGCGGGCGATCTCCTCCGGACAGGCGCCGGCGGCGGAGCCGACAAGCCGATCGACAGAGACCGCGATTTTTTCGCGGTCTCTGAGCCCGCGTCGTCGCGGGCGACCTCCGCCGTACAGGCGCCGGCGGCGGAGCCGACAAGCCGATCGACAGAGGCCGCGATGTATTCGCGGTCTCTGAGCCCGCGCCCCTCCTGGGTTAACTCAGCTGTCCTCGTCGCCCTGGCTCGCGGCGCGGGCGGCGGTCTGGGCCGCACCCTCGCGATCCTTCGCGTACTCGTCGAGCTTGCGATACAGGGTCTTGCGGTCGAGGCCGAGGCGCTGCGCGGCGCGCGTCTTGTTCCCTGCCTCGTCGGCGAGGACGGCCTCGATGAACTCCCGCTCCAGATCGGCGAGCGTCATGCGGCGCGCGACGGCCGTGCCGAGAAAATCGGCCGGCCGCTTCTCGCGCACCTGCGGCGGCAGGTCGTCATCCGCGATCAGCTCGCCCTGGCACAGCGCGACCCCGCGCTCGAGCACGTTCATCAGCTCGCGCACGTTGCCGGGCCAGTTGTAGGCGAGCAGCAGCTGCTGCGCCTCCGACGACAGCCGCATCTTGCGCGGCGGCGTCTGGCGCCCGCCGAGCTGCGCGAGCACGTGCTCGGCGAGGGGCACGATGTCCTCGGGCCGCGAGCGCAGCGGCGGAAGATCGACCTGGATCACGTTGAGCCGGTAGTAGAGATCCTCGCGGAAGCTGCCGTCGGCGAGCATCGACTCGAGGTTCCGGTTGGTGGCCGACACCACGCGCACATCCACGCGCTGGTCCTTCGTCGCGCCCAGCGGGCGCACCTCGTGCTCCTGCAGCACGCGGAGGAGCTTGCTCTGCAGCGGCAGCGCGAGCTCGCCGATCTCGTCGAGAAAGATCGTCCCGTTGTCGGCCTCGATGAACAGGCCCGGCTTGTCCGCGCGGGCGTCCGTGAACGCGCCCTTCTTGTGCCCGAACAGCTCGCTCTCGATCAGCGACTCCGGGACCGCCGCCAGGTTCACGGCCACGAACGGGGCCGACGCGCGCGCCGAGTTGTAGTGGATCGCCCGCGCCACGAGCTCCTTGCCCGTGCCGCTCTCCCCCGTGATCAGCACCGAGGCCGTGGAGCCCGCGATCCGCTGCACGAGCGACACGACATCGCGCATCGCCTGGCTCTTCGCGATCAGGTTCCCGAGCCCGTAGCGCTCCTCCACCTCGCGCTGCAGCCGGGCGACCTTGCTCCGCAGCGCGCGCTCGCCGAGCGCCTTGTCGGCGACCAGCAGGAGCTCGTCGATCTCGAACGGCTTGGTGATGTAGTCGTACGCGCCGAGCTTGACCGCGCGGATCGCCGTCTCGATCGAACCGAACGCCGTGATCATCACCACGTGCGGCGCGCTGGGCATCGCCATCACGCCGCGGATGAGGTCGAACCCGTCCATCTCCGGCATGCGGAGGTCGGTGATGATCAGGTCGAACCGCTCCGCGCGGGCGAGCTCGAGCCCGGCCGCGGCGTTCGCCGCCGCCTGCACCTGAAAGCCGGCGTCGCCGAGCTCCTCGGTGAGCAGATCCCGCATGGCCGCATCGTCTTCGACGACGAGGATCGACGCAGCCGAGCGGTCGGGAGGCACGCCTTGGTTGTAGATGGCCGCAGCCCCTAGGGCAAGCAGCGGCCGCTCGCCACGTTGCACGAGAGCCGCGACCACGGGCCCGTGCTCGGCTGGGCGTCGATGACGGTGGGGCACTGCGCGTCGGAGGTGCACTTCTGCACGCACTCGTTCTCGGCCAGGTACGTGGTGCAGAGGTAGGCGTCCCCGAGGGCCGCGCAGTCGCTGTCGCCGGCGCAGCTCGGCTCGCAGGTCTCGCGCGTGTCGGCGTTCGTCACGAAGAAGAAGCTCGGGCACGTCAGCCCGGACGCGCAGTCCGACTGGCTGTCGCACGCGCCGCCCGCCGGGACGGTGCGGTCGCCATCGATGTCGACGCACGCGCCCGCCGTGCACGCGCCGCGGAAGATCTGATTCCGCGCCTCGGCAGCGCAGTCCGCGGCGCTCGTGCAGCCCGCGCCGAGGGTCCGCGCGGCGCTCAGCGTGTACGCGACGGGCGCGGGGTCGGTCGCCGACGAGAACTCCGAGACGCGCGCGTAATACGTGCCGACGGGCAGGTACGTCAGGCGGACGGTCTCCGGGTGATCCCAGTACGAGAGCCCGAGCTGCTCGCCCGTGGCCGAGAACAGCTCGAGGTCGAGGTTCCGGGGGCCCGTCCACGCGAGCTGGAAGTCCCACGTCTCCCCGAGCGTCTCGACCGTGAACGCGACGTAGTCGGACTCGCCCCTCGGCGCCGCGCACATCGAGCCGGCGAGGCTCGCGTGGCCGCCGGCATCGACCGCGAGGAGCGCCGCGCCGGCCGGGCCATCATCGGCGGGCTCGCGAGCGTCGTCGGTCGTGCACCCGGTCGTGCTCGCGACGCAGGCGTTCGTCGCCGGATCGCAGACCGGGAGGTCGGCGCTCGGGCAGTCGAAGCTCGACGCGCACGCGACGCACTGGCCGTCGAGGCAGGCCGGGGTGGCGCCGCCGCACGCGCTGGTGGCCCCGTCATCGCGGCACTCTTCGGCGTACGCGTCGAGCGTGAAGGTGCCGTCATGGGGCGCGGTCGACTCGTAGTAGTCGACCACGACGTAGACCTCGGCCGCCGGGGCAACGAAGCGCCCGACCTCGCTGTGGCCGGAGCTGTCGTCCTCGAACAGGAGGCACTGGCTCGAGGTGGGTCCCGTCACGGAGGCGCAACCGGTCACGACATAGAAGGCGAGGTCGGCGGCCGAGCTCAGGTGAACGAGGTACGGCTTGCCGGCCACGAGGCCGGTCAGGTGCACGACGGTGTCCGGGCCGGCGGACTCGACGCCGAACGCCGCGTCGATGGTGGCGCACTGCGTGGGGGCGGTCAGGTCTGCGCCGGCGATCGCGCCTTCCACGTGCGCGGGTACGACGTTGCCAGGGGCGTCGAACTTCGCGCAGGCCGCAAAACTCGGCGGGCTGTCGATGCGGGCGTCCGCGAGCGGCGGGGCATCCGGGGTGGACGGGGTGGTCCCGCCGCCGCACGCGCCCGCGGTCGCCGCGAAGGCGAGCAGCAGCGCAGCGCGGGACACCGATGACATCGGGACCCAACCTAGCGGCGTGGCGGGCGATCGGCCGAAGAACTGGCTCACAGACAGTGGCGGCGGCTGCGGCGCGGTGGTCTCAGGCCGTGCGCAGGCCGATCAGGACGACCGCGAGGCCGTTGCCTCCCCGTTCCGGACCGAGTGGCCGCCCGCGGCGCGCCGCTTTCGTTCACCTCGATGCGACCCGGCGCGCTGTCGCAGGGCTACCGCCGCAGCGGGCCGCGCTGCGTGCCGCGGAGCACTCTTCGCGTGACAACGCGGTCGCCCTTGGCGATCGGGTCGCAGATCGCGACGGTGAGGACGGGCAGGGCGGGCCGCAAGACCTGCTCGAACAGGGCGCGCCGCCCGGCCGCACCGGACGGCATCCCCGGCGCGGCGGCGCGGTTGACGAAGTCGGGCGCGGGGAGCTCGGCCTGACCTCGGGACCGCGCGCGACGGCTCGACGGCTCATCCGAAGCCGGAGCCGGAACCGGAACCGCGACGGTCCGCCTCAGCCCATGCCCTGCTTGCGGCGGGCCCGGCGCTGCTCGTGCTCTTCGTCGACGAGCCGGACGTAGTCGAGCGGCTCCATCGGCTCGAACTTGAACGGCTCGAGGCCGCCGAGGCTACGCACGCGCTCGCGGAACGCCTCGGCGATGCGCTCGAACGGCGGCAGGTCGCTGCGCCCCGACAGCGCGCCTGACTTCGCCGCCTCGCTCGCCTCTTCCGTGAGCCGCAGCGCCGTGTCGCGCGCGACCCGGCCGCGCCGGATGACGTCCTGCACGCTCGTCGCGAGGTGGCCGAGCTCGTACTGGCCCGAGTCGAGCATCTCGAGCGCCACGAAGATCACCTGGCGCGCCGTCAGCACCTCGTCCTGGTAGAGGACGAGCGCGGCCTGGAAATAATTGAACACCGGCACGAGGCGCGGTCCGAACCGGCGGAAGCCGAGCGGCGGCGAGCGGCGGTCGAGGTGGATGAACACCCGGCGCACGGCGTTCCCCTTCGGTACGCGCTGCGCCAGATCCAGGATCCGCGCGGCGTCATCTTCGTACGCGCGCGACGCGGTGAGCACGCGCTCGAGGTCGCCGAGGGACACCACGCCCGCGATCACGTCCGCGTACAGACAGTAGATGACCGCATCCGCCTCGGCGTCATCGCCGAACAGCGTCTCGGCCGCGGCCGTCGCGCCGATCCGCGACTGCAGCATCGCCGGCAGCTTGTACGGGATCTGCGCGCGCATCGACCGGAAGCGCCCGCGCAGGATGTTCTTCAGGTTGTTCTTGAGGACGAACTCGTCGTACTCGATGCCGTCGAGCGCGAGCTTCGCCACCAGCACCTGACGCATCTGCGTCGGGCTGCCCGACACGATGCACACGCGGTGGCCATCCTGCTTGAGGGCGCGCAGCAGCGCCGTCGCGCCCGGGTACGCCTGCTTGTCGGACGCCTCTTCCATCGCCGACTTCACGAGGTCCCCGAACGAATCGAACTCCGTGCGCAGGTACGTCTTGTCGAGGTCCCAGCGAAACACGTGCGTCGGCGGCGCCTCGCCCTCGGCGATGCCCGCGGGCACGTAGTCGAGGAGCCCGATCCGTTCGCCGACCCGGACGGGCAGGCCGGCGAGCCGCTTCGCGCGGTCGAGCAGGCTCATGACTGCGCGGGCTCCGTGGTGATCCGCTTGCGGCGGCCGTTGCGCTCGTCGAGCTCGGCGATCGCGCGCCCGATCTCCGCGTTGAGCCCGCCCGCCAGCGTCTTGTGCGCGAGCTTGATCGCGTTCGTCACCGCGCGCGCGTTGCTGCGCCCGTGCGCCTTGATGAACGGGTGCTGGAAGCCGAGGAGCGGCGCGCCGCCGTACTGCTGCCAGTCCGTCAGGACCTTCAGTTGATCGATCGCCGAGCCGAGCGCGAGCAGGCCGAGCCGCCACGCGAGCCGCTCCTTGTGCGCGTAGCGCGCGAGCCGGACCACCGTCTCGCTCACGCCCTCGAGCATCTTCAGCACCACGTTGCCCACGAAGCCCGACGTCACGATCACGTCCGCGACGCCGCGCGGGATATCGAGCCCCTCCACGTTGCCGATGAAGTTGATGTCCGTCGCCTCGAGCAGCTGCGCGTGCGCCGCGACCACCGCGGCCGGGCCCTTGCCGGCCTCGGTCCCGTTCGAGAGCAGCGCCACCCGCGGGCTGCGGTTCTTCGACACGAGCTTGGCGTACGCCGAGCCCATCAGCGCGAAGGACACGAGGTCGTCGGCCGTGGCGTCGATCGTGGCGCCGACATCGAGGATCAGCGAGAACGGATCGTCCTTCTCTCCGCGGCGCAGCTCCGTCGGGTAGACCGCGGCCAGGGCCGCGCGCGTCACGCCGGGGACCAGCTTCCAGCTCCGCGCGCACGCCATGATGCTCGCGCCGGTGTTCCCGGCGGACACCAGCGCGTCGCCCTCGCCGCGCGCGACGAGATCGGCCGCCACGAGGATCGACGCCTCGGGCTTGGCCGCCAGCGCCTCGGCCGGCTTCTCGTCCATGTCGATCCACGTCGGGGCGTGGTGGACGCGCACGCGCGCGCCGTCGTGGCGCATGCGCGGCAAGAGGCGGCCGAGGGCGGAGGCATCTCCAACGAGGATGATCTCCGCGCCCGTGAGCCCCAGCGATGCTTCGGCCGCGCCCTGGACGATCTCGTCCGGCGCGTGGTCGCCTCCCATGGCGTCGACCACGATGCGGTGCATGCGCGGAGCATGCCACGGTTGGCGACCGCCTCGCACGGGGTCGCGTGCCGGACGGCACGACGACCCGCTCGGCTTGGGCTTGAGTTATGGTCCGCGCCCGGTGCCGGAGCGCCTCTACATCGTCGACGGGCACGGCTACGTGTTCCGGGCCCACTACGGGCTCATGAACATCTCGCGCGGCGAGCGCAAGGAGGTGCGCCTGTCGACCGCCGAGGGCATGCCCACGGGCGCGCTCTACGTGTTCACGCGCATGCTGATGCGCCTCGAGGAGGACACGGCGCCGGAGCGGATCGTCGTGGTGTTCGACGACAAGTCCGGCCGGAAGACCTTCCGCGCCGAGATGTACAGCGAGTACAAGGCCACGCGCAAAGCGCCGCCCGAGGAGCTAGCGGTCCAGATGGAGTTCTTCGCCCCCATCGTCGAGGCCATGGGCTGGCCGGTGATGGCCGTCGCGGGCGTCGAGGCGGACGACGTCATCGCCACCCTCGTCGTCGAGGCGCGGAAGAAGGACTGGGAGGTCGTCGTCTACAGCGCCGACAAGGACATCATGCAGCTCATCGGCGACCACGTGTCGATGATCGATGCGCTGCACCAGAAGACGTACACGCGCGACGAGGTCATCAAGAAGATGGGCGTGCCGCCGGAGAAGATTCCGGACTTCCTCGCGCTCGTCGGTGACACCAGCGACAACATCCCGGGCCTCAAGGGCGTCGGCGACAAGACCGCCGCGACCCTGCTCGCGAACTACGGCACGCTCGACGCGCTGATCGCGGCGAACCCGACCGTCCCGCGCATCGCCGTCAAGCAGCCGTTCGGCGACCCCGAGCAGCTCGCCCGCGTGAGGCTGTCGCGCGCCCTCGTGGAGCTGCGCCGCGACGTGCCGCTGCCGATCCCGCTCGAGGAGCTGAAGGCGCGCGACTGGGATCTTCCGCGCCTCCACCAGATGTTCACGGATCTCGAGTTCCAGGTCCTCGTCGAGAAGGTCAAGATGCGGATGCCGCCCGACGACAGCCTCGTCGTGGTCGCCGCGCCGGAGATGACGGCCGTCGTCGCCGTCGCCGCGCCGACCGAGACGCGTATCGTCACGCGCAAGGACGCGCTCGGCGAGCTCGCGATCGCGGCGAAGCGGGCGAAGCGAATGGCGATCATGGTGGAGCTCGATCCCGAGCGCATCGATCGCGCGCACATGGTCGCCGTCGCGATCGCCGTCCCTGGCCAGGCGCCGGCGTACGTCCCGCTCGGCCATCGCTACATCGGGGCGCCCGCGCCGCCGCTCGCCGCCGATCTCGCGCCGCTGTTCGCCGTGCTCGCCGATCCGCATGTCGAGAAGGTCGCGCACAACGGCAAGGAGATCATCCGCGCGTTCGCGGACCTCGGCGTCGTGGTCGAGGGCATCACCGAGGACACGATGCTCGCGGCGTTCCTGCTCGATCCGACGGTCTCGGCCGAGCCCGGCGAGGACGTCGTCCAGCGGCTCGGCGGCATCACGCTGCCGGCGCGCGCGAGCCTCGCGGGGCGCGGCAAGACGAGCCTCGAGGGGGTGGAGGTCGAGCGCGCGGCGCAGTGGGTCGGCTCGATCGCCGGCGCGCTCCTCCCGATCGCCGACCAGCTCCCGGCGCGGCTCGCCGAGGGCGGGCTGCATGCGCTCTATCGCGACATCGAGGTGCCGGTCGCCGCGCTGCTCGCCGACATCGAGCGCGTCGGCATCCACATCGACACCGCCGTGCTCAAGGGCCTCTCCGACGAGGTCGCCGCGAAGCTCGCCACGCTCGAGGCCACGATCTACGAGCACGCGGGCGGCGAGCTGAACATCGGCTCGCCCAAGCAGCTCGGCGAGCTCCTGTTCGAGAAGCTCGGCCTCGAGACGAAGGGCGTCCGCCGCACGAAGACCGGCTGGACGACCGAGGCCGACACGCTCGAGACCCTGCTCGACGCGCATCCGATCATCGCGCCGATCCTCGAGCACCGCGAGATCAGCAAGCTGAAGGGCACGTACCTCGACGCGCTGCCGCCGCTCATCTCGCCGCGCACGGGCCGCGTCCACACCACGTTCAACCAGGTCGTCGCGGCGACCGGGCGCATCTCGTCGCAGGACCCGAACCTCCAGAACATCCCGATCCGCAGCGAGCTCGGGCGCAAGATCCGGCGCGCGTTCGTGGCCGCGCCGGACCACGTGCTGATCGCGGCGGACTACTCCCAGATCGAGCTGCGGATCTTGGCCCACCTCAGCGGGGATCCGCTGCTCAGCGCGGCGTTCCGCGACCGCATCGACGTGCACACGCAGACCGCGGCCGAGGTCTTCTCCGTCGCGCGCGAGGACGTGACCACGGAGCAGCGCCGCATCGCGAAGGCCGTGAACTACGGGCTGTCGTACGGCCAGAGCGACTTCGGGCTGGCGCGCGCGCTCGGCGTGCCGCGGACCCAGGCCGCCGAGTACAGCAAGCGGTACTTCCAGCGGTTTCCGTCGATCCACAAGTTCATGGATGACGTGGTCGCCGTCGCGCGGGCGCAGGGCGGGGCGCGGACGATGCTCGGGCGCTGGCGGCCGATCCCCAATCTGATGAGCAAGTCGCCGCAGGCGCGGCACGCGGCGGAGCGCGTCGCGCAGAATACGCCGATGCAGGGCGCTGGCGCCGACATCATCAAGCTCGCGATGCTCGCGACCGCGCGCCGGATCGCGGCCGAGGGCTGGCCCATCCAGATGCTGCTCACCGTGCACGACGAGCTCGTGTTCGAGGCGCCGCCGGACCTCGCGGCGACGGCCGGGCCGATCTTGAAGGGCGAGATGGAGCGCGTCGTCGAGCTCAGCGTGCCGCTCGAGGTCGAGATCGGGATCGCGAAGACCTGGGCGGACGCGTAGCCGGTTCGTGCAATGCGCGAACCGTCAGCGTGAGCCAGTCGCGCGGCGCTTCGGCTTCGCCTTCGGGAGCGGTCGCGTCGTGGCCTTGGCTTTCGCCCTGGCCTTCGTTTTCGGCTTCGCCTTCGCGGCGGGCTCTGTCGTCTTCGACCTCTTCGTGCGCAGCCCCGAGCCGTCCTGCTTCGGCAGCTTCTTCGCCTGGTCGAGCAACTCGCGCATCGTGCGGTACTCGCCCCAGGCTGGATCGCGGTCGTCGTAGAAGCCGAGCGCGCCATCGAACGGCGCCAGCTGCGCGACGAGATCGCCGGGCTCGGCGTCGCCGTACAGATACAGGAAGAACGAGCCATCCTCGATGCGGACGCCCACGAACACCCAGCCGAGCGCGTCGCACGCCTTGGCGAGCCACGCCTCTTCGAACTCCGCGAGTCGGCGGTACGCCGCTGCCCCCGGCAGCTTCGACATCTCCGTCGTCGCGTACGGCATCTCCACGACGAAGATCGTGGCGAGCGCGCGGCGCGGCTTCATCTCGCGGATGCGAAAGATCGCCGCCTCGCCGTCGTCACGCTTCGCCTCCACGATGTGCCAGCTCTCCGCGCTCACGCCGCCACGTTACCGCGGATCGCGATCCACGCTTCCATGATCCTGACGCTTCGGGCAGGTGCGACAGACGCACCGCGCAGAACCGAGCTTTGCGAACGGCACGCACGCTGCACCGGGGTAGGGTCGTGGTCATCGTGACGCAGCCGGGCAACATTCCCCGCTTCGAAGCCGTGCGGGCCCGCACGGTGGGCCTCTGCGCCGCGCTATCCCCCGAGGACGCGCAGCTCCAGTCGATGGCGGACGCGAGCCCCGCGAAGTGGCACCTCGCGCACACCACCTGGTTCTTCGAGACGTTCGTCCTCGCGCCGCTCGGCGTCCCTGCCGTCGACCCGCAGTTCACGTTCCTGTTCAACAGCTACTACGAGGCTGCGGGCCCGCGCGTGGAGCGCGCCCGCCGTGGGCTGATGTCGCGCCCGGCGCTCGCCGAGATCGCCGCATACCGCGCCGAGGTCGACCGGCGCGTCGCCCACGCGCTCGTCGAGGGCCGCGCCGATGCCAGCGTCGTCGAGCTTGGCCTGCACCACGAGCAGCAGCACCAGGAGCTGATGCTGATGGACGTGAAGCACGGCCTCGCCACGCAGCCGCTGCGCCCCGCGTACCGCGATGACCTCGAGCGTGCGCCGGGCGAGGTCGATGCGCTCCGGCCGCTGACGTGGACGCAGCACGCCGGCTGCATCACGCAGGTCGGCGCGGACGCGGCCGGCTTCGCGTTCGACAACGAGCGCCCGCGGCACCGCGCGCTCGTCGAGTCGTTCGAGCTGGCGTCGCGGCCTGTCGCGAACGCCGAGGTCCTCGCGTTCATCGCCGACGGCGGGTATCGGGACCCGGCGCTGTGGCTGTCCGACGGGTGGGCCACGGTCCAGCGCGAGCAGTGGACCGCGCCGCTGTACTGGGAGCGGGCGAGCGGCGGCGGCTACGAGCTGTACGACCTCGCGGGCGTGCGCGCCGTCGAGCCGAGCGAGACCGCGTGCCACCTGTCGCTGTACGAGGCCGATGCCATCGCGCGCTGGGCCGGCGCGCGGCTGCCGACCGAGGCCGAGTGGGAGTACGCCGCGAGCACGGCGGAGCTCTCGCGCGGCCACTTCGCCGACGACGACCGTCTCCATCCGCGGGCCGCCCGCGCCGGCGAGCTCCTCGGCGACGTCTGGCAATGGACCGCGAGCGCCTACGCGCCGTACCCGGGGTTCCGGCCGCTCGCCGGCGCGCTGGGCGAGTACAACGGCAAGTTCATGTCGGGCCAGGTCGTCCTGCGCGGTGGCTCGTGCTTCACGCCCCGCGATCACGTCCGCGCGAGCTACCGCAACTTCTTCCCTCCTTCGGCGCGCTGGCAGATGAGCGGCGTGCGCCTGGCCCGAGACCCTGGACGAGGAACTGCCCCATGATGACGTCACCGCAGCAGAAGGCCGGCCCGAGCGCGCCCCCGCAGTCGCTCCCCGCCGACGACGATGTCCTCGCCGGGCTGCGGGCGCCCCACAAGCGGCTGCCATGTCGCTTGCTCTACGACGCGGCCGGCGCGCTGCTCTTCGAGAAGATCTGCACGCTGGATGCGTACTACCCGACGCGTACGGAGGTCGCGCTCCTCCGCGCCCACCTGCCGGTCATCGCGAGCCACGTCGGCCCCGACGCGCGCGTGATCGAGCCCGGCAGCGGCGAGGGGATCAAGACGCGCGAGCTCCTGCACGCGCTGACCGCGCCGTCGTGCTACGTGCCGATCGACGTCGCGGTCGATCAGCTGCAACATACGGCGGCGGCCCTGCGGCTCGAGCACCCGGGGCTGGACGTGCAACCGCTCACCGCCGATTACACGCTGCCATTCGAGCTCCCCGTGCCGCAGCACGCGTGGAAGACCACGCTCGTCTTCTTCCCGGGCTCGACGATCGGCAACTTCGATCCGGCCGGGGCGCGGGCATTCCTGGCCACGTTCGCGCGGCACGCCGGGCCGGGCGGGCTGTTACTCCTCGGCGCGGATGCGACGCGCGAGCCCGCGACGCTCCTGCGCGCCTATGACGACGAGGACGGCGTGACGGCCGCGTTCGACAAGAACGTGCTCGCGCACGTCAACCGCGTCCACGGCGCGACGTTCGACCTCGACACGTTCGAGCACCGCGCGGTGTGGAACGCGGCGGCGTCGCGCGTCGAGATGCACCTCGTCAGCAAGATGCGGCAGATCGTGCGCGTCGGCCGCGAGGTCGTGTCGTTCCGCGCCGGCGAGCCCATCGTCACCGAGCATTGCTACAAGCACGCGCCGGCCGCGATGCAGGCGCTGCTCGCGAGCGCGGGCTGGAAGGTCCGCCAGGTGTTCACCGCACGCGAATTCCCCATGCGCCTCTGGCTCTGCGAAGTTGCGTGAGCCCCTCCGGCTGGCGGACCGCTAACGAAGCGACCCAGCGACGCCGCCCGTGACCGCGAAGTCGGACAGGTCGCGCGAGCCGCTGTCCAGCGGAAGCACCAGCGCGACGTAGGGGTGGATCGTCCCCTGCGTCAGGCGCACCGCCAACGCGAGGTCGACCAGGGTCGAGCGGCTGCCGGCGTTATCGTCGAACGAGTGCGTGATGCCGAGCTCGGCCGTCAGCGCCACGGCGCTCGTCTGCACGCCGACGCCGCCGCCGACGGTGACCACCGGCTTTGCCGTGTCCCCCGCGCTGTTGGACAGGTCGACGTCGAGATCGAGGTCGCCGCGCGCGAACACCGCGCCGTGCCTGAGGATCGGCGAGGCGCCGAGCCGGAGCGAGAAGCCGGGGACCGCCTGCGCGAGATCGCGCGGCCGGGCGATCTCCAGCGCGACGATGTTCGCGAGCGCGTTGTCCTTCGACGCGGTCGGCAGCACGAGCCCGGCGTGGAGGATCACCCCGAGACCGGGCTTGCTCGTGGCGAGCGCGTACAGCGCCCCGAGCTCGACGCCTCCGAACGCCGTCACGCTCTTGGTGTCGCCGATCGGCGTCGAGCTCCCGCCGATGTAGTCGAGCGGGACGCTCAGGTAGCCGCCGATGTGCGACGCCGGATCCACGTAGCGCGCGTCGAGCTCGAACGCGAGGATCGTATTGCTGTCGACGAACGGCGTCGTGCTCTTCGTCGCCGGGTACGTCAGCTGGAGGTTCATGACGGACGCACCGTCGAGGCGATCGAGGGTGGCGAACGGCGCGGCCAGCTCGGCCGGATCGCCGCCGTCGGCGCGGGCCGAGCCGACCGCAGCCACGATGGTCGCGAGCGCAGCGGCGAGCACGGACGCGGGGCGCAGGGTCATCGCGGCATGATGCCCGAACCGCGCCCGGCGGCGCGTGGCACAGCGCGGCAAGTCAGACGCCGAGGCGAGTCGCCGCCGTCGCCGCGGCGGCGCGCAGCAGCGGCATCACGGCGTCGGCCACGCGTGGCGGCATCCCGTGCGCCTCGTCGATCCCCACGTAGGCGCGCGCCGTCGCGGGCACGTCCACCGGCCCGACCGCGCGCGCGTACGCGGCCAGCCGCGGCCCGCCGCCGCCGGCCGCGAGCGTCAAGGTCATCGCGAGCCGCGCCTCGGTCGGGCTTCCGACGCACTCGAACGGCGAGTGCTCGGCGAGGCCCAGGAGCTCGCGAAACCAGCGCTCGTTCGCCGGGTTCTCGGACAGCGGCGCGCCGAACGTGGCCTGCACGATGTCCGCCGGCAGGTGCGCCGCGAACTGCAGCCAGACGTACGCGCACTTCGCGCACGCTCCGCACCATGGCTTCTTCAAGTTGCACGAGTGCGTCAGCGGCGCGAGCGCCGCGTCGCGCGTCAGGAGCTCGAAGATCACCTCGTCGTGGATCGGCTGCAGCAGGCTGAAGTAGCGGACGTTCGCCAGCAGGTGCGCGCGCACGTAGCGATCGAGCAGTTGCTCGGCGGCCCAGCCCTTGCCCCACTGGTGGTTGACCTCCTCGCCGGTCGCCGCCCAGTGCAAGTTGCCGGTGTTCGCGCTGTGCTCGTGCCCGACGACGAGCCCCGTGTAGCCCCGGGCGAGCGCGAGGGGCAGGGCCGCGAACACCGACGCCGGCGTCTCGGCCGCCAGCAGCGACGACACGCCGAGCGAGGGCCGCAGGCGCGCGACGGGCGAGTCGAGGAAGTCGTCGTAGATCCACTGCCGCTCGGCCCGGACCCTGGCCGTGGCGCCGGCCACTCGATCGAGCAGGGCGTGTTGCGGCTCGGCCGGGCCGTAGATCGAGTGCGCGTAGCCGAGCGTCGCGAACGGGAGGCGCGCGTGCTCGAGGAGACGGAGCGTCACCAGGCTGTCCTTGCCGCCGCCGCAGAACGCGAGCAGCTCGGTCGCGCCGGGCGTGACGGGGACGGCGGCGACCGCGGGCGCGTCGGCGGGAGCGTCGCCGGGAGCGTCGATGAACACGGGCCCGTGGTAGTCGGGCAAGCCGTGCTCCCAGCGCCACTGGGCCCAGACGTTGCGAAACACGGCCGACCACAGCGCCACGAGCTGCGGCGTGGCGTGGCGCGCGTAGCGGCCGAGCGCGATGGCGTCCGGACGCAGGCTCGCGACGCTGTTGATCTGGAACAGGGCGACGTGGACGGCGATCCGCTCGAGGAGCTCGTCGCCGTGCTGACGCGCCAGCTCGTGCAGATCGAGGTCCTCGTACCAGATGGTCACGTGGAAGCGCAGGTCGTCCACCGCGCACGTGATGGACAGGTTCTCGCGCGCGCGATGGACCTCGACGAGCCGCAGGATGCGCACGCGCGGACCGTAGCCCACCCGCGCCCGAAAGGTCGCGCCGGGGCGCCGCGGAGGGTATCCTATGGGCCGCTCATGCGCCGGTTCGCCCTCGCCGCCGTCCTCGCTGCCGCCGCGTGCGGGAGCGAGCCCGTGGCCCCGCCGCCGCCGCCCGCGGGCCCGCCCGGCGCCGCGCTGCACGCGGGGAGCGGCGCGGCCGCGACCATCGCGCCGAAGGGCGGGCTCGTGGAGGGCGCCGCGCTGCGCCCGCACAAGGAGGAGGCCGTCGTGGAGTGCCCGGCCATCATCGCCGACAACGCCGACGACGACGCCCGCCTGTCCGCCCTCCTCGACGCCGGCAACGCCCAGCTCGACGTCGCTGCGTACGCCGCCGCCTGGACCTGCGCTGATCGCGCCGCCGATCTGGCGCCCCAGTCCGTCGAGGCCCACCACATCCGGGCCGCCGCGCTCGCCGCGCTCGGGCGCGACAGCGAGGCCCAGATGGCGTACGCGCTCGCGCTCGCCCTCGACCCCGACGACCCCGAGACGCTGCGCGCCGTCGCCGATTTCTATGTCAACGGCAAGGGCGAGCACGGCCGCGACGCCGTCCGCCTCGGCCTCGAGCTCGCCCAGCGCGGGAGCCGCCGGGCCGCCGCGCGCCGCCACCGCGCGCCGACGCTGGCCGCGGATCTCGCGTTGCTCGAGGCCCAGGCGCTCGACGACCTGGGCCGCAGCGACGAGGCGCTGATCCGCGTGGACGCCGCGCTCCGCCTCGCGCCCGGCCGCGCCGACGCGCTGCACGAGAAGGGCGTCGCGCTGTTCGACCTGTCACGCTTCACCGAGGCGAAGGCGGTGCTGACGAAGGCCGTCGCGCTGCAGCCCGAGGACGCGTACACGCACCAGATGCTCGGCCTCGCGCTCGAGGGCCTCGGCGAGCAGCCCGCCGCCGACGCCGAGCTCGCGCGCGCGATCCAGCTCGCGCCGGGCGAGCTGACGGTGCCCGTGACGATCTCGCCGGCCGACTTCCAGGCCGAGGTCGACGGCGTCATCGCGTCGCTCCCCGCGGCGCGCCGCGCCCACGTGCTCGCCTCGAAGGTCGAGATCGCCGACCTCCCCCTCGCGGCGGATCTCGCCGCCGTCACGCCGCCGTTCCCGCCGACGATCCTCGGCCTGTACCGCGGGCCCGTCGGGCGCGGGGCGGGCGCGGCGCCGGAGGCGGGCGACGAGCCGACGTCCATCGTCCTCTATCGCAAGAACCTCGCGCGCGCCGTGAAGTCGCGCACCGAGCTGAGCGAGCAGATCCGCGACACGCTGCTGCACGAGATCGGTCACCTCGAGGGGCTCGACGAGGATGACCTGCGCCGGCGCGGGATGGAGTAGACGATGGGGCAGCCGGTGGTGGAGTCGCTGCACAGCCTCGAGGCCGCGCTCCGGCGCGAGCAGAAGAAGGTCGCGCTCGTCCAGGAGGTGTCGCGCGCGCTGTCGTCGGAGGGCGACCTCGATTCCTTGCTCGAGCTGATCATGCAGAAGGTCACGGAGTTGATGGAGGCGGATCGCTCCACCCTCTATCTCCTGACCGAGGACGGCAGCCAGCTGTGGTCGAAGGTCGCGCAGGCCGACGCGCCCGGCGAGACGGTGATGATCCGGCTCCAGGTCGGCGATGGCGTGGCGGGCTGGGTCGCGCAGACGCGCGAGGTCGTCAATATCCCGGACGCGTACGCCGACCAGCGGTTCCAGCCCGCATTCGACCTCAAGTCCGGGTACCGGACGAGGTCGATCTTGGGCGTGCCGATGATGGGCTCCCAGGGCGCGATGGTGGGCGTGCTGCAGGTGCTCAACAAGGCGGACGGGCCGTTCACGCGGCCCGACGAGGAGCTGATGCTCGCGCTCGGCAGCCAGGCCGCGATCGCGATCGAGAACGCGCGGCTGTACCACTCGCTCGTCACCCAGAACCGCGAGCTGTCGCGCGCGCGGCGGGACCTCGAGCGGCGGACGCGCGAACTCAACGCCCTCTACGAGGTGGAGAAGGAGCTGTCGGCGGCGCTCGACCTCGACGATCTGCTCTCGCGCATCCTCGCGCAGGCGATCACGGTGCTCGGCGGCGGCGCGGGCTCGATCGCGCTCGTCGAGCCGGACGGGGCGCTGCGGTTTCGCACGGTCCAGGGCCCCGCAGCGCCGCGGCTGATCGCGCGCCTCCTGCCGCACGGCACCGGGCTCCTCGGCTGGTCGATCGCGCACCGGCAGCCGCTCGTCATCGACTCGCCGGCCTCCGATCCCCGCCACGCCGCCGACGTGGCGGCGGAGATCGGCGTGCGCCCGCAGCACCTCATGGTGGCGCCGGTGATCGACGGCGACGACGTGATCGGCGGCATCGAGATCGTGGACCAGCGCCGGCAAGTGCGCGACGGCGTGACCGACGCCGACGGGCCGTGGGGCGACGATGATCTCAAGCTGCTCGTGCTCATCGCGGCCCAGGCGGCGAGCGCGATCGGCCTCGCGCGCCGGCGCAGCGAGCAGAGCAACCGCGACCGGCTCGCGTCGATCGGCCAGATGCTCGCGGGCCTCCTGCACGACCTCAAGACGCCGATGACGATCATCTCCGGCTACTCGCAGCTGATGGCCGCGTCCGACGAGGCCGAGCAGCGCGACAAGTACGTCGAGCAGATCCAGCGGCAGTTCGACCTGATGGCGGGCATGACGCGGGAGGTCCTCGCGTTCGCGCGCGGCGACACCGATCTCGTCCTCCGCAAGGTCTACTTGCACCGCTACATCGAGGAGCTCGCCACGCAGCTCGGCGCGGCGACCGCGGGGCGTAACATCGACTTCGAGATCGAGGCGAAGTTCGACGGCGTCGCGTTCTTCGACGAGCAGAAGCTGATGCGTGTGTTCCATAACCTCACGTCGAACGCGATCGACGCGATGCCGGACGGCGGGCACCTGCGCGTCACCGTCGACAAGGACGGCGAAGATCTCGTGTGGAGCGTGCGCGACACCGGACCCGGCATCCCGCCCGAGGTGCACGCGAGGATGTTCGAGCTGTTCGCCACGGGCAAGAAGGGCGGGACCGGCCTCGGGCTCGCGATCGTCAAGAAGGTGGTCGACGATCACCGCGGGTCGATCCGCTGCGACACGGGGCCGAGCGGCACGACGTTCGTCCTCCGGCTGCCGATCGCGCGCAGCGTGGACACGGGCTCGCACGTCGCGCTCGCCGCGGAGTGACGGTGACAGCGGCGCCGCTCCTGGAGCTGCGGGCGGTCGACAGGGCGTTCGGGGCGCGCGCGGCCGTGGCGGGCGTGTCCTTGACGGTCGCGGCGGGGGAGGCGGTGCTCCTCGTCGGGCGAAACGGCGCGGGGAAGACGACGCTCCTGCGCGTGGCCACGGGCTACCTGGACGCGGACGCGGGCGACGTGCGGATCGGCGGTGTCGACCTGCGGGTCGACCGCGCGCGGGCGCAGGCCGGCGTCGGGTACCTGCCGGAGCACGCGCCGGCGCCGCCGGAGCTGACGGTGACCGAGGCGCTGCGGGCGCGCGCGCAGCTCAAGCGCGTGGCGCGGGCGGCGGTCGCGGCGGAGGTCGCCCGCGTGATCGCGGCGGCGGATCTCGCGAGCGTGGCGACGCAGCGGGTCGCGACGCTCAGCAAGGGCTTCCGCCAGCGCGTGGGGCTCGCGGATGCGCTGCTCGGCGCGCCGCGGCTGCTCGTGCTCGACGAGCCGACGAGCGGGATGGATCCGATCCAGGTGCGCGACCTCCGCGAGCGGTTGCAGCGGGTCATCGGCGAGGACCGCGCGGTGATCGTGTCGAGCCACGCCGTGGCGGACCTCGAGGCCCTGGCGACGCGCGTGGTGGTGCTGCGCGCGGGGCGGGTGGTGGCCGACGGGCCCGTCGCGGCGCTGCGGGGCGCGGGTACGCTGGAGGCGGCTGTGGTGGCGCTGCTCGGCGAGGGGCCCGCGTGAGGACGGCGCTCCGCGTCGCCCGCGGCGAGCTGCGGCTGATGCTGCGCGCGCCGGTGATCTTCGTCGTGGGCGGGCTGTTCCTCGTGGTGCAGGGCGTCGCGTTCGCCGCGCTCGTGGGAGCGATGTCGGACACGCGGCGGCCGGCGCCGCTCGGCGCGCTGCTCGAGAACCAGCTCGCGGGGACGCTCTTGACGTGGGTGCTCGAGCTCGTGGTGCTCGCGCTCCTCGGGATGCGGAGCGTCGCCGACGACAAGCGCGGCGGCGGCTGGGAGAGCCTCCTGACGGCGCAGGTCAGCGAGCGCGCGGCCATCGTCGGTAAGTGGCTCGCCGCGGTCGCGATCTACGCGCTCCTGTGGCTGCCCACGCTCGCGTACTTTGCGGTCGTGGCGGCGTTCCGCGGCGACGCGGGCACGTGGGATCTGCCGACGATCGCATGCGGCTACGCGGGCGCGATCGCCATCGGCGCGGCGCTACTGGCGTGGGCGATCGCGGCGAGCGCGGCGACGTCGAGCTCGCTCGGGGCGGGCGCGCTGGCCTTCGCGCTCTTGATCGGGTTGTTCCTCGTGGGCGAGCTGCCGGCGCTGTGGCCGGATCTCGCGGTCGATCATCCGGCGCTGGCGAGCGGGCTCGCGCAGGTCTCGCTCCGCGCGGTCGCCGGGAGCTTCGCGCGCGGCGAGGTCGGCCTGCCGGAGGCGGTGCGGCTCGCCGCGCTGGCCGCCACGGGGCTGTCGCTGGCGATCGCGATCGCCTGCGCGGGGCGGCGACGGGCGGGGGAGGTGCGGCGCCGCGTGGGCGCGACGGCGCTGGTCGCGATCATCGGCGTCACGGCGAGCGGGCTCGCGGCGCGGCACCCGCGGCGGTGGGACGTCAGCGCCGACGGCCGCAGCTCGCTCGATCCGGCGACCCGCGACCTGCTCGCCGCGCTCCCCGGGCCGGCGACGCTGACGATCGTGGCGCCGACGATCGGCGGGCTCGAGCCGGTGTACGCCGAGGTCGCGCGGGTGGCGGAGCGGATGGCCGAAGCCGGGCCCGTGACGGTGCGGCACGCGGATCCGGCGACGGTGCCGGGCGGGCTCGCCGCGGTGGCGCGCGCGGCCGGCGTGGTGCCGGGCGACCTGGCGTCGAACGGCGCGGTCGTCGTCGAGG
>JANXOM010000359.1 GCA_025353585.1 Deltaproteobacteria bacterium
GATGAAGCTCATCTCCGAGGAGTACCTCGGCGAGGAGGTCGGCAAGGCCGTCATCACCGTCCCGGCGTACTTCAACGACGGCCAGCGCCAGGCGACCAAGGACGCCGGCCGCATCGCCGGCCTCGATGTCATCCGCATCATCAACGAGCCGACCGCCGCCGCCCTCGCGTACGGCTTCGGCAAGAACATCGAGCGCAAGGTCGCCGTCTACGACCTCGGCGGTGGCACGTTCGACATCTCGATCCTCGAGATCGGCAACGGCGTGTTCGAGGTCGTCTCCACGGCCGGCGACACGTTCCTCGGCGGCGAGGACTTCGATCGCCGCATCATCGACTGGCTCGTGTTCGGCTTCGAGAAGCAGCACGGCATCGATCTACGCAAGGACAAGATGGCGCTCCAGCGCCTCAAGGACGTCGCCGAGAAGGCGAAGTGCGAGCTGTCGGCGGTCAAGGAGACCGAGATCAACCTGCCGTTCATCATCTCGACCGGGCGCAACGAGGCGCTCCACCTGCAGACGATGCTCACGCGCGACAAGCTCGAGGAGCTGACGTCCGATCTCATCGACCGCACGATCGAGATCTGCGCGAAGACCCTCGAGGAAGCCGAGATCGCGAAGACGGCCATCGAGGAGGTCATCCTCGTCGGCGGCATGACCCGCATGCCCCGCGTGCAGTCGGTGTGCGCCGAGTTCTTCGGCCTCGAGCCGTGCAAGGGCGTCCACCCGGACGAGGTCGTCGCGCTCGGCGCCGCGATCCAGGGCGCCGCGCTCACGGACGAGAAGAGCGACATCCTGCTCCTCGACGTCACGCCGCACTCGCTCGGCATCATGATCGTCGGCGGCTACTTCCATAAGCTCATCGAGCAGAACACCACCGTGCCGACCTCCGAGTCGCACGTGTTCACCACGGTCAAGGACAACCAGACCTCCGTGAAGATCCTCGTCCTCCAGGGCGAGAGCGACCGCGCGGAGGAGAACGAGCTGCTCGGCGAGTTCGTGCTGACGGGTCTGCGCCGCGCGCCGCGTGGCGAGGTCGAGGTCGAGGTGCAGTTCCACATCAGCGCGGACGGCATCGTGTCGGTCAAGGCGCGCGATCTGGAGACGGGCCTCGAGCAGTCGATCACCGTGACCGCGACCTCGGGTCTGACCGAGGACGAGATCAAGAAGATGGTCGAGGCGAACAAGGACTACATGGTCGAGGTTCGCTCCGGCCAGGAGTTCGAGAAGGCCCGGCACCTCGCCGAGAAGGCGCTCGAGGAGATCGAGTCCCTGTTCCCGCAGGTCACGGACATCATCGCCGGCTCGGACTTCGGGCAGGACGCGGTGAAGAAGGCGCGCGCGGTCGTCGATCGCACGCGGGCCGCGATCGCGGCGAAGGATCTGACGGCGCTGACGGAGGCCACCGAGGCCTTGAATCGCACGCTCAACATGTTCCGCGGCGTGGTCAGCAAGACCCGCGGATAAGGCGTGGCCGCGACGGACATCGACGCGCTGATCGAGGACGGCCTGACCCGCTATGGCCGGGGCGACCTCGACGGCGCGCTGCTGGTCTGGGAAGAGGCGCTGGGCATCGAGCCCGAGAACGAGCAGGCGAACAGCTACGTCGACTACGTTCGCCAGAACTACGACCTCCTGACCGGCAGCGAGCTGATCAGCGACGAGGCGCACGCGCCGTTCGGCATCGAGGACGACGAGTACACCGTCGAGATCATCGAGGGCGCCGTGCTCGCTCCCGCGGTGCCGACGCCGGCCGCCCCGGACGCGCTCGACGATGGCTGGTTCATCGATGACAGCCAGCCGGTGCCCGACCCGAGCCGCGCGCTCAGCCAGGAGCTGCCGGTCGTCCCCGCGGTCGTCGAGATGGAGGCGGACGAGCCGCCGCCGACGTTCAACACGCTGACGCGCGAGTACTCGGCGACGACGGCGGCGATCGCGATGGCGGCGATCGACACGACGAGCGCCGCGCCGGCGGATCTGCCGGGCGCAACGGTCGACGCCACGGTGTCGTCCGGGCCGCCGTTCGTGGACGACGACGACGAGCCCGAGATCGAAGTCAGCGTCCCGGTGCCCGTCGCACAGGCGGACATCGCGAGCGGTGACTTTCCGTCGGGCGGCCACACGCCGGGCTTCGGCGAGGCACAGAGCCCCGAGGACAGCACGCCGGTCGGGTTCGCGCAGCAGGTGACGGACGTGCGGATGCGCGGGCTCGGGTTCGTCAAGCCGGTGGAGGCGAAGCATCCCGAGCCGCCGGAACCCGCTCCGGAACCCGCGCCGGACCCGCGGGCCGAAGCCGGAGCCGATATCGCGGCCGCGGCTGGACCCGCGACCGTGGCAGCGGCCGAGCCCGCCGCCGCTGTCGAACCGGCACCCGAACCCGCACCCGAACCCGCCGCTGCTACCGAACCCGCGGCCGAACCCGCTGCCGCGACCGAGCCCGCCATGCCGACGCCGACGCCCGAGCCCTCCAAGCGCCCCCAGACGCACGACAAGATCGAGACCGCCATCGCGGCCGCCGAGATCGTCCCGACGTCGGGGACCGACCCCGCCACCAGCGACTTCGGGATGGAGCTCGGGCCGCCGGGCGCGCCCCCGCCGCCGTCCTCCGCGTTTGGCGTCGAAGCCACGGCCACGGAGCACAGCGCCATCGGGCCCAAGCCCGTCGCGCCCGCGGACCCGCAGCACGAGGACAACGACGACATCATCCCGCCGCCGTCGCCCAGCGCGCAGACGCGCGAGCTGCCGCTCGGCATGCAGCTGCCCGTGTTCGCCGACGAGCGCAACCGCACGCGGGACCTGTCGTGGGAGGTCGGCCAGGACCGCCGGCCGACGCAGAAGCTGCCGCTCGAGCGCCTCGCCGGCATCGACATCTCGGCTCCGACTCGCGAGCTCGGCATGCGGCCCACGCGCGGCGACATCTTCACGTCGCGGAGCGATCCCCGCAACGTCACGGCCTCGACCGGCGTGGGGGACATCACGCGCGCCGACGTCGTGCTGCCGTTCGACCCGATGGACGAGCGCACCGCCGCGATCCTCGACGAGATCGACGACAAGGCCCCGACCGAGGAGTCGCGCGAGGACCGCACGCGCCGGCGGATCACCGCGCTCATCGAGAAGTCGGCGTACTGGCAGCGCGGCCTCGACCTCGAGAAGTCGGTCACCGCGATCGACCTGGCGCTGTCCGAGGATCCGAACAGCGCGCTGGCGCAGAAGCTGATCCACCGCAACCGCGACGCGATCATGACCGCGTTCCAGAGCTACATCGGCGACCTCTCCCGGGCCCCGATCCTCGCGCGGCCGCTGCACGAGCTCGCGTCCGCGCCGATCAGCCCGCGCGCCGCGTTTCTGCTCTCGCGCGTCGACGGCACGATGACGCTCGACGAGATCCTCGATGTCTCGGGCATGCCGCGGCTCGAGGCGTTTCGCTACCTCTCGCAGCTCCTCCTGCGCGGTATTCTCAAGTAGTGCTCGTCACGCGCGTGACCAACGCGGTCGCAGCGCGCTCCCCGATGCGCGCGGCCCAGCTGCGCGTCATCGATGGTCCCGATCGCGGCGTGGCGATCGACCTGCCGCCGATCGGCGTCGTGCTCGGCAGCGAGCGCGCGTGCGACGTCGTGTTGACGGACGCGTGGGTCTCGCGGCGACACTGCTCCGTCGTGCCCTCGGCCCACGGCTTCACGATCACCGACCTCGGCAGCCGCAACGGCACCGTCATCGACGGCGTCGCGGTCGGCAAGGTCGTGGCGCCGCCGGGCGTCTGCATCCGCATCGGCAAGACGCTCGTGCAGCTGATGCCCGCGGACGAGGCGCTCGCGATCCCGCCGTCCACGAACGACCACTTCGGCGCGCTCTACGGCGGGAGCCCCGTGATGCGGCAGGTGTTCGCGATCCTCGAGCGCGCGAGCAAGACCGCGGCGCCCGTGCTCTTCCTCGGCGAGAGCGGCACCGGCAAGGAGCTGATGGCGCGCGGGGTCCACGACGCCTCCCCGCGCGCGGCCGGCCCGTTCGTCGTCTTCGACTGCGGCGCCGCCACCGACTCGCTGATCGAGAGCGATCTGTTCGGCCACACGAAGGGCGCGTTCACCGGCGCGGCCAGCGAGCGCCAGGGCGCGTTCGCGGCGGCGCATGGCGGGACGTTGTTCCTCGACGAGATCGGCGACTTGCCGGTGGCGTTGCAGCCGAAGCTCCTCCGGATGCTGGAGGCGGGCGAGGTCGTCGCGCTCGGCAGCCGGAAGTCCGAGAAGTACGACGTGCGCATCGTCGCGGCGACGCATCGTGACGTGTTCGCCGAGGTCGCGCGGGGCGGCTTCCGCGGCGACCTCTACTACCGCCTCGCCGTCGTCGAGGTGCACGTCCCGCCGCTGCGGCAGCGGCTCGGCGATCTCGCCGCGCTGATCGCGATGTTCCTCGCGCGCGCCGGGGCGCCGCTGCTCGCGGCGCAGGTCGGCGGCGAGGCGCTCGCCCGCCTCGAGCGCTACCACTGGCCGGGCAACGTCCGCGAGCTGCGCAACGTCATCACGCGCGCGGTCGCGCTGTCGGGCCCGGACGACGACTTCCAGTCGCTGCCGTTCGTGCTGCGCCCGACCGCGGCCGCTCCCGGGGACGCCGCGGCGGTGACGGCCGTCGCAGACCGCCCGTTTCACGAGGCGAAGGACGAGCTCGTCGCGCGGTTCGAGCGCGACTACCTCACCGATCTGGTCAAGCGCGCCGACGGCAACCTGTCCGCCGCCGCGCGGCTCGCGGGCCTCGAGCGGAAGTTCCTCTACAAGCTCCTCGCGCGCGCCGGTCTACGCGCGAAAGCCAGCAGCGACGACACCGCGGAGTGATATCGTTTCAACGTGAAGTCGCGCGCGCTCGTCGTGGTCAGTCTCCTGGGCGCCGGCGCGTGCAGCTTCGCGCCGTCGAATGGCGCCGTCGGTGGTGACGGTCACCAGCCGCCGGACTCGAGCGATGATAGCGGCCGGCGGGACGCGGGGCGGGATGTCGGCGCCGAAGGGAGCACGCCGGTGGACGCCCTCCCGATCCTCCCCGATGCGCCATCGGGCTCGTGCATGGCGCAGTGGCGCAGCGGCACGCCGCCGACGTTCAAGCTCCCCGGTTCGCTGCAGATCAGCTCGGCCGACTCGACGCAGCGCGATCCGACGCTCTCTCCGGACGAGCGGACCCTCTACTTCGCCAGCAACGCCACGTCCTCGCAGACGCGCTACTGGTTCGTCACGCTCAGCGCCGCCGGGACGGTCTCGTCGACGCCTATCCAATCCGACGCGCTCGGGCCATCCGCGATCGGAAGCGACGCCGAAGGCAAGCTGACGATGAACGCGGCGTTCCTCGATGTCACGTTTGCGAGCGATCGCGGGGGGGCGAGCAGCGGCGGGTTGTGGCACTCCCATCGCACGGCCGTCCAGAACAACTTCAGCGCGCCCGATCAGGTCAACCTCGGGGCCGTGAACGTCGCGGGCACGCACCTCGCCGACCCGCAGCTCGCCGGTGACGACCTGCACCTGTACTACGCGTCCGACGACGGGAATCGGACGCAGCACATCTACATGGCGACGCGGCCCGACGTCGCGTCCGCCTGGAGGGTGGGCGTCCCGTTCGCGAGCCTCGACAGCATGGCGGGTGACGCCGACCCGAGCCTCTCTCAGGACGAGAGCACGATCCTGTTCAGCTCGCAGCGGTCCGGCGGCCTCGGCGGCACAGATATTTACTACGCGACGCGCGCCTCGGCGGGCGGCGAGTTCGGCCCCGTGCACCCGGTTCCCGGGGGCAACACGACGAAGAACGAGGGTGATCCGGTGCTCTCGCGCGATGGGTGCAGCATCGTGTTCGCGACCGACGCCGGCGAGGCCGCCGCGTTCGACTACGACATCTGGGCCATCGACATGATGAACCCGTAGGGCGGGTCTAGGCCCGCGCCGAGATCGCGCCGTACTTCGCCTCCAGGTCGGCGAGCACGCGGTCGAGCTCGCGCACGAGCTCCGCTTCGCCGGCGTCGTTGTCGATGACCCACGTTGCGACCGCGACCTTGTCCGCGAGCGGGAGCTGCGCCGCGATCCGGGCGCGCGCCGCGGGCAGCGTGAGGCCGTCGCGCGCCATGGTGCGCTGCGCCTGGACCGCGGGGCTCGCCGCCACCACGATCAGCCCGGCGAGCGTCGCATGGATCTGGTTCTCGACGAGAAGGGCGGCCTCGTAGAACACGACGCCGGCGCCGGCGGCGGCCCACGTCGCGATCGCGGCCGCGCTGGCCGCGCCGATCCGCGGGTGCGTGATGCGGCCGAGATCCGCGCGCGCTGCCGGATCGGCGAACACGATCGCGCCGAGCCGCGTCCGATCGAGCCGGCCCTCGGCGGTCAGGATCTCCGCGCCGAAGCGCGCGACCAGCTCCGCGAGGGCGGGCTGGCCCGGCTCCACGACCTGCCGCGCGATCAGATCCGCGTCGACCACGGCGGCACCGCGCGCCACGAGCAGGCGCGCCACGGTGCTCTTCCCCGATGCGATCCCGCCGGTCAGACCGATGACGTACGTCACGTGTGGTGAAATAGCATAGGCTGCGCTCGCTCATGCGTGCGCGCGCTCTCACCCACGCCCTGCTGGCGGTCTGCCTCGCCGTGGCGACGGCGGGCGCGGCACGCCGGGACTGGACCGGTTCGGCCGCGTGTGGGGCGTGTCATCCGAAGGAGCTCGCCGCGTGGCAGGCCACGCCTCACGCGCAGACGCGCGCTCGGTTCGAGGCCTCGCCCGAGGTGCGGTGCCTCGCGTGCCACGCGACCGGCGAGGCCCCGGCTGGGCCCGTGATCGCCGTCGAGGTCGGCTGCGAGGCGTGCCACGGCGCCGGCGCCGCCTATGCTCCTGACGACGTCATGCGCGACAAGTTGCTCGCCCGCGCGCTCGGCCTCGCCGATCTCTCCAGTCCGAAGCTCCGCGCCGCGCTGTGCGCGACCTGCCACGCGCGCGGGACGCGCGAGGAAGCGTTCGACCCGACCGCGCCGGTCCACCCGGTGAAGTGAAGCCGCCCATGAAGACCAACGCGAAGTTCGTCACCTCGGCCTCCAAGCCGTCCGAGTTCCCCGTGCCCAAGCTGCCGGAGCTCGCCGTCGTCGGGCGCAGCAACGTCGGCAAGTCGAGCCTCATCAACGCGCTGGTGGGCGATGACCTCGCGCGGACGTCGCGGACGCCGGGCCGCACGCGGCTGCTCAACTGGTTCGAGATCACGGGCAAGCCGTCGTTCTCGCTCGTCGACCTGCCGGGCTTCGGCTACGCGGCCGTCAGCGCGGACATGCGCGAGGGCTGGCGCCCGTTGATCGAGTCGTACCTGTCGACGCGCTCGACCCTCGCCGGCGTGCTCCTGCTCGTCGACGTGCGCCGCGGACCGCAGGAGGAGGAGCTCGACTTCGTGCCGTGGCTCGAGAACCGCGGCACGCCGATCATCGTGGCGATCACGAAGTCGGACAAGCTGCCGAAAGCGAAGCGCATGCTCGAGGTCACGAAGGCCAAGAAGCTCCTCGCGCTGCGCCGCGAGCCGATCGCCGTGTCCGCGCAGAGCCGCGAGGGCATCGACGAGCTGTGGCGCGCGATCGCGAAGACGGCCTCGGGCTGGAAGCCGAGGGCGACGCTCGATCAGCCGGAACCGGACCCGCCGGACGGCCGATAGCCCGTGGCGCCGGTCGCCATCGCGCCGGCCACCGCGGCGGACCTCGATGCGATCGCCGCGCTCGAGCTCCTCGGCAATCGGCACCCGTGGCCGCGCAGCGTATTCGAGGGCGAGCTCGCGCGCGCGCATGCGCACCTCGATGTCGGCCGCGCCGCCGACAGCCACGTGGTCGCGTTCTGCAACTGGTGGTGCGTCGCGGGCGAGGTGCAGATCCACGCGATCACCGCGCACCCCGCGCTGCGTCGCGCCGGCATCGGCACGCAGCTCCTGGCGCACATGCTCGACGCCGGGGGCGCCGCCGGGGCGCGGACGGCGACGCTCGAGGTCCGCCGCACCAACGCGCCCGCCATCGCGCTCTACACGCGGGCCGGCTTCCGGTCCGTCCACGTCCGCGCGCGCTATTACGCCGACAACGACGAGGACGCGCTGATCATGATGCGCGACCTGGCTTAGTGCTGGCTGCCGCTGACGGGGACTTCCGTCAGCGGCGCGGCCCGCTCGTAATAGATCGCGCCGCCGGCCACGCCGCCCGCGATCACCACGGCGGCCGCGATGACATACCAGTGCTGGTACCAGGCGACATGCCCGCCCGTGCGCTGCAGGTTCGCGCGCAGCGTGATCTCGCCGTCCGCCGGCAACGAGACCTGCCCCGTGAACGGGACGAACCCGCTCTTCTCGACGTGGATCTGATACGTCGCCGGCGCCGAGAGCTTGAGCTTCGGGATCGGCGTCATCCCGCGCGGCTCCTTGTTCACCGTCACCGCCGCGCCCGCTTCGGACGCGATGATGTCGAGCACGCCGAAGCGCACGAAGTCCCCCGGCGGCAAGAGCCGCGAGAGGTACTGCGCGAGCTGGTCCTCGGAGGGCTGCGCCGAGGTCGGTAGCGAGTCCGCCACGCGCGCGCTCACGGTGTGCGCGCTGACATCGATGCGCTGCATCGTGAGGATCACGTCGCCGAGCTCCGACACGCCGACGAGGACGACCTCGGCCGCCCCGACCTTTTGTCCGATGCGCGCGACGCACTCCGCCTCGCCCGCGCACTTCACGATCACCTGCTCGAGGTGGTCGCCGTACACCGCGCGCGTCTGGTCGGGGCCGAGCACGGCGAGGGACGTCTCCTTCGACATCGCGCTGACCACGCGGCCCGCGATCCCGGCGAGCGCCGAGCTCCCCGACCGGTACTCGAGGACCACGACCTTGCGCTTCGGGTTCGGATCCGCGACCGCCGCCGTCGTGAGGGCCGCCACCAGCGCGAGCGCGGCCCGGATGCGCATCAGCGCGCTCCGAACAGGGCGCCGACGGACGTCGCCTCGTACGTGCCCTGCGTCGACGTCTCCTGCTCGGTGGTCGCGTCGCACGCCCAGTTCTTGAACTCGTCGTCGGAGGCGCCCATCACGAGCGCGCAGCTCGTGCGCACGCGGCTCGCGACCGAGACGCTCGCCATGTCCATGAGGAGCCAGTCCGCCGTCGTCGCCTTGAGGCACGGGATGACGATGAAGCCGTTCTGGTCGCCGAGCTGCTGGATGAAGTACGAGCTGCGCGCGACGAGCGAGACGTACTGGCCGCCGGGCAGGGCCACGAGATCGACCGGCTCGGCCGAGAACGAGTTGAGGACCTCGGCGTGCTGGCCGGCGTCGTCGTCCGTGTTGATGATCGACTCGCGGCGATCGGGCACGTCGAACGTCACCGTGGCCTCGCCGGCCTGCGTCGGAATGGACTCGACGATCAGGTTCGCGCCCGTCTTCACGAAGCCGATGAAGTTGGTGACGGTGCCCGTCGGCGGCGGGCAGCTCTCGTCGGACTCTGGCACGCACGGGATCTCGTTGTTGCCGGCGCCCGGCTTGAGGCACACGGGGAGCGACGGATGCGAGCCCGCGGCCCACACACGCCCGCCGAGCACCGAGAGCACGGCCGCGCGCTCGAGGGTCTCGACGTCGGTGACCGCGCCCGTCGCGTCGATGCTCTCGACCTTGCCGGCGCACGGCGCGGTCCCGAACAGGAGGCCGGCGGCGGGGTCGGCGGCGATGTCGGAGAGCGCGACCGGCACGTTCACCGGCGTCAGGACGCTCGGCGAAGCGAGCGCCACGGCGACGATCTGCGAGCGGGCGGTCGTGTCGCTGCACGTGTCGAACGGCCCGGCCGGCGGCGGCACCCGGCCGATGAGCCCGTACGCCGTCAGCGTTCCGTGCGCGTCCGCGCCGACGGTGACGCGGTCGACGGCCGCGCCCGCGGTGGAGCTGTCGACCTTACCGGAGTCCAGATCGACGACCGCGATGCCGTTCGCGTACGCGACCGCGATCTGATGCTTGCCGGGAACGGCCGTCGCGTCCCTGGCCACGCCGGGCAGCGCGATCGGCGACCCGACGAGCGCGTTCGTGCTGGTGTCGATCGCGAGGATCTGCGTGGCCGTGACGACCGCGAGGCGATCGCCGCCGGCCGAGACCGCGAACAGCGGGTTGGCGACGCCGCCGACGACGCCCTGGAACGCCGGATCGCGCGCGTCCAGCGACGGATCGAACGAAACGAGGGAGGTCGGAGTCGCCGCGTAGACGAACGGCCGGCGGACGGGGATGCCGACGGAGGTCGTCTGCGTCCCCGAGATGTCCACGCGGTCCGAGGCCTCACCGACGCCGACGAGCCGGCTCGCCGAGTCGCGCAGCAGCACGTCGATCTGCACGCCGGTCCCGACCGGGATGTCGCCGGCCGAGAACGTGCCGGCCGTGTCGAAGAGGCTGGTCGTGGCGGTCGGCAGACCGTCGGAGCCAGTGGCGGTCACCGTGACGGTCGTCATCCCGCTCGGCCGCAGCGCGCCCGCCGGCGGCAGGTCCAGGCTCAGGACCACGGCGCCGGTGGTCTGGCACCCGGCGAGGCAAGCAACGACAACCCACGACGCGCGCATGGTCAACCCCCGGCACGCTACCAGAGCCGCGGCCGGCACCACAACCACATGGATCACAACGGATTAGGACGAATTGTGGCAGATCGTCTCCGATTCCAACTCGGCCATTGTAGTGACGGCCGCTCGGGTTAGGATTGCCACACCTTGGAGGCATCAGCCGACAGCGTCCCGTTGACCGGGCCCCACGGTCGGCAGGACGTGCCGTTGCCCCAGGTGTTCGGGCGCTACCTGCTCGTGCAGCGCCTCTCGCGCGGCGGCATGGGCGAGATCTTTCTCGCGAAGCACGGCCTGGCCGGCTTCGAGAAGCTCGCCGTCATCAAAAAGGTGCTCCCGCACCTCGCCGCCGACGCCCAGTTCATCTCGCGGTTCGTCGACGAGGCCCAGGTCGCCATCAAGCTCCAGCACGTCAACGTCGCGCAGGTGTTCGAGGTCGGTCGCGTCGGCGACGAGTACTTCCTCGCGCTCGAGTACATCGAGGGCCGCGATCTGCGGCGGACGATCGGGATCCTGGCCTCGAAGCGCAAGCGGCTGCCCGTCGACCTGGCGCTCTTCATCGGCCGCGAGCTCGCGAACGGCCTCGCGTACGCCCACCGCCGCACGGCGAACGACGGCTCGTCGCTCAACCTCGTCCACTGCGATATCTCGCCGCCGAACGTGCTCGTCTCGTTCGAGGGCGAGACCAAGGTCATCGACTTCGGCATCGCGAAGAGCGCGCTCCGCGGCACGGCCACCGACCCGAAGATGGGCTTCGGCAAGTTCGGCTACATGGCGCCGGAGCAGCTCATCCGCGGGGGCATCGTCGACCACCGCACGGACATCTACGCCGCGGGCGTGGTGCTCTTCGAGCTGCTCACCGGCACGCGGTTGTACGAGGCGGGGCAGGAGCCGGACTACCGCGCCCTCGCCCGCAAGGTCAGCAAGGGCGAGCACATGCTGCCCTCGGAGATCGAGCCCACGCTCGCGCCGTACGATGACCTGGTCGCAACCGCGCTGCGCCCGCGCCCCGAGGACCGCTACCAGAGCGCGGCCGAGCTGCGCGACGCGATCCAGCAGTCGCTCGTCGGGATCAACCCGACCATCTCCACCGACCAGCTCGGCGCGTTCATGCGCGAGCTGTTCGCCGACGAGATGCTCCAGCAAAAGGAGCTCCACGAGCGCATCGCGCACACGCACATCGCCGACTTCCAGGCGCAGCTGCACACGCAGTCGATCTCGACGGTGTCGTTCGCGCTCTCGAGCGGCGCGCTCGTCGGCGACGCGACGGCGACCACGCCCGCCGTCCCACGGGCCCGCGTCACGGGCCGCCACAAGCCGCAGACGGTCCCGCCGCGCGCGGCGTCGGTCCCGCCGGCGGTCCACGCGCCCTCGCCCGACCAGCCGCTCACCTCGCTCGCCGTCGACGATCTCTCGCTCGCGGACGGGACCGGCACCGCGGATCGCATCTCCCTCGAGATGCCGGCCGCCGCGCCCGCGCCAACCCGCAGGCGCACCGTGCTGATCGTGGCCCTCGCGTTCGCCGCCACCGTCGCGGTCGCCCTCGCCGCGTGGGTCGCGACCCACGACGCATCCCACGCCCCGGCGCTCGCCGCCCACGGAGCCGGTGGTGGTGCGCCGGCGCGGTCCGTGACCGCCGAGCCCATCGAGATCGCGCCGATGCACGTCAGCACGACGAGCCCGCCGTCCCCGGCGACACGAGACGGCTCGGCCACCGATCCCGCGACGCAGGTGGCGATCGAGATCGATCCGGCGCCCGCGCCGGGCTCCGCCGCGCCCGCCCCGCACGGCGCGCCCGCGGCCCCGCATCACTCGCGCACGCCGCACGATCCCAGGGCCGCTGCCGTCGTCGACCACCCGGCTACGCCGCTGGTCCCCAGCGGCACCACGCGCACGGCCGTCGGCGCGCGGTTCTCCGCGGTGAGCCGCGAGTACGAGACCTTCAAGGGCAAGAACGGGCTGCGCCTCGATCGCGAATGGAACGAGCTGACGATGTTCGTCCAGTTCAAGCTGAACGAGACGAACCTCGATGACGGGATGCACCGCATCGAGGCGTTTCGCGCCAAGCTGCACGAATGAAGAAGGTCGAGGCGATCATCAAGCCGTTCAAGCTCGACGAGGTCAAGGAGCGCCTCGCCGAGATTGGCGTGCATGGCATGACCGTCACCGAGGTGAAGGGCTTCGGCCGCACCGGCGGGAAGAAAGAGGTCTACCGGGGCTCGGCCTACGTCGTGGACTTCGTTCCGAAGGTGAAGATCGAGATCGTCGTGCCGACGGCGAGCGTGACGCAGGTCGTCACCGTCATCAGCGAGGCGGCCCGCACCGGCAAGATCGGCGACGGCAAGATCTTCATCAGCCCGGTGGACGAGGTCATTCGGATCCGCACCGGCGAAACGGGCGAAGACGCGATCTAACGACCGCTGGCGCCGCTTGTAACTCGCCGCCAGCCCTGGCAGAATTCCAGGTACGACCGGTCACGAGGCGACTCGTGTACCGGGGGGGAACTGCCGAGAACCTGCGTGGATGTCCGTAAGCCCTCGCCCGGCGCTGAACGCCGTCGTCCGGAGTCCTCGACCGAGGCTACCGGCAGTGCAGGGGCGTTCGGGCTGTATGGCGCCCTGGTCGGCTGGAGCGCGTCGCGCCCCGTGCCGCCGGCGCTCCGTCCGGCCGCCTATCGCGCGTTCGCTCGCGCCGTGGGCGCGGACCTGAGCGAGGCCGAGCTGGACCTCCGCGCGTACGCGTCGCTGGGTGACTTCTTCGTGCGCCGGCTCCGCGCCGGCGCCCGCACGATCGATCCCGCCGCCGACGCGATCATCTCGCCGTGCGATGGCGTCGTCGCCGCGCTCGGCGTCGCCACCGACGGCACCCTGATCCAGGCCAAGGGCCGCAACTACCAGCTCGCCGAGCTGCTCGCCGACGACGAGCTGGCCGCCGACCTCACCGGCGGCGTCTACTGCACCACCTACCTGTCGCCGCGCGACTACCACCGCGTGCACACGCCGGTCGCCGGCCGCGTCACCGGGTACGACTACCTGCCGGGCGCGCTGTGGCCCGTGAACCCGAAGGTCGCGGCGCGGCGCGATCGTTTGCTCTCGCGCAACGAGCGCGTCGTCATCCAGCTCGACGCGGGGCCGCTGGGCAAGGTCGCCGTCGTCATGGTCGGCGCGAGCGGCGTTGGCCACATCGATCTCGCGCACCTCGGCACCTCGACGGGCCCGTGGCGCAGCGCCCACGCGCGCGTGCGGACCCCGCTCGATGCGGCGATCGCCCGCGGCGACGAGCTCGGCGCGTTCCGGCTCGGCTCGACGGTCGTCGTGGTGTTCGAGCCTGGCGCGGTCGCGCGGGCGACCGTGGGCGAGGCCGCGGCGGTGCGGTTTGGCCAGCGCCTCTTGACGAGCCTGCGAGGGCCCGCGTGAGCAAGCGCGACGACGACTCGTCGGCCGACCTCGACGTCGGGATGACCACGGCCGAACGCCGTCGCCGTCGCCGCCGTGGTGCGCTGCGCGTGCCGTCGGACAACGTGCCGCGCCGCGCTCCCACATCGCCGCCGGTCGTCGCGCCGGTGCCCGAGGATCCCGCGCTCGCGATGTCGATCGCGTACAGCTTCTCGAACGACGCGTCGGACGCCGTGCCGCGCCAGACCCTCGACGATGTCGTGGACGAGGGCTCCCGTCGGACCCTTCGTGACGGCGACCGGGCGAGCGCGGGCAACGCGGTGCCGACGCAGGCGATGGGCACGGTCAGCGCGGGCTGGACCGACGGCCACGGCCGCGGCGGCACCACGGACCCGTTCGCGCCGATCGCGCCCGAGGCCGCGTCCACGATGATCGATCCGCCGACCTCGCCGGTGGAGAGCCAGGACTTCGAGATGAAGACGCGCGAGATGGCCGCCGTCGATCTCGAGGCGCTCGGCCTCGCCCAACTCGAGCCGCGCACCGACGTCCGCGCGCCGCTCGAGGACCGCGCCGACGAGCTGCCGAGCATCATCATCGAGGCCGAGCCGGCGGGCGCGCACGAGCGCGAGTCGAACCAGGTGCTGACGCCCTTCCGCGATCGCCGGATCCAGACCGATCCGATCGACCGCCCCGACGACGACGACGACGACGACGCCGCCGATGACGACGCCGACGCCGACGCCGACGCGCCGGGCCGCGACGCCGAGGTCGAGGTCGACGTCGGCGGGCTCGAGAGCTCGACGCTCGACACGGATCTCCCCGAGCCGAGCGTGCCCGCGCCGAGCGGGCCGGCGGCGGCAACCCACCCCGGTGAGATGTCGAGCCCCGGCATCGCGCTCAGCGAGCTCGACCTCGCCGACGAGGCGACGAGCGTCGGCAGCGTCCCGGACGTGGGCGCGCCGCCGCTGACCAGCTCGTCGCCGGGCATCCCGACGCCGCCGGTGCTGCCGGCCGCCCAGGCCGCCCCCGCCGGTCGCCCCCGCCTCAAGACGGTCGCGCTCAGCGAGGCCGATCTCGAGGAAGTGCTCGAGGCCGCGCGCGCGGCGACGAGCTCCGACGCGCCGAAGCATGCCCTCGCGACGACGATCCCCGGGGTCGCGCCGGCGCCGGTCAGCGGGCCGCCGTTGCCGGGGGCCCGTCCGTCGGACGAGGAGCGCTCCGCCGCGGGCTCCGGCGAGATCGAGGTCGAGGTCGAGG
>JANXOM010000225.1 GCA_025353585.1 Deltaproteobacteria bacterium
CCGACCGTCGTCTCGCCCTGCGGCAGCTCCCACATCCCTCCGAAGAGCCCGCGCGGCACCCGGCGCGCGAGCACCAGCTCGTCACCATCCTGGAGCCACAACGCGGCGCGGGCGAGCACCGGCAGCTCGCTCTCCTTCTTCCGCGCGGCCACGACCGGCAGCTCGCTCTGCCGCCCCTCCGCGTTTGCGATGCACCACGGCGCCACTGGACACACGAGGCAGCGCGGCGAGGTCGGCGTGCACAGCGTCGCGCCGAGCTCCATGAGGCCCTGGTTCAGATCACCGGGCGCGTGGTCCGCCGGCAGGGCCGTCATCAGCGCGGCCGCGTGCTCCCACAGGGCGCGCCGGCCGGGCGTGGACTTGATGCCGTACCCCATGCCCTCCACGCGCGCGAGCACCCGGGCCACGTTGCCGTCGACGAGCGGCGCGCGCTCGCCAAACGCGATCGACGCGATCGCCCCCGCGGTGTACGGGCCGATGCCCGGCACCGTGCGCAGCTCGGCGGCCCGGCGTGGCAGCTCGCCGCCGTCGCGCGCCACCACCGCCTGCGCCCCCGCGTGCAGGTTGTGCGCGCGCGAGTAGTAACCGAGGCCGGCCCAGCTCGCGAGGACGTCGTCGAGCGGCGCCCCGGCGAGCGCGGTGACGGTCGGGAACCGCGCCATCCAGCGCTCCCAGTACGGGATCACCGTCGCGACGCGCGTCTGCTGCAACATGATCTCGCTGACCCAGATCGCGTACGGATCCGGCGTGCGACGCCACGGGAGGTCCCGTCGCACCTGTCCGTAGTGCGCGACCAGCGCTCGCGCGATCGCCGCCAGGCGGGCAGGGCGCGGCATCCAGAACGTATACCAGCGTTGCTATTTCCCGGAGCCCGAACCCGCGCCCGCGATGGTCGTCATGATCGGCCAGCGCTGGAACGCGACGCCACCCGCCGCCGTGCGCCGCACGACCGCGAGCTCGCCGCTCATCGGATCGGCGGGGAGCACGTGGACGAACGCCTTGATCTCGTCGTCGTCGTGCATCGTGCCGCAGGAGGTCAGCCAGTTGATCTTGTCGGTCATGTCCGCGTCGACGGCGAGCCGCACGTCGATGTCAGGCGGGATCACGAGCGTGGCGGCGGGCGGGGCGCCATCGACGAGCGGGTTCGTGATGGTCGGGTTGTCGACCGCATCACCGAAATACACGAACTTCGTCGCGACGAGCGGCGTCGCGCCGGACCCGAACGTCATCCCGATCTCGAGCGGTACCGGTGCGCCCGCGTCGAGCATCAGCTCGGCGCGCGCGGCCTCGAGCGTCGCGTCGTCGGGGGCCGTGACGGTCCAGTCCGAGCCCTCGCGCGCCACGCTGACGCCCATCAGCGTCTTCGGCGCCCGCGGTGACACGATGGCCAGCGTCGGCGACTCGATGTCCGTCGGCCCGCCCTTGTGGGCCATGAGCGCGTCGAGCACGAGCGTGTCTCCGGCGACCACGTGCGGCGGCGTGGCGCGGATGGCGATGATGCGGTCGTGATCGAGCTGCCAGGCCGGGTCGAGATCACCGAGGCACCCGGTCGCGCCCGCGAGCAGGACGAGCCACGCGCCGCGCATCAGAACTGCCCCCGGATACCGAGCGACGGGATGATCGGGATCGACGTGAACTCCGCGCGCTGCGAGTAGTCGTAGCTGTAGAAGTACGCGACGACGCTCTGGTCGAGATAGACGTTCTGCACGTCGAGGAACACCGACATGTTCAGGTCGCCCCACTTCCAGTAGCGGTCGATGCGGACGTCGAGCTCGTGATGGACCGGCGCCCGGTCCGAGTTCACTGCGCCGTAGATCGGGTTGTAGAGGTTCGAGTCGCTGTTGTAGATCGAGCCCGTCACCGGCGTGCTCGGCAGGCCGGAGTAGAGCTGGAAGCGGCCGCCGAGCTGCCACTTCCCCTTCTTCCACGACAGGGCCAGGTTCAAGCTGTGCGGCTGATCATAGTCGAACAGGCGCGATGCCTGGCCGGGGGCGTCGACGCGCGTCGAGTGCGAGTACGAGTACGACAAGAAGCCGAACCACGGGCCCGACCGCAGGGTCGCGAGGAGCTCGGCGCCGTACGTCGTGCCGCGGCCATCGTTGAGCAGCGCCTTGCCGTCGGGGGCGTAGCGGAGGAGCTGG
>JANXOM010000416.1 GCA_025353585.1 Deltaproteobacteria bacterium
GCCGCTGCTGCTCTCGCTGCTGCTGCTCGTGCTCGGCGCGCTGTCGCCGCCGGATTTCTCCGGCTTCGTCGACGCGTACAGATCCTTGTACCAACCGCCGCCCTTCAAGGAGAACGCGGTGCGCGAGATGAGCCGCTCGAGCTTGCCGGAGCAGACCTCGCACGTGTCCTTTTCAGGATCGGCCATTCGCTGCTGGTATTCGAACTCGCGACCGCAGGCCTGACACTTGTACTCGTAGACGGGCATGAACGCGTGACTCCTGAGTGGAACTACTCGCCGAGACTGACGACACGCACGCCGAGCTCACCGTCGACATCGACGAGCTCGCCGCGTCCGATGACGCGGCCCTCCACGCGCAGCTCGAACGGTCCAGCGAGCGGACGTCCGAGCGCCACGACCTGGCCGAGCGCGAGCTCGCCGAGCGCGCGCACCGAGAGCCGCGTCGTGCCGAGCGCGACCGTCAGCTCGAGATGCGCGTCGTCGGGCAGGGCCATGTCGCGGACAACATAGCCGGTCGCGACCTCCGCCTCCACCGCCCCTGGCGCTGCCCGTAAGCCCAGGCCCCCTGCCCCGATCACCAGCTCCGCCCGCCCGCCGACCGGCGGCTCGAGCGTGATGACGTCGCGCGGGGCCAGCTGCCGGAGCGCCGCGCGCGGGAGCGCGCACCGGCCGAGGGCGACGACCACGTCGAGCTCCGTCGCCGCCGCCCACGCCGGCACCGGGCGCGCCGGCGGCACGCGGAGCAACAGATCCCGGGGCACGCCGACATGGACGCGCGCCGCGAGCGCCCCCGCCACCGCCAGCTCGAACGTCTCGAGGTCCTCCGCGGCGCGCGGCTCACCGTCGACGACCGGCACGACGCTCCCCGCGACGCCCAGGTCTTCGAGGGCGGCCGCGACGACGAGCGCCCACAGCGCCTGCTCGGTCGCGTCGAGCGGCCGGGCCGCCGCGATCTCCGCCGGCCCGCCGACGAGCCGCTGCGCGACGCCCCGCGCGGTCGCCCCGTCGACGCTGACCTCGAGCGGCACGCCCTCGATGCTCACGACCGCGCGCGCGACGTGCCCGGCCGGCTCCGCCGCGCTCCCGACGAGCCGCGCCGTCACCGCGCCGCCGACGAGCGCCGCCACCCGCGCACCGTCGGTCCGCTGCGCGCCGAGCCAGCGCGCCACGGCGTTACCGAGCGTCGCCTCGTGCCGCGAGACGCGCGGCAACCGGTCGAACGGGAAGCCGAAAACTTGGGCCATCGAATCTGCCTGGTACGCTTATATCCTACATCGGCCTACCCGAAGGAGCTGCTTTGCAAGATCGACGACTCGGATTCCGCGTGCCCTTCGAGACGATGGTGACCTCCTACGTTCACGACCGTCCCATCCGGGCGCTCGCGTCGAACCTCAGCGACACCGGCATCAACATGTCGTCGATCTCGATGCTCGCGCCGCCGCCGGGGCTCGTCGTCGGGCTCGAGATCGACCTGCCCGGCCTCTCCGACTCGATCTGGGCCTCGGGCCAGATCTGCTACCGCAAGGACGACCGCATGGCGTCCGGCCTCGGCGTGCGCTTTCTCGCGATGGCGCGCAGCCAGGCGCGCACGGTTCGCGACTTCTGCGTCGAGATGCGCCGCAAGAACCTCGGCTCGCTGCTCGCCCGCATTCGCGCCTGAAGGAAACCGCCAGGACGCCAGGACGCCAGGGACCATTCTCTTTGTCATCCTGGCGTCCTGGCGGTTCAAACTCAGGGCACGAGCGCGCGCGGGACGCTATGCTCACCGACGATGAGGCGCCTCCTGTTCGCGCTCGCGCTCGCGTCGGTCCCCGCCGCCGCCGTGGCCGCCCCCGATGACGACTGGGGCGTCACGCGCGATCCGTTCAACCTCAAGGACATCGGCGCGTACAAGGGCACCCTCGCCCGCGCGCCCCACGATCCGACGTCGTTCGCGCGCCTGCTCGAGCTCTACAAGCGCTACCGCACGATCGACCTCCTGAAGAGCGAGTACGCGAAGGTCCTCGCGGCCAAGCCCGCGGACTGGAGCGCGCTCGTCGTATCGGCCCGCCTCGAGCGCGCCACCGGCGACGAGGCAAAGGCCCTCGCGTTCTACACGAGCGCCGTCGCGGCGAAGGACGACGACGCGAACGCGTGGCTCGCGATCGGCGAGCTCGACGTGCGCGCCACCAGGCCCGCCGACGCCCGCGGCGCGTACGACAAGGCCCTCGCGCACACGACGAACAAGGACCTCGAGAAGAAGAGCCTGCGCGCGCTCGCCGACCTCGCCCTCGCCGCGAACGACATCGACGCCGCGAACGCGTACTTCAAGCAGTTCCTCGATCTCGATCCCACGAACGCCCAGCTCTGGATCGAGCGCGGCGACGTGATGCTCGCCGCCAACTGCCGCGACATCGCCCTCGAGTCGTACGCCGCCGCCGAGAAGCTCCTCGGCAGCGACCCCGCGCGCCGCGTGGAGGTGGTCTCACGCCGCGGCCAGGCGCTCGAGGCGATGGGCAGGGAGGACGAGGCGATCGCGGAGTACCTCCGCGCGATCAAGCTCGCCCCGAAAGGTTACTACCTCGAGGTCGAGCTCACGGGCCGCATCATCGACATCTACCGCAAGCAGCAGAAGCTCGGCGCGCTGCTCGCCGAGTACGAGAAGGACTGGCCCGAGGCCGCGCGCGGCCACTTCGAGTGGAACACCCTCGGCAAGCTCTACGAAGAGACCGGCTCGCAGGACAAGGCAATCGCCGCGCTCAAGCGCGCCGTCGCGAAGTCGCCGTCGGAGCTCGAGACGCAGCGCCACCTCATCACGCTGCTCGAGAACTCCGGCCGCGACGACGAGGCCCTCGCCCAGTACGAGGCCGTCGTGCGCGCTGCGCCCGGTGACGCCCGCTTTCAGATCGATCTCGCCGACCGCTACGCGCGCCGCGGTGAGGACAAGAAGGCGCTCGAGGTCATGCAGCGCCTCGAGCAGCGGTTCCCGAGCGACGCCGGCGTGCTCTCCGCGATCGCCGACTTCTACCAGCGCATCGGCAAGGAGGACCTCGCCATCATCGAGTACGAGCGCCTCGCGAAGCTCGAGCCCGATGACCCGAGCCACCTCGTCGTCCTCGGCGAGCAGTACTGGACCAAGGGGGACAAGCCGCACGCGCTCGCGACCTGGAAGCAGATCACGCGCAGCGGCAAGGCCGCCTCGTACGCGAAGCTCGGCGAGGTGATGGCCGAGCACAACGACGCCGTCTCCGCGCGCAGCGCGTACGACGAGGCGATCAAGCTCGACCCGAAGGTCGTGGACTTCTACAAGGGCCGCGCGGGCGTGCTCGAGATGCTCAAGCAGCCGGACGCGGCGATCGCCGATCTGCAGAAGCTCCTGGCGATCGTCGGCACGAAGCCCACCGACCGCCTCGCCCGCCGCGACGCGCACCGCCGCATCGTGGCCCTCGCCGTCCGCCTCCCCGGCAACGGCAGCAACGGCATCCGCAAGCTCGGCGACGGCTGGCGCGCCGCCTTCGCGCAGGGCGACGTCGAGTCCGGCTACTTCCTCATCGAGGTCTACGCGAAGCAGCCGATGCAGGGCGAGCCGCGCGCCACGCTCGAGAAGCTGTCGAAGCTCGTGCCCGACGACCAGGAGCTCGTGCTCGATCTCGTGGCCGCGCTGCGGCGCGAGCACCTCTACGACCAGGCCGTCGCGAAGCTCCTCGAGCTGGCCAAGGCCGTGCCGTCGCGCGAGCGCGAGGTCTACTCGAAGGTCAGCGAGATCAAGACCGAGGCGCGTCAGGACGACGAGGCGATCCGGTACGCGCAGATGGCGCTCGACAAGGCGCCGTCGGACCCGTCGGCGTACGAGCGGCTCGCCGAGCGCTACGTCGACATGCAGCGCTTCCCCGACGCCATCGCGGCGTACGAGAAGACCGTCAAGCTCGACGCCCAGAACAGCAAGGCGCACTTCGCGCTCGCGCAGCTCTACGTGCAGACGGGCGAGCCGATGAAGGCGGCGGCGCTCCTGCGCCAGGTGCTGCGCACGGCGACCGCCGAGGAGATCGTCGGGCGCGCGGGGCGGCAGGCGATCGATCTCGAGGAGATGACGCAGACGCTCGGCGAGCTCGAGAAGGTGCTTTCGCCGCTGTCGTTCGTGATGGCGCACAAGCCCGTCTACCGGCGGGTGCTCGTCGATCTGTACCTGCGCTACGTGCCGCGGCTCGTCGAGCGCGAGCGTCACGGCAACGACGAGGTCCGCAAGGCCGCCCGCGCGGAGCTCGACCGCGTCGGCGCGCACGGCCTGCGCCCGCTCCTCGAGGCGCTGCGCGACGACAAGGAGCCGCAGCAGCAGCGCACCGCCGTCGAGGTCCTCGGTCACCTCGGGAACAAGGGCGCGGCCGGCCCGCTCGTGCACCTCGCGCGGCAGGAGCCGCCGAAGGAGCAGCGCCGCATCGGCACGCTCACCGAGAGCCTCGAGCGCGAGGTCCGCGTGGAGGCGCTCGTCGCCGCCGGTCGCCTCGGGGATCCGAGCGTGCTCGGGGATCTGATGCCGCTCCTCGACAACGGCGAGATCAGCGTCCGCGAGGCGGCCACGTTTGCCCTCGGCCGCGCCGCCGACAAGCGCGCCATCGCGCCGCTCGTCAAGGCCCTCGCCGACCATCGCCCGTCGGTGCAGGTGCTGGCGTGCCTCGGTCTCGGCCAGGTCGACGATCCACGGGTCGCGCCGGCGCTGATCGGCATCCTCCGGGACCCGAGCCACCCCGACCCCGTCCGCGCCGCGGCGGCTTACGCCCTCGGCGTTCACCGCACCGCGGCCGCCGTGCCCGCGCTCCTCCTCGCCATCGACGACAACCGCGGCGACACGCAGCGGATCGGCGCGTGGGCCCTCGGCCAGATCGGCGAGTCGAAGGCGCTCGGCCCGCTCGTCCGCGCCTACTTCGCGCGCACCGGCGCCTCGGGCGGCGGGCACGACGACGAGCTCGTCTGGGCGATCGGCCGCACGTCGGGCGGCATCGGACCGAGCGCGGCGGCGGCGGACATCGGCGACTACCCGACGCGCAACGGCAAGTACGACGAGCACGCGGCGATCGTGAACCTGCCCGGCCCGCTGCCGAAGCCGGCCCCCGCCGCCCGGCTCGTCCTCGACCACGTCGGCGATATCGCGGCGGGCCTCGGCGATGCGCTCGCCCAGCACCGCGACGTCGTGGTCAGCGTCCTGTCCGATCTCGACAGCGGCGGCGACGCGATCGGCCTCGGCGCGCTGACGCCCGTCCCGACGGCAACGCCGGACCCGAAGCTCGCGGCCGCCCTCGCCGCGATCGGCGACAAGATCGAGCCCGTCGTGGCCGCGCAGCTGACGAGCGATGACCCCAAGGTCCGCGCGCTCGCCATCGCCGTCGTCGCGAAGCTCGATGGCGCGGCCCACCACGACGCCGACGTCGCCATCGTCACCGGGCTCGCCGACCCGGCGGACCAGGTCCGGGCATCCGCGATGGCCGCCGTGGCCACGCTCGCCCATCGCCGCGGCCAGGCCCCCGCGCCGCTGGTCGCCGCGCTCGTGAAGGAGCTCGCCGCCCCGAGCTGGGCCGACCGCCGCGCCGCCGCCCTGGCGATCGGCCGGCTGGGCCCCGGCGCCCAGGCCGGCGAGCCGATGCCCGCCCTGGTCCGGGCGGCCGGGGATCCGTCGAGCTTTGTCCGGGAGGCCGTCGCCATGGCCCTCGTGGAGATCGGCGGTCCGACGGCTGCCGGGACCCTCGCCACCCTCGCGAAAGACGACGTTCCGCAGGTCCGCGCGGCGGCTGCCCGATCGAAGTCGGCACCCTGACCAAAGTGCTTGCCGCCCGTTCTTTGCGTCCGCTCCGTCTAACAAGGTAGAATTCCAGCCGATGGACGTCGGCCTGGTGTGCGACGCGTGTAGCGCGTTGACCCCGTTCGGAGTGCCGCAATGTGCGCGCTGCGGAGCGGCGGTTGCGCTCGATCCGCGCACGAAGGCGCCGAGCGTGCCGATTCCACTCGCGCTCACGACGACCTGCCCGACGTGCAGCGTCGAGGTCGAGGGCCAGCACCGCTTCTGTCCCGCGTGCGGGGGGAAGACGCCGCCGTCGCCGGGCTTCGACGTCTCGACGAAGGTCGGTCCGCGCTCGCTCGCGATGCAGACCGCGCCTGTCATGTCGCCCGCCGTCCCCGCCGCGGCCCCGGCCGCCGGCAAGATCGGCCGGAGCACGCTGTTCTTCGGCGGCGCCGTCCAGTCCGCGCGCGCCAAGCTGACGCTGATCCGGGGCGACGGCGAGGACGGCATCTCGTTCACGCTCGCCGGCCAGGATCACCTCGCCGGTCGGGGCGATTGCCCGATCTCGTTCCCCGACGATCCGTTTCTCTCGCCGACGCACGCGAACTTCATGTACGTCGCGAAGGGCGCGGAGAACGAGCTCGTCGTGCGGGACCTCGGCTCGCTCAACGGCATCTACGTCCGCCTCACGGGTAAGGCGACGCTCGCGCCGGGCGCGAAGGTGCTCATCGGCGAGCAGGTGCTCGGCGTTGGCCTCGCCCGCATCGCCGAGGACACGCCGGATCACGACGGCACGTACTTCTCGTCGAGCATGGCGCGCCCCGCCGCGCTCGAGGTCACCCAGCAGCTGCGCGGCGGCCTCGGCGGCTGGGTCTTCCGGGTCGGCGACACGGCGGTGATCGGCCGCGAGGGTAACGACATCAACTTTCCCGAGGACCCGTTCATCTCGGGTCGGCACGCCGAGCTCCGCCTCGACGGCGGCACGCTCACGGTCACCGACCTCGGCTCCCGGAATGGCACGTTTGTCCGCGTCAACGGCGAGCAGACCCTCCGCCACGGTGATTACGTCTTTCTTGGACAGCAGCTACTGCGGGTGGAGATCGTCTAGCCGAGCGGGTCCGTCGCCGTCTGGCGGCGGACCCAGTGCGAGGCGGTTTACTGGATCGACGAATCGTATGGGAGCCATTACATGACCGTCTGCAATCGGTGCGGCAAGGAAAACCAAGATCACTACAAGTTCTGCCTCGGCTGCGGGGCAGAGCTGACCGGCGCCGCAAAGCCGGCCAGTGACGTTGGAATGATGAAGACGATGATGGCCGAGCCCGGTCAGTCACCGGTCGGCGGCGCTCCGCTGCGCAACAGCGGCCCGACGCCCGGACTCGGGATGCCGCCGGGTCTCGGTCGCCCGACGGGCGGGATGGCCGGCATGCCGCCGCCGGGTCCGCTCGGCACGGGGCCGACCGCGCCGCCGATGATGCCGCAGCAGCCGATGGGTCCACCGCCCGGCGTCCCGGGCTTTTCGCCGGGCTTCGCGCCGGCCCCCGCGGCCGGCATGCGCCGCTGCCCGTCGTGCGGGAGCGACGTCCCGCCGTCGTTCCGCTTCTGCGGCACGTGCGGCTTCCGCATGGACGAGGTGTCGGCGCCCGCGCCGCTGCCGATGCCGCCGGGCCCCGGCCAGGGCGGTCCGCTCGGCGCCCCGCAGCCGCAGCGCGCGCGCCTGTCGATGACGCTCATCCGGCCCGACGGCACCGAGGGCGGCACGCACGATCTCCGCCCGGGGGAGAACAAGCTCGGCCGGCAGTTCGGGCCGGTGTTCGAGAACGACGGCTACCTCTCCCCGATCCACGCGCTGCTCGACATCCGCGCGCCGAACGCGGTCGTGCGTGACCTCGACAGCCTGAACGGCGTGTTCGTGAAGATGACGGCCGAGGAGGAGCTGACGAACGGGCAGATCATCCGCATCGGCCAGGAGCTCCTGCGCTTCGAGCTGATCGCGCAGCCCGAGCCAACGCCGGACGGCACCGAGCTGATGGGCAGCCCCAACCCGGGCTTCTGGGGCAAGCTCACGGTGATCATCGGCCGCGAGATCACGGGCGCCGCGTTCCCGCTCCTCGGCGAGAGCTGCACGCTCGGCCGCGAGCGCGGTGAGATCAACTTCCCCGACGACGGCTACGTCTCGGGCCTGCACGCGCGCGTCACGCTCAAGGACGGCCGCGTCTTCCTCGGCGATCTGGGCAGCAGCAACGGCACGTTCATCAAGGTCAACGGCGAGCGCGCCGTCGGGCACGAATCGTTCGTGCTGCTCGGCCAGCAGCTGTTCCGGCTCAACCTCGCCGGCTAGCTCGAGCGGGGACCAACCGCCAAGCCGCCGAGGACGCCAAGCCAGAGCCAAGCACGGCGACAAAGGGTCGGAGGGAGCGTTCCCTTCCGACCCTTCATCCTTCTGCTTGGCTCTGGCTTGGCGGCTTGGCGGTTCGTCCCCGCTCGCCCCTACTTCTTCTTCAGCAGATCGTCGACCTGCGGGCCCGTCTGCTTCTTCTCTACGAAGGTGAAGGCCTTCGGGATCTTGAGCTCGCCGCGGCCCTCGAACAGGATCAGGACGTCGACCGTCTCGCCCGGCTTGCCGCCCGGCGCCTGGACGATGATCTCGTCGTCGGCCTGGAAGCGGTCGACCGTGCCGAGGCGCGAGCCGAAGTAGATCTTCGCGTTCGCCGGGGCCGGGTCGCCTTTGTCGTCGGTGAGGAACCGGTTGCCGCGGATGCGCACGTAGCTGCCACCCTCGGCATCACCCGTGTTCGGCTCGATGCTGGTGACCTTGAGCTTCGTGTCTTCCTTGCACGCGCCCAGGGAGGCGAGCAGGAGCAAAGGGAGGACCAAGCGCATGTGCGTAACCTATTACATCAGGTCACGGCGGGCCAGTGCGCGACGCATCTTGCCGAGGGCCTGCTCCTGGAGCTGGCGGATCCGCTCGCGGGACAGGCTGTACTTGTCCCCGATCTCCTTGAGCGTGAGCTCCTGCTCGGTCCCGAGGCCGAACCGCTGGCGGAGGATGTCCGCCTCGATCGGCCGCAGCTCGCCCAGGAGGTCCTGGATCTCGGTCGTCAGGGCCTCCCACTCGAGGTCGCCCGTCGGGGACACGCCCTCGCGGTCCGGGTCCTCGAGCACCTCGCCCAGGGTGCGCCCCTCGTCGTCACCGACGGGCTTGTCGAGGGAGATGGACTGCTCGAGGAGCCAGCTCCGCATCTTCTCGATCTTGTCGACCGGCATCTGGGTCGCCTCCGCGAGCTCCTCGCTCGTGGGGTCACGACCGAGCGAGGACGTCAGCTGGCGGCGCGCCTTGGTCAGCTTGTGCTGCGCGTCGATCATGTGGACCGGGAGGCGGACCTCGCGGCCCTTGTCGGCGAGCGCACGGCTGATCGCGTGGCGAATCCACCAGCTCGCGTACGTGGAGAACCGGAAGCCGCGGCGGTAGTCGTAGCGCTCGACGGCCTTGATGAGGCCGAGGTTGCCCTCCTGGATGAGATCGGCGAGCGCCATGCGGCCGTGGTTGAAGCGGCGCGCGATGCTGACGACGAGCCGCAGGTTCGCGCGCACGAAGTCGTTGCGCGCGTCGGCAGCGGCGCGGTTCGCGATCTCGACCTTGCGCAGCCACTCCGAGAGCGCGCGGGCCCGACCGAGGCGGCCCACGTCGGCGCCGCGGATGCCGATGCCGAGGGTCATGCGATCGATCGCGGCGAGCGCGGCGTCGATGTAGATGTGGTCGACGTCGCCGGCGCGGAGCACCTTCGACGCCTTTGCGGCGAGCGCGGCGTAGCCCTTCGCCGCCTCGTCGCACGCGCGGCGGATGGCGCGGACCTCGGGCGCCTCCGGCTTGGCCTCGCCGCGCGCCTCGAGCTGCGCGAGCGCGACCGCGTCCAGCACGCGCTCCGCGGCCGGCGCGTACGTCAGCACGACTTCCCACAAGGTGATCTCGAGCGCCTCGATCTCGCGTGCGGAGGTGAACTCCTCCTCGGGGCGCAGCACGTCGAGCGCCGCCATGTCGCGGAAGTACATCGAGAGGTACGTGCCACCATCGCCGCGCGCCTTCGCCGCCTTGGTGGCGAGCGCGTCCGCCTCGGGCGACTCGGCGTCGACGGACTCGGTCTCCGTTTCGGCTTCGACCTCGGTGTCTTCGTCGACACCCTCTTTCTCGACCTCCTCGCCGGCAGGCTCGACCTCGGCCGCCTGCTTGCGTTGCACGGCTTTCGCAGACACACGCGCGACACGTGCGGCCGAGCGACCGGTGACGTTCGAGGCCGGCGACGAAACGAGCTTGCGAGCAGTGGCTGCCATTGGGGTCCCCTTCCAGCGCGTGGCGCTGACTCTCTTACGACGCACGAGGCCGCCAATTGTTTTGGCCGCTCGACGAGGAATTACCCGCGAACCGCCGGTCTTATTCCGCGCCCCGGCCGGCGCGCTCGTTGCTATGCAATCGTAATGATTGCCAACTTGGCGTTACACGCGCTGTCGCACGCGTCGCAGTGGCGACGCAGGAGCGTCGTCTACGAAGCCGACGGGTCCTTGCGTTCAGCAAGGACAATGATGTGGCGGCTCTGGTTGCCGAAAAACCGACCGCGCGTCTGATAACCGCCCGAGACCTCGAGCACGCGGAAGCCCGCGGCGTGCATGAGCTTCCCGACCTCGTGCAGCGCGTATGCCCGGATCGAGATCTCTTGCTCGAGCTGGCGACCGTCGTCGAAGACGACCGAGCGATTCACCTGGATGCGCGACGAGAAGTAGTTCAGCTCCACTTCTTCGAGAACGACACATCCGTCTCCCTCCCACCACACGCGTGTGGGGAGGTCGGCGATAACGTAGTCGCGGTTCAGGATCTCGATGAGGACGCGGCCGCCGGGGCGCAGCGCACGCGCGATGTTGGAGAGCGCCTTCTTGTTCGTCTCGTCGTCGAAGTAACCGAACGTCGAGAACAGACAGTACGCGCCGTCGAACTGCGCGTCGAAGTCGAGCTCGCGCATGTCGCCGCGGACGAAGTTGATCGTCAGGCCGCGGCGATGGGACTCCTCACCGCCGCGCACGAGGAGCGGCGTCGACAGGTCGAGGCCGACGAGGTGGTAGCCCCGCGCGGCGAGCTCCATGGCGTGGCGGCCGTACCCGCAGCCGACGTCGAGGAGCTGCGCGCCGGGCGCGAGGTTCATCGCGTCGATGACGAACTCGGCCTCGGCCTGCGTGGCCTGGGCCGTGAGGAACGGCAGCGTGCGGAGATAGTCCTCGTCGAAGAGATCGACGAACCACGGCTTGCCGCGCGGCTGCTTGTCCTTGCCGGTGCCCGCCGACGACGCGCTGACCGCGGCCGGCGGCGGCGTGGAGACCTTCTTCGACGGCGGCGGCGGCGTGGGTGGCGCGCGATGACGGTCGCTCGGCGGCGGCGGCGGCGGCGGGTGCGCGCCTTCGGCTTTCACGGCGGCGGGGGTCGGCGGGGGCTGGGCCGGGCTCCCGGCGAGGCCCGCGACCATCGGCGCGGGCGGCGGCTGGGCGGCGGGCGCCGCGAGCGGCAACGCACCCCCGGCGACCGCACC
>JANXOM010000011.1 GCA_025353585.1 Deltaproteobacteria bacterium
ACGTAGCTCTGCTTGGCGTACGGGCCCATCACGAGCGCCGGCACGCGGAAGCCGAGCTGGTCGAAGCCCGTCGCCGCGAAGTCGTCCGGCACGCCGTTCGGCGGCGAGACGTGGTCGTAGAAGCCGCCGTTCTCGTCATACGTGACGACGAAGTGGACGTTGTTCCACTGCGGCGAGGCCGCGAGCGCCTTGTAGACCGTGGCGATCAGCTCCTGCCCGTTGATCGGATGGATCGGCGGGTGGTCGTCGTTCTCGTAGAAGCCGGGATCGATGTAGACGACGGGCGGCAGCGTGCCGGCGGCGGCGTCGAGCAGGAACTGATCGAAGCGCTTGATGCGCGGCTTGCCGGCCGGCGTCATCACGCCGAGATCCGCCACGACGGCCACGACCGGGATGGTCCCGTAGTAGTAGGCCCACTCGACCTTCTTGTCGTTCAGGCGGTGATAGATGCTCGGGAAGTCGATGCCGCCCGTCGGGATCTCGTTCGTCATGAGCCCGCCGGACTGTCCGCAGTGCCAGTAGAAGCGGTTCGGCCACGTCGGACCCATCACCGAGCAGAACCAGCGGTCGCAGCTCGTGTACGCGTCGGCGAGCGCGTAGCTGACCGGCATCAGCTCGCGGGTCATGTACTGCATCGGCGCGACGCCGCCGGCGTAGTCCTTCTGGTACTGCTTGACGAAGCCGTCGCAGGCGCCGTTGTTCCACGAGGCGTGCAGGGCATCCCACTCGTGCGGGGGATCCTGGTCGCACATCATGTCCTTCGTCGGCGCCCAGAGCGCGACGGGCGCGCCGTTGACGTCGGGGTTGGTCGCCGTGGCCAGCGGCCCATCACCCGGCAGGTTCTCGACGAACGCGCGCGAGCCGAAGACGTGATCGTAGCTCCGGTTCTCGAGCATCATGTAGACGTACGTCGTGATGCCCTTGGGGGCGTCATCCTCGCTGCTGCCACACCCGGGTAGAAACCGGGCGAGCGCCGCGGCCCCCGCCAACCCACCAAGCGTCCTCAGGGCGTCGCGTCTTCTCATGCTCATAGGGCCCTCATGTTGAGGCGGAGAATATCCCGAAGCCGTCCGGAATCCAGCCCCGATCCGCCGCGGGGAGCCAGGCGGATCACACCACGCGCATGAGGGCGCGGGCAGCGAGCGAGCGGGGCGGCGCGGACTCCAGGCGGGCGCGGTCAATTGCCGCATCGAGCTGCGCGGTCATCCCGGGCACGTGCGCGGCGCCGACGACGGCCACGATGCGCCGGCGGCCGGCGGCGACGAGCTCGTGGAGCCGGCTGACCATGTACTGGTCGCGCTCGTCGATGACGGCGGCCTTGATCTCGGGCAACGCGCGCGCGAGCTCGGCCATGAGCTCCTCGCGGGCTTTCGGATCCTTGAGCGACTCGACGGTGTCCGCCGAGACGGCCTGCGGTCGCGCGAGGCCGATGACCAGCGACGCGCCGAGCATCGCTCGCTTGGGTGCCGACAGGCTCGCCCACGCGCGGCGCAGCGTGACGTCGATATCACGATCGATCGTGGCGAGCTCGATGTTCGCGGCGCGGGCGGCCTCGATCGCGGCGACCATCTCGGCGCCGGGCCGCACGCCGAGCTTCTTGCCGATGCGGCGCTGGTACGCGGCGAGCGTCAGCTGGGCCACGAGGTAGAGCGTCTTGCCCTCGCGCAGGAGGCCGCGGGCATCGCTCGCCGAGAGCGGCTTGCCGATGGCGATCGCGGTGAGGCGGGTGGGGCACAGCTCCACGCCGACGGCGTCCGGCTTGACGCGCGCGATGACGGCGCGGACCTCGTCGACGCTCGCCTGCGAGACGTGGGCGGTGCCGACGAGAAAGATGGTGGCGTCGCCGCGGTGCAGCTCGGTCACCGACGCGGGGAGGTCGCTCACGCGTCGCGGTGTAGCATGGTATCCAGCGCGCATGACCGTGATCCCCGAGGCAACGCAGGTCGAGATCGAGGCCGCGGCGTTCCGGCGCCTGCTGCAGCACTTCCGCGAGCGCACCGACGTCCAGAACATCGACGTCATGAACCTCGCGGGGTTCTGCCGGAACTGCCTGTCGAAGTGGTATCGCGCCGCCGCCGACGAGCAGGGCATCACCCTCTCGGACGCCGACGCCCGCGAGCGGGTCTACGGTATGCCGTACGACGAGTGGAAGACGAAGTACCAGAAGTGATCGGACCGAGCCGCCCGCGGTTCAATAAACGCTGAGCCCGAAGAGCACGTCCTGCATGATCTCGCCGTGGGCGGCGGCCACGCCGAGGCGCGCGGTGAGCGCGAGCCGCGTGTGGAGCTCGAGCTGGACCATCGCGCCGCCCGTCAGCGCGAGCCCGCTCGCGTTGCCGCCGGCGAGCCCGTCCTCGAAGCGCGCGGCCGCGCCGACGCCGCCGTACGCGCCCAGGTGAAGGATCCCCGCGTCGAGCGGCAGCGCCTGGACCTCCGCCGTGTAGCGCGACTCGAACAGGTTCGCGCTCGCTTCGTTGTCGCGCCAGCCAAAGAACACCGAGCCGAGGATCCCGTAGTGCGGATGGGGGAAGTAGCCGAGCTGGATCGTGGATGCGGGGCCGACGCTCTTCGTCCCGTCGACCGACGAGAACGCGCCCTCGCCGAGGTACACGCCGTACGTCCAGTGGCGCTCGAGCGGCGCGCGCGATAGCGGATGCCATGGCCCCTCCGCCGAACGCACGACGGCGTGATCGGCCCAGGCGGCCATGTTCGGGTCGATCCACGCGAGCGGCACCACGAGGTCGCTGTCGTCGGGCCCGATCAGGTGGACCGGATGCATCGGGTGGAGCTGGACCTGGCCATCGAAGCGGCTGCCCTCGACGCCAGCGGCCACGAACAGGATCGCGACCGCGGCCACGATGATCGCGATCGCCTCCGCCTTGCCATCGCCCGCGCGGCCGCCGCCGCTGTGGCCGCCGCCCGTGGTGCTACGCCCGCCGGCGCCCCCGCCGCCGTGCCACGAGCCGCGCGGCCGCGCTTCGCCGACGGACAGGTTGATGTTCGGGATCAAGATGATCTGCGTCTCGACGCCCACGCCGTCGGTCGGCGCCGTGTCCGTCCCCTGGATCTCCTGGTCGACGCGCACGCTGCCGCCGCGCTCCGCCGGCGCGGTGCTGGCCAGCCGGGCGAGCTCGTCCTTGCGGATCGCGTAGCTGTCCGAGACGCAGCCGCCGCCCACGAGCGAGCCGGCGAGGACCGAGATCAAGGCAAAGCCGGCGCGCACGGCCGCGAGCGTAGCGCGGAAGCCTGCCGTACACTGCACCCGTGGAGCCGGTCGACCTGGCGTCGGTCGCGGATGACTTCGATGCCGAGGTCGCCGTCACGTCGGAGATCGATCGCTTCTGCTCGACGACCGCGTGGGGGCTCGCCGCCGCGTCCGCGCTGATGCCCGCGCGGGCCGCGTACTCCTTCCGCGGGCAGCACGGCTACCTCGCCGCGATGCGCGGCGTCCACCCGGCCGGCTTTCCGTACATCGAGCCGCTCGAGCTCGCGTGGGGCCTCGCCGCCCCGCTCGTGGGGCGCGACGGGGGCGCGCTCGCCGCGGAGGTCATCGCGCACCTCGCGAGCCGGCACGACTGGCAGCTCGCGATCCTCGCCGGCCACACCGCGGGCGGCCCGCAGCGCCAGGCGATCGACGCCGCGCTCCCCGCCGGCTGGGAGAAGCGGCGCGGCACGCCGACGGTGCGCCACGTCGCGAGCCTCGATGGCGGCGTGGACGGGTTTTTGGCGCGCCGGTCACGCGAGCTGCGCAAGTCGCTGCGCAAGTCGCTGCGCGCGGCGACGGCGGCGGGCGTGACCTTCGAGGACGTGCGCGCCGGGCCGGGCGAGGCGGCCGCGCTCTACGCGCGGATCCAGGCCGTCGAGCGGCACAGCTGGAAGGCGGGCGAGGGCGTCGGCATCTCCGTCGGGCCGATGCACGCGTTCTACGACGCGATGCTGCCGCGCCTGTGCGCGCTCGGCCAGCAGCGCACGATCTTCGCGCGGCACGCGGGCCAGGACGCCGGCTACATCCTCGGCGCCGTGTTCGCGGGCGAGTACCGCGGCCTGCAGTTCTCGTACGCGAACGAGCTGTCCGCGCTCGGCGTCGGCGGGCTGCTCCAGTACCACCAGGTGGTGGCGCTGTGCGCCGATGGCATCGGACGGTACGACCTCGGCACGGAGATGGACTACAAGCGGCGCTGGGCCGAGGAGAGCATGGAGACCGAGATGCTCGTGCTTGTCCGGTAGCTGGCGCCGGGGTGGGAGCTGGCCGATACTTCGTCGCCATGGCCCGCTCGTCCCTCTTCAGCACCTTGCGCCGCCTCGCGCGGCGCGCCCAGATGGCCGCGCTCGGTGTCACGCCGGAGCAGGTCGCCGCGACCCCGCGCGGGCCGACGCGCCGCGAGCTGTTGCGGCGGTCGATCGGCGCCGCGGCCCTCTTGCCGCTCGCGCCCCTCGTGGCGGCATGTGGTGACAACGAGAGCGGCGCAGCGGATCTGGCGTCCGTGGCGATCATCGGCGGCGGTATCGCGGGCCTGACGTGCGCGTACTTCCTCAAGAAGGCCGGCCTGCAGGCGACGGTCTTCGAGGCGTCGATGCGCACGGGCGGCCGCATGTTCACCGACTACACGTCCCTCGCGGGCGGCCAGCTGTGCGACCTCGGCGGGGAGCTCATCGACAGCGACCACGTCGTCATCCCGCTCCTCGCGAGCGAGCTCGGCCTGCAGGTCGACGACCTCGTCGAGGCCACGGCGGGCCTGAGCCACGATCTCTTCTACATCGGCGGCAAGCCGCTGACCGAGGTCGAGATCGTGACGGCGTTCACGCCCGTGGCCGCGAAGATGACCGCGGCGATCACCGCCGGCAATGCCAGCCCCACCGAGTTCGAGCGCGTCGACAACCTCTCGATCCCGCAATGGCTGACGCAGGAGGCCGGCCTCAAGACGACCGACCTCATGTATCGGCTCCTCACGGTCGCGTACCTCGAGGAGTTCGGGCTCGAGGTCGAGCAGCAGTCCGCATGGAACATGCTGACGCTCATCGACGCGGCTGTGCCGCCGGACGAGTTCTCCGTGTTCGGCGTGTCCGACGAGCGCTACCACATGCACAAGGGCAGCCAGGCGGTGCCCGACGCGATCGCGGCGACGTTGCC
>JANXOM010000021.1 GCA_025353585.1 Deltaproteobacteria bacterium
CCAGCCGCCGCGCGCCTCGTGGGGGCCCTGGGGCGCATGGGCGACGACGTCGCCACCGCCGCGCTCTACGACGCGCTCGCGCTGGCCTGGCCGGAGGCGCGGCGCGCCGCCGCACGCGTCCTGGGCGCCCTCGGTGACGACCGCGCCCGTGCCGCGCTGGTCCACCTCGCCCAGACCGACCCGGATCTCGAGGTGCGACGGATCGCGGCCGCGGCGAGGCCGGGGTAGCCGTGAACCCGACGCTCTCGCCCTCGCTGTTCGCGCTGTTCACGACGCTCGTCGAGGAGGCGTGCGGGCTGCACTATGGCGAGCGCGAGCGCGAGCTGTTCAGCGCGAAGCTCGTCGCCCACGCCGAGGAGCGCGGCTTCGGCGCGCTGCTCGACTTTTACTATCGGCTCCGGTACGACGACCCGGGCCGCGCGGAGCTCGACCTCCTGGTCGAGGCGCTCCTGGTCCACGAGACCTACTTCTTCCGGGAGCTGGCGCCGCTGCAGTACCTGGCCGACACGTTCCTCCCGGGGGTCGTCCGTGCCCGGGGCCGGGCGCGGGTGTGGTCTGCCGCCTGCTCGAGCGGCGAGGAGCCGTTCACGCTCGCCATGCTGCTGGCCGATCGCGGCCTCCTCGACTCCGTCGATCTCCTCGCGACCGACATCAGCGAGGAGACGATCACGCGCGCGCGCGCGGGCCGGCACTCGCCGCGCTCCGTCCGCGACGGCCACCCGCCCGAGGTAACGGCGCGTCACCTCGAGGTCTCGCCGCAGGGCGTCCGCGTGGCCCCGAAGATCCGCGCCGCCGTGCGCTTCGCGACGCAGAACCTCGTCGATGGCGCCGCGCCCGCCGACCTCGGCGCGTTCGACGTCATCCTGTGTCGCAACGTCCTCATCTACTTTCGCGATGACCAGATCAGCCGCGTGATCGATCGCCTGGCCGCCCACCTCGCCCCGGGCGGCTTGCTCACCGTCGGGGTGTCCGAGTCCCTGCTGCGGTTCGGCACGAAGCTCGTCTGCGAGCAGCGCGGTGATTCGTTCTTCTACGGGCTCGCGGGGGGAGCGCGATGAGCCGCCGCCCGCGCGTCCTGATCGTCGACGACTCCGCCTTCGCGCGGACCGTGTTGTCGCGGATCCTGCGCGCGACGGGCGCCATCGACGTCGTGGGGACGGCGCGCGACGGGGCCGACGCGCTCGAGAAGATCGCGGCGCTCGATCCCGATGTCGTGACCCTCGACCTCACGATGCCGGAGCTCGACGGGCTCGGCGTCTTGCGCGCGCTGCACGGGCGCCCGCGGCCGCGCGTGCTCGTGGTCAGCATCTCCGGCGTGGAGACCGACCTCGGCGTCGAGGCGCTCGCGCTCGGCGCGGTCGATGTCATCACGAAGCCGACCGCCGTCGCGAGCGATCGCCTCCACGAGCTCGGCGAGCAGCTGATCGCAAAGGTCATGGCGGCCGCCGCGAGCTTCGTCGAGCCCGCGCCCGTGCAACTCGCGCGCGCGCGGCGCGCCGCCTCGCCGGTGAAGCTCATCGTCGTCGGTACGTCGACCGGCGGTCCGCAGGCGCTGACGCACCTGGTGGGCGCGCTGCCCGCCGACCTGGCCGCGCCGGTGGTCATGGTGCTGCACATCCCGGTCGGCTACACGCAGGCGCTCTCCGCGCGGCTCGACAAGGCCTCGAAGCTCGAGGTCGTGGAGGCCCACGACGGCCTGGTGCTGCGCGCGGGCCAGATCGTGTTGGCTCGCGCCGGGCTCCAGTGCGCGGTCCGGCTCGACGGCGCCGCGCTCCGGCTCCAGCTCTCGCGCCAGCCGATCGCCGCGTTCATGCCGTCGGTCGACGAGCTCTTCGCCAGCGCAGCGGCCGCGGCGGGGCCGGGTGTCCTCGGGGTGGTGCTGACCGGGATGGGAGATGACGGGCTCGTCGGCGCGCGCGCGATCGCCGCCGCCGGGGGCGCGCTCCTCACCGAGGCGGCGTCGACGTGCGTGGTCTATGGTATGCCTCGCTGCGTCTACGACGCCGGCCTGGAGGCCGAAGCCGTCCCGCTCGACCGCATGGCGGAGGAGATCTCGAAGCGTGCCTGAGTCCGGTCCCATCCATCGCAACCCGCTGATCTGGATTGTCGACGACAGTCCCACGGAGGCTGCCATCACGGAGCGGTCGCTCGGCGCCGGCTACCGGACGCGTCGATTCTCGGATGGGACGACCGCCGTCGAGGAGCTCGTGTCGGCGAAGCGCCTGCCGGACCTGCTCCTGCTCGACTGGGTGATGCCGGGCATGACAGGGGACGAGGTCACGCGCTTCCTGCGCTCGCGCTCGCAGACCCAGGAGCTGCCGATCATCCTCGTCACCGCGTCGCGCATCGACACGCAGGACGTCGTGGCGGGCCTCGCCGTCGGCGCGAACGACTACGTGCCGCGCCCGTTCGCGCCCGAGGAACTCCGGGCCCGCGTGCAAGCGGCGCTGCGGACGAAGCAGCTCTCCGACCTCGCCACGCGCGAGCGCCAGCGCCTCACCACGGTCAACCGGCTTGGCCACGCGCTGTTCCAGGCGATGCCGTCGCCGGTGCAGATCATCGACGAGCTCGCGCGCGCGCTGACAAGCAGCCTGTGCGAAGGCTGCTCGGTGCTGATCTTCCCGGGGCCGCTTCCGGAGATCGCGGTCGCGCACCACCGCACCGAGCCGCGGGCCGACCACCTGGCCGTGATCGCGTCCGTCGCCGACCCGTGCGTCCATCAGTTCGCGAGCGCGGCCGAGGCGCTGGCGACGTTGCCACCCGCGTACGCCTCGTACATCGCGCTCCACGGGCTGCGCGGCCTGGCGATCCTCCCGTTCCCCGCGGTCGATCCGGTGCGCGGCATCGTCACGGTCACGCGCGAGGGCGACAGCGAGCCCTTCGACAGCGAGGACATCGCCACGATCGAGACGTGCATCGAGCACGCGAGCCTCGCGATCGAGCGCGTGATGCGGTTCGACTCCGAGCGCGTCGCGCGCATGCAGCTCGACACCGTCCTCGGCAGCTTGCCGATCGGCATCATCGCGACCGCCGAGAACGGCGCCGTCACGCTCGTCAACGCCGCTGCCCTCGCGCTCGTCCCCGGCGTGGCGGCCGCGCGCACGCTGGTCGAGGTGTTCGAGCTGCCGAGCTGGACCGATCCGGACGGCGTACCGATCGGCGCGCTCGGGGATCTTTTCGGGGGCGGGCCCATCCAGCTGCCGGTCGGCGTGGACCTGATGCTCCGCGGTGAGGACGGTGCGCCGCCGTCCACCATCGCCGTGTCAGCCGTACCGCTGCGGAACGGCCTCGGCGCGGTCGTCGGCCGCGTGACGGTGCTCGAGGACGTCTCCGCCGAACGCGCGATCACCGAGCAGCGCGAGCGGACGGCGCAGTTCCAGCAGGAGCTGCTCGCCATCGTCGGGCACGACCTGCGAAGCCCGCTCGGCGCCGTGGTCACGGCCACCGAGATCCTGCAGCTCGATCTACCGCCCGAGACGCGGCACGGCGGTATCGTGCGTCGCATCAGGTCGAGCGCGACGCGGATGACGGGCATCATCGAGCAGCTCCTGGACGTGACGCAGGCCCGGCTCGGCGGCGGGATCCCGGTGGCGCTCACCGAGGGCGCGCTGCTTCCTCTGGTGACCGGCGTGGCCGAGGAGCTGACGCTCGCGTATCCAAAGACGCGCTTCGAGGTGCACGGGACCGACGTCGTCGGCCACTGGGATCCCGACCGGCTCGGCCAGGTGGTCTCGAACCTCGCGAGCAACGCGGCCCAGTACGGGCGCCCGGGCGAGCCCGTCACGATCGAGATCGGCGTGCGCGGGGAGCAGGCGATGATCTGCGTCCGCAACGCTATTCGCGGTGAACCGATCAGCGACGCCGCGCTCCAGACGATGTTCCAGCCGTACAAGCGTGGCGGGGCGAGCGGGCACTCGTCGGGCCTGGGCCTCGGGCTTTACATCGTGTCCGGGATCGTGAAGGCGCACCGCGGCAAGATCGAGGTCGAGTCCACGGCGGCCGGCACCGTGTTCCGCGTGCTGCTGCCGGTCGTCCGGCGCCAGAGCGCCTAGACGTTGAACAGGAAGTGCATGATGTCGCCGTCCTGCACCTCGTAGTCCTTGCCCTCCATCCGCATCTTGCCCGCGCCCTTGATCGCGGCCTCGCTGCCGAGGGCCTCGAGGTCCGCGAGCGAGTAGACCTGAGCGCGGATGTAGCCCTTCTCGAAGTCGGTGTGGATGACGCCGGCGGCCTGCGGCCCCGTCGCGCCCTTCTTCACCGTCCACGCGCGGACCTCCTTCTCACCGGCCGTGAAGTACGACTGGAGGCCGAGGAGGCGGTAGCACTCGCGCGCCAGGGTCGCCAGCGCGGGCTCCTTGAGGCCGTACGACGAGAGCAGCTCGCCGCGATCCTCCTCGGGGACCTCGGCCAGCTCGGCCTCGACCTTGCCGCAGAGGATCACGACGCCGGCCTGCTCGGTGATCGCGCGCGCGCGGACGAGGTTGCTCCAGGCGTTGCCGTCGGGCAGGTCGGTCTCGCCGACGTTGCAGCAGTAGAGGACCGGCTTCGCCGTGAGGAGGCCCCACGTGGAGACGGCCTTGCGCTCGTCGTCCGTCAGCGCGAGGGAGCGGGCGGCCTTGCCCTCGGCGAGGTGCGCGTGGACCTTCTCGGTCATCGCGAGCTCGGTCTTGGACTCCTTGCCGCCGGTCTTCGCCGCGCTCTGGGCCTTCTTGAGGCGCTTGTCGAGCGACTCGACGTCGGCGAGGGCGAGCTCGAGGTCGATGATGTCGATGTCGCGCATCGGATCGACGCTGCCGGCGACGTGGATGACGTTGCCGTCCTCGAAGCAGCGCACCATCATGAGGATCGCGTTCGTCTCGCGGATGTTCGCGAGGAACTTGTTCCCGAGGCCTTCGCCCTGGGCCGCGCCCTTGACGAGACCCGCGATGTCGACGATCTCGACGATGGCGGGGATGACCTTCTGCGTCTTGATCTTCGCCTCGATGCGCTTCAGGCGCGGATCGGGGACCGGCACGACGCCGACGTTCGGATCGATCGTGCAGAACGGGTAGTTCGCCGCCTCCGCCTTGCCGGCGGTCAGCGCGTTGAACACCGTGCTCTTGCCCACGTTCGGGAGGCCAACGATACCGACGGACAGCGCCATGCCGGGATGGGTACCCTGGAACCTCGGGGGCTGGCAAGCGTGCGCGACGGCTGCGGCGGGTCGTGGCTTCCCACACACCGTGACGGCGTGGCATGGTCCGCTCATGAGCGACCGAGCGATCCTCGTCACCGGCTCCACCGACGGCATCGGACGGCAAACCGCGCGGACGCTCGCGGCGGGCGGCGCGAGCGTGATCGTGCATGGCCGCAGCAAGCCAACGGTCGAGGCCACGCTCGCCGCGCTCCGCGAGGAGCTCCCGGGCGCGATGCTCGCCGGGATCGCGTTCGACCTCGGCAACCTCGCCTCCGTGCGCCGCGGCGCCGAGGAGCTGCTCGCGACGACGCCCGCGCTCCACGCGCTCGTCAACAACGCGGGCATCTTCGCGCGCGAGCGGGTCCTGACGTCCGACGGCATCGAGCTCACGTTCGCGGTGAACTGCGTCGGGCCGTTCCTGCTCACCGAGCTGCTGCTGCCGCGCCTCCTCGCGAGCGGCGGGACCGCGCGCGTCATCAATGTCTCGTCGATGGCGCACACGCGCGGCGCCGTGAACCCGGACGACCTCCAGCACACGGCGGGCTGGACCGGCTACGCGGCGTACGCCAACAGCAAGGCCGTCAACATCGTGCACGCGCTCGCCCTCGCCGACCGGCACGATCCGGCCAAGCTCGTCGCGTACAGCCTGCACCCCGGCGTGATCCAGACGAAGCTCCTGCGCGAAGGGTTCGGGCCGATCAAGGGCGCGTCGCTCGAGGCGGGCGCGCGGTCGAGCGTGCGGCTCGCGGCCGGGGATGCGGCGAACGACGGCGAGCCGTCGGGCAGCTACTTCGTCGACGGCGTCGCGACGCCGCCCGCCGCGGCCGTCCGGAATCCGGCGATCCGCACGGCGGTGTGGGACGGTCTGGCGAGGCTCGCGAAGCTCTAGCTGATGGTCGTGGCTCCGGATGACGATGCGGCGATCGCCGAGCTGATCGCGCAGGGCGATGATGCCGGCGCGTTCGGACGCCTGCGCGCGCGCCTCGGCTGGCCGCGCGGGCGCGAGCTCCTCGACTCCGAGCTGCCGCGGTACCTGACGCTCCTCGGCGAGCTCGCGACGCGGCGCGGAGCCGACACGCTCGGCGAGCTGGCGCTGGCCGCGCGCGCGGATCTCGACAGCCCCGATCGCCTGTACGACCTCGGCTACGCGCTCATCGACGCGGGCGCGCCGGCGATCGCGGCCTCGATCCTGTGGCGGTGCCTGCGCCTGGTCGGCGACAGCGAGGAGGTCGTCTGCGAGCTCGTGTCCGCGCTCGAGAGCGCGCTCGCTTATGGCGACGCCCTCGCCGTGCTCGAGGACCACGCGCCGCTCCGCGCCCGGAGCTTCCTGTGCCGCTACCTCTATGCGTTCAACGCGGCGATGGCGGGCCGGCTCGACCTCACGCGCGCCGCGCTGCCGGCCCTCGCGCCCGAGTCGCCAGATAACGACGCGATGCAGGAGACGATCGCGCTGATCGTGGAGCGCGCGGACCGCGTGGCCGGCGCCGCCACGCTCGACGCGCGCGACCTGCGCGGCTGGCATTACGTGCTCACCGGCGGGCTCGTGATGCACCAGTCTCCCTACGGATTCGACGAGCCGATGCACGGGCGCTACGCCTGGCTCGCCGACTCGCTCGATCGGATCGCGACCGGCCTCGCGCGCGTGGTCCCGCTCGCCCGCGCGCTGGCCGTCCCGTGCGTGTACGCGCCGCCAGGGCGCGGCCACGCGATCGTCGCCGCCGCGGCCGCCGCGCAGCTCGGCGTGCCCGTCGCGCCGTGGCCCGCGGTCGGTGTGCCCGCGCCGGGGCTCGTGGTCGCGTACGACCTCGCCGACATCGCGACCGCGGACGTCCAGCGCCTGGTGCAGCGACGTGAGGGCCAGCTCCTGTTCGCGCACGCGAGCCCGTGGACCATCGATTGTCCGATCGCACCCGACGTGACGACGCTGCTGTACCAGAGCCTCGTTGCCCCGTGGGGGCAGTCGCTCGTCGTCGATCCGGAGACCCGCGAGGTGAACGAGTCGCCGGCCGACGAGCGCGCCATCGACGTGATCGCAGCGGACATCGTCGCGTCCAAGGGCCTCGACGGTAGCGAGCTCTCCGCCGACGAGCCCGCGCGCTGGGAGGCCCTCGCGGCCCAGGTCTGGCCGATGCCGGCGGGGCCGCGCTCGCGGCTGTGGGCGGGCGGCCCGGTGGCGTCCAACCGGTTCGAGTAGCTGCTACGCTGCAGCCGTGGCCGGCAAGAAGATCTTGGTGGTCGAGGATGACCCGGTCAACCAGATGATCCTCGCGGACTTCCTGGCCGCCAACGGCTACGAGACCGTGGCCGCCTCGTCGGGGCCCGAGGGGATCGAGCGGTTCGAGACGGACGCGCCGGATCTGATGATCGTCGACGTCCAGCTGCCGCGGAAGAACGGGTTCGAGGTCGCGCGCGAGATCAAGAGCCGGCCGCGCGGGCAGACCACGCCGCTCCTGCTCATGAGCGCGGTCTACACGGACCACGACCAGTCCTCGCGCACGATCCAGCTCGGCGTCCTCGCGGACGGGTACTTGACCAAGCCGTTCGACCTCGTCCAGTTGTTGTCGCAAGTGCGGCAGCTGCTCGGCGAATCGTGAAGCTCGTCGACGATCTGACCATGGCGGTCGCCGAGATGGCGGCGCCCGCGAACCGGCCGAGATTACTGTTCGGCATCTTCACGGGCTACGCGATCGCGGTCGGCTTCGCGCTCCTCGCGGCGGCGGCGTCGGGTCTCGAGCTGACGCCGTGGCGCTGGACGTACTTCGTCCTCGTGGGCGTGAAGCTCGTGACGAACTCGGTCGCGTGGGGGGCGCTGCGGCGCGACCGCGGCGTGCTGCCGACGCAGGCGCTCAACACGACGGCCGACGTGGTGCTCCTGACAGCCGCGATCTACTTCACGGGTGGCCCGACGAGCCCCCTGCTCGCGACGTACGTGATCGTGGTCGCGGTGCTCTCGCTCCTCTCGAACGCGGGCGTCACGATCCTGATGGCCGGCATCATCGTGGTGCTGTTCGCGACGATGACGCTGCTCATGGTCGGAGGCGTGCTGCCACCGACGCAGCGCCCGGGCGCGGGGACGGACGTGCCGACGCTCGGCTACGCGCTGACGGCGATCGCGTACTGCGCGCTCGTGGTCGGCGTGCCCGCGTGGTTCTCGACGGCGACGCTGCGCCTCCTGCGCGCGAAGGAGGCCGCGCTCGAGTCGCGGACCGCGGAGCTGGTCGAGGCGAGCGCCCAGCGCAGCCAGTTCGTCGCGTCGATGACCCACGAGCTGCGCACGCCGATCCACGGCGTGCAGGGCCTGGCGGACGTGATCGCGGCCGGCGTCTACGGGCCGGTCACGGACAAGCAGCGTGAGGCGTGCGCGTCGATCAAGCGGAGCGCGCAGTCGCTGCTGGTGCTCGTGGACGACGTGCTGAACCTGACGCGCGCCGAGGCCGGGCGGATCGATCCGCGGCCGGCCCTGCTGGAGGTCGGCGAGCTCGTGGAGCGTGTGACGACGTCGGTCTCGTGGATGGTCGGCACCAAGCGCCTGACGGTCGACGTGGTCGTCGAGCCGGACCTCCCGCGCGTGGAGTCCGACGAGCGCTGGCTCGGCCACATCCTCGTGAACCTCGTGGCGAACGCGGTGAAGTTCACGCCCGAGGGCGGCACGGTGATCGTGCGGGCCCAGCGCGTCGGCGGCGCCGAGGCGGACGAGGACGACAGCGCGCGGATCGCGCTCGTCGTGAAGGACAGCGGCATCGGGATCCCGGCCGAGAACCGCGCCGCGATCTTCGAGCCGTTTCGCCAGGGCGACAGCTCCGACGAGAGGGGCTTCGGCGGCGTGGGGCTCGGCCTCGCGCTGGTCGCGAAGCTGACGGACTTGCTCGGCTGCGCGGTGCAGCTCGACTCCGAGGTCGGGAAGGGCTCGACGTTCCGCGTGCTCGTGCCGGTGCGCTGGCACGGCCGCCGCGCGAGCCAGGTTATCCGCGCGCCGCGCCCGCCGAGCGTGGGCCCGCCGATGCGCTGACGTCAGGTCGCGTGCCGCGAGCGGTCTTCTCGGCCGAGATCCAGGATCAGCTCGGCCACGCGCGCGGGCTGGTGCCGCGCCACCGCGTGCCCCGCGGCGGGGACGGTGACGTGGCGATGATCGGCGAACGCGGCCCGGCGGCGCGCGCGCTCGTCCTCGGCGAGGTTCATGCGCGACTCGGCGCCGTCGACCAGGAGCACCGGGCACGTGACGCGGCGCCAGTAGGCGAGCGCGGCGTCGAGCCGGAACGGGTAGGGACCCATCGTGTGGTGCAGGAGGTCGTGCTTCCACACGACGCCGCCCTCCACGTCGCGCGTGCCGGCGCGGGCCACGCGCAACGCCTCGTCCGCCGCGAGCAACGGATCATGCTTGCGCAGGCGCGCGACGGCCTCGTCGAGCCCGGCGAGGGTGCGTCCGGTCCGCCGCGCGCCGCGCCACGCGTCGATCCAGCTCGCCGTCCGCGCCGGCATGTCCGCCGCGCTCTGATCGGGCGGGCCGAGGCCCTCGATGAGGGCGAGCGCGGCGGGGCGCGTGGGCCGCGTCCCCGCCCAGTAGCCGCAGATCGTGCCGCCCATCGAGTGCCCGACGAGGACGAGCCGCGGCCGCGCGAGGCGGGCGATCACCTCGTCCAAATCCGCCACGTAGTCCATGAAGTGGTAGTAGCCGCCGGCACCGATCCAGCCGCTGTCACCGTGGCCGCGGAGGTCCGGCGCGATCACGTGGCCGTGCGGCGCGAGGCGCGCGGCGACCGGCTCCCACGCGGCGGCGAGATCGGAGAAGCCGTGCACGAGCACGAAGGTCGTCTCCCCGGCGTGCTCGGCGCCCCACTCGAGGCAGTGATACGAGAGGCCCGACGCGAGCGCGAGCGTGTGCTCGCTCAGGGGACCGCCACCAGGTGAAACACCTGGCCATTGGTCGCCGTCTCGTAGAGCTCGCCGCGCGCGTCGGCGTGGATCGAGGACGGGTTGGCCGCGAACGTGCCGCTCGTCAGGTCGGTCGTGGTGACGACGCCCGTCGTGGAGTCGAGCTTGGCCGCCGAGAGGCCGCCGTGGACATCATCCGTGTAGAAGTACGTGCCGACGATGTCGGGGAAGCAGGTGCCGCGATAGACCTGGCCGCCGATGATGGCGAGCCAGCCATCGCCGCCGTGCGTCTTCTGGATCGCGGGGAACATCTTGCCGGTCGTGTCGCACGCCTGCTGCGTGCCGTGCTGCGCGCATTTGTCCGCTTGCGTCGCGCAGCACGTGTCGCCCTCGTACGAGCTCCAGCCGAGGTTCGCGCCGGGCTGTTGCGCCGGCGTCAGGACGTCGATCTCCTCGGTCTGGCCCTGGCCGACGTCCCCGATCCACATGTCGCCCGTCGCACGATCGAACGTCCAGCGCCACGGGTTGCGAACGCCGTAGAGCCACACCTCGGGCGCGCCGCCGCTCGTCGCGAACGGGTTGCTCGCCGGGATGCCGTACGGCTTGCCGTTCGCGGGGTGGGCGACGTCGATGCGCAAGATCTTCGCGAGCAAGGCGTTCGTGTTCTGACCGTTGCGCTGCGGGTCGCCAGCGCTGCCGCCATCCCCGGTGCCGATGTAGAGGAAGCCGTCGCTGCCGAACTCGATCATGCCGCCGTTGTGGTTCACGAACGGATCGGGGACGGAGATGATCAGGGTCGCCGTCGTCGGATCGGCGACGTCGGGGTTCGACGCGCTCTGCTTGTAGCGATACACGACGTCGACGTACGGGTGCGCCGTGTCGGTCGTGTCCGGGTTGTCAGCGGTGTAGTCGACGTAGAAGTAGCGGTTCGTCGCGTAATCGGGATCGAACGCCAGGCCGAGGAGGCCCTGCTCGTCGTTCCCCGACTCCACGAGGTTCGCGATGTCGAGGAACGGCGTGGCGACGAGGGTCTCGCTCTCGAACAGCCGGATGCGGCCGGCTTCTTCGATCACGAACAACCGGCCGTCGTTCGGCGGCGAGGTCGCCAGGATGGCGCGACCGGTGACCTTGCCGATCAGGTGCCCGGTCATCGCGCTACCGGCCGTGGGGGTACACGTGGTCAGCGGGAAGGCGTCCGTGACGATCGCCGCTTCGCCGGGGGGCACGATGGCCTCGGAGCCGGCGGGCGGCGCGTCGCTCTTGGCCTTGTCGCTGCTGCAGGCAGACAGGCACGCGGCGGCGGTGAGCGCGACGAAGAGAGGCTGGCGCATGGGGCCAGCATACGCTTATCCCGCCGGGCGCGGAGGCTCGACCGAAGCGGCCGGCACGGGCAGCGCACGGGCGCCGACCCGGTTCGCCCACCAGCCGAAGAGGTAGAGGACGACCCCGACGGCGAGGAACGGCAGGAAGAAGAGCGCGTAGCCCATGCTGCCGTCGACCAGCGCGTACGCTCCGAACGCCACGACCATGCCGATCGCCCACACGAACATGGAGGCGAGGTAGCCGCCGATCATGATGCGGCGCTTGCGGAGCGCGGCCTCGAGCTTGTGCAGGAAGAACGCGGCCTCCTCGGGGTCGAGCTTGAGGATCGCCTCGGCGACGGCGTCGTGCTGCGAGGCGTCGAACACCTTCTCGACGAGCTCGTCCTCCGCGGGCGCCTTGGCCATCGCGGCGCATCCTAGCGCGGGTCGGCGGCGAGGACGAGGTAGACTGCGCGCGATGCCGGTGGTGAAGATCCGCGACGACCTCGGACGCGAGCTGCTGATCGGCCGGCCGCCGGAGCGGATCGTGTCGCTGGTCCCGAGCGACACGTACAGCGTCATCGCGCTCGGCGCGGCCGCGCGGCTCGTGGGCCGGACCCGGTACTGCGTCTCGCCGGAGGCGGCGGCCGTCCCGGTCGTCGGCGGCACGAAGGACGTCGACGTCGAGGCGGTGCTCGCGCTCGAGCCGCAGCTGGTGCTGGCGAACCAGGAGGAGAACACGCGGCCCGTGCTCGAGGCGCTGGCGGCGGCGCGCGTCCACGTGCTCGTGTCGATGCCCCGGACGGTCGAGCAGGGGATGGCGCACCTCGCGCGCTTGGCGCGGATCCTCGGGCTGCAGGGGCGCGAGCCGGCGAAGTCACTGGTGCGGCGGGCGTACGCGCTGCCGGCGCCGGGCGCGGTCGCGGCGGGGCGCGTGGCGTTCGTGCCGATCTGGCTCGCGCCGCTCATGACGCTCAACGCGGACACGTTCGGCTCTGACGTGCTCGCGCGGGCGGGCGTGGCGAACGCGTTCGGCGATCGGCTCCGGCTGTACCCGCTCGCCGCGGACCTCGGCAAGTCATCGCCGGTGGACGCGGGGCAGCGCGACATCCGCTATCCGCGCGTCACGCTCGACGAGGTGCGCGCGCGGAGGGCGAACCTGATCGTGCTGCCCGACGAGCCGTACGCATTTTCGGCGGCGGAAGAGGCGGAGCTCGCGGCGGCGCTGCCGGGGGCGCGCGTCGTGCGGGTGGACGGCAAGGATCTGTTCTGGTCGGGCGCGTGGACGGTCGATGCGATCACGCGGCTGACGGCGCAGCTGGCGGACGGCTGATGGTCGGCGGGGGGACGCGGTGGGCGATGATCGTCGCGCTGGCCGCATGCTCGGCGCCGGCGCCCGCGCTGGTGCATCCGCCGCCGGTCGCCGTGGCGCCCGTGGCCCCGCCGGTCCCGAGTGGGCCGCCGCTCCTCGCCGCGCTGCCGGCGGCGCGGCCGGTCGCGACCGATCGCTTCCCGGGCGTGGTCACGTGCATCCGCTGCCACACCGCCGGCGACGGTGACCACGGCGCGATGCGCGACGCGGCCGGCGCGGACATCTCGCCGGTGACAGACGCGGCCGGCACCATGATGGCGCTCGCGGCGCGCGATCCGTACTACCTCGCCGCGTTCCGGCGCGAGCTCGCCGCCGTGCCCGCCGGGGCGGCCGCGATCGACGATCTGTGCACGCGCTGCCACGCGCCCGTCGGCAACGCCGAGGCCCGCGCGGCCGGCGGTGCGATCACGCTCGATGACCTCGTCCGCGGCGATGGCGACGCGGCCGCGCTCGGCCGCGAGAGCGTCGGCTGCGCCGGCTGTCACGCGATGCAGCCCGACGGCCTCGGCACCGACGCCAAGCTCGTGGGCCGCGCCGCGCTGCGCGCCGACCGCGTGATGTACGGCGCGCTGCCGCAGCCGCAGGGCGACGCGATGATCGCCATGATCAAGGCGCCGCCGGTCCCGTCGCCGCATGTCACCGAGAGCGCGCTGTGCGCGAGCTGCCACACGGTGATCGTGCGCCCGCTCGACGCCGCCGGACACGAGACGGGCGCCGAGGTGGTGGAGCAGGGGACGTTCCTCGAGTGGCGCAGCTCGGCGTACGCCAGCGGCCCGACGTCGAAGACGTGCCAGGACTGCCACCAGGCGCGGGTCGCCGCGGCCACGCCGTTCTCGACGAGCCCGCCGACCGCGCCCGCCCGCGACGGCTACCGGCGCCACGCGATCCGCGGCGGCAACGCGTACATGCTCGCGAGCCTCGCCGCCCCCGACGCCACGAGCTGGCTCCGCGCCGCCGTGACGCCGGCGCAGCTCACGACGGCCGCGGCCGAGACGCGCGCGCTCCTCGCGACGGCGGCGCGCCTCGAGGTCAAGCCGGCCGGGCGGGACCTCGCCATCACCGTCGTCAACCTGACCGGGCACAAGCTGCCGACCGGGTTCCCGACGCGTCGCATGTGGCTCCACGTCACCGCCCGCGACGCGGCGGGCCAGGTGCTGCTCGAGTCCGGCCGCCACGCGGCGGGCGCGATCCTCGGCGCGGACGATGCGCGGCTCGACGAGCCGGGCGTGATCCTGCCGCACGTCGATCGGATCGCGGCCGCGACCGACGTCGCGCTGTGGGAGGCGGTGCCGGTCGACGCGGCCGGCGCCCGGACGCACCTCCTGCTCGGCACCGCGCGCCTCGCGAAGGACGACCGCATCTTGCCGCCGGCGCCGCTCACGATCCGCTCGAACCCGGTGGACCCGCGCGACCTCGCCCGCACGCGCCCGGTCGGCACCGAGCACGACAAGTCCTTCCTGCCGGGCCGCGACACCGTCACCCTGGCGCTGCCGGCGACCACCGCGCGCGTCGAGATCGAGCTCCTCTACCAGGCCATCCCGCCCGAGACGCTCGCGTCCTACGCGCCGACCGACAGCCCCGAGGCCGCCCGCTTCCTCGCGCTGTCACCGCCGCCCACCCCCGAGCTCCTCGCCTCCACCAGCTGGTCGCGTTGACCGGGGGGCCCCATCGCCCGTGGCCGGCCACCGGACACAAACAAAGGGGCCAGGCCCCGTCTGGGGTGGCCGGCTACCGGACGCGGCGCAGCAGGCCGGCGACGTAGCGGTCGGCGGAGCCGGGCTGGCGGGCGAAGAAGAGGGAGGGCTCGACGAGCTCGAGCTCCATGATCATCGGCTCGCCCGCGGCGGAGCGCGCCAGGTCCACGCGCGCGTAGAGGAGGTCGGCGGCGATCGGCGCCAGCGCGGCCTCGGCCAGCGCACGCTCGTCGTCCGCGATCGGGAACGGCCCCGTGATGTTCTCGGCGTCTCCCGAGAAGCGCGGCGCCTTGCGGATCGCGTGCGACAGCTCGCCGTCGATCCAGACCAGCGACCGCTCGCCGTACGCCTCCACCGACGCGACGTACGGCTGCACGAGGGCCGCGCCGCGCGCCGTGACCTCGGCGAGGAACGGCACTGCCGCCGGGTCGCGATCGCTCGCGAACGCGCGCGTCATCCACGAGCCCGCGCCGACCTCCGGCTTGATCACGAAGCGCCCGCCGCCGCTGCAGCGCGCGAGGTCCACTGTCTCGCCACGCTCGACGAGCGTCGTCGGCACGGTCGCCACGCCGCGCGCGGCCAGCTCGAGCAGATAGCGCTTGCGGAGGTTGCCGCGCACGATCGCGGCCGGGTTCCACACCGGCGCGGTGGCCGCGACGCGATCGACCCACGCGAGGAACGCGTCCGGCTGCTGCGCGTAGTTCCACGTGGAGCGGATCACCAGCGGCACCCGCGACTCCCACGCGACGCGCGGGTCGTCCCACGCGAGCAGCTCCGCCTCTACCCCCGCGCGCACGAACGCCTCGGCGAGCGGCCGCGCGTCCACGTCCACCTCGGGGAGGCTCGAGCAGGTCGCGACGCGGATCGGGATCGTCACGCGCGCAGCGCCTCCGCGAGATCCGCGAACAGATCCTCGACGTGCTCGAGCCCGCACGAGAGCCGCAGGAGATCGGGTGGGGTCGGCGAGTCCGGACCCTCGACGGTGGCGCGGTGCTCGACGAGGCTCTCCACGCCGCCGAGCGACGTCGCGCGTACCCACACGCGCAGCCGCTGGATCACCGCGAGGGCCCGCGCCGCGCCGCCGCCTGTCTGCAGCGCCACGAGCCCGCCGAACCCGCCCGACATCTGCCGCGCCGCGAGCGCGTGCTGGGGGTGCGCCCCGAGGCCCGGGTACCGCACGCTCGCGCCCGGTAGCTCGCCGAGCCGCGTCGCGAGGGCGAGGGCGGTGGCGCTCTGCTGCGGCACGCGCGCGAACAGCGTCCGCATCCCGCGCAGGAGCAAGAACGCCGCGTGCGGCGAGAGGCACGGACCCTCCTCGCGCCGCATGAGGTGCAGGTCCGCCCACACCGCGTCCTCGCGCGCCGTCACGAGCGCGCCGGCCAGCACGTCGCTGTGCCCGGCGAGGAACTTCGTCGCCGAGTGCATGACGAGGTCGGCGCCGAGCGCGAGGGGGTGCGCGTGGACGGGCGTCGCGGCCGTCGAGTCGACGCACAGGCGCGCGCCGGCGGCGTGGGCGAGCTCCGCGATCGCGGCGATGTCGCTGACCTCGAGCGTCGGGTTCGCCGGCGTCTCGATCCATACGAGCCGCGTCACGCCCGGGCGGAGCGCGGCCGCGACCGCCGCCGTGTCGCTCGTATCGACGAAGTCCACCGCCACGCCCCAGCGCGCGGCGAAGCTCGCGAGCCACGAGCGCACGGCGAAGTAGCAGGCGCGGGGCGCGATCACGTGCGCGCCGGGGACGAGGTGGGCGCGGATCGCCGCCGTCGCGGCCGCCATGCCCGACGCGTAGACCATCGCCGCCGGTCCGCCCTCGAGGGCGGCGATCACGGCCTCGGCGAGCTGCGGCGTCGGCGCGTCGTCGCGCGCGTAGTGCCGGCCGTCGATCAGCTCGTAGCTCGCGTCGCGCGAGAACGTCGTCGCGAGGTGGATCGGCGGCGCCACCGCGCCGGTCTTCGCGTCGTAGCCGATGAGCGCCTGCGCGGCGATCGTCTCGGGCCGGCGCGTCACGGCTTGGCCACCGCGGGCGCGGGCGGCGTCGCGACCGAAAACCCGTAGCGCGCCAGGATCTCGCGGCCCGTCGGCGAGAGGACGAACGCGGCGAGCTGCGCGCCGCCAGCGGCATCCGCGCCGGTGCCGCACACGATCAGGGTCTGCTCGAGCGGCTCGTAGAGCGCCTCGTCCACGATCATCGCCTTGCCCGCCGTGTCGACGGACGCGAGCGACATCGAGACGAGCGCGATGTCCGCGCTGCCCTCGCGCGCCCACGTCATCGCGGCCTGCACGCTGTCGGCGATCACGATGCGCTCGCCGAGGCTATCGAAGATGCCCGCCTTGACGAGCGCCTGCTTCGCCGCCTTGCCGTACGGCGCGTGGTCCGGGTTGGCGATGGCGATGCGCTTCCACTTCGGATCCGCCAGCTCCCCGAACGTCACCGGCGCAGCGCCGCTGCGCGTCCACGCGACGAGGTGACCACGCGCATAGAGCCGCTCGCTCGCGGCCGCGCACTTGCCCGACGTCGCGGCCTGGTCCGCGAAGTCCTTGTTCGCGGCGAGGAAGAGGCCGTACGGGGCGCCTTGCTCGATCTGCTTCGCGAGCGTGCCGCTCGAGTTGAAGTCGACGACCGCTCGCGTCCCGGTCTTCGCGGTGAACGCCTTGCCGAGCTCGTCGAACGCGCGCGAGAGATCGGACGCGGCGGCCACGCGGAACGACGGCGCATCTGCCGGGTCCGCCGAGCATGCGCCGGTGACGCAGGCGACCGCGAGGAGGAGCGTGCGCACGCCCCGAGCCTAACGCGGTATAAGTAGGCATGGAACGTCGCGTGGTCATCATCGAGGACGAGCGCGACGTCTCGCGCCTGCTCGAATTCAACCTGCGCGGCGCGGGGTTCGTGGTCACCGCGGCGCTGACCGGGGCAGAGGGGCTCGCGGCCGTGCGCGCGACCACGCCCGATGTCGTCGTGCTCGATCTGATGCTGCCGGATCAATCCGGCTACGACGTGTGCAAGGCCCTCCGGGCCGACTCGGCGACCGCCGACACCGGCGTCCTCATGCTCACCGCGAAGGGCGAAGCCGAGGACCGGATCCTCGGGCTCGAGGTGGGGGCCGATGACTACGTCGTCAAGCCGTTCGTCGTCCGCGAGGTCGTGCTGCGCGTCAGCGCGCTCGCGAACCGGCTCGCCGAGCGTCGCGCGCGGCCCGCGGCCGGCGATCCGAGCGGCGTCCTCAAGGTCGGCCCGATCGAGCTCGATCCCGTCACGCACGACGTGACGATCACCGGCGTTCCGACGCAGCTGCGCCCGCTCGAGTTCAAGCTCCTGCAGATGCTCGTCGCGGAGCCCGGCCGCGTGTTCTCGCGCGAGGAGCTCCTCGAGCAGGTCTGGGAGATGCGCGGCGACATCAACACCCGCACCGTCGATGTCCACGTGCGACGGCTGCGCGTCAGCCTCGGGCCGGCGGCCGACGTCATCGAGACCGTCCACGGCTTCGGCTACCGCGCGAAGCGGGATTAGCGCGCGTGTTCCGCGGGTCGCTACGGGTCCGGCTGCTGCTCGCGTTCGTCGTCCTGCTCGTCGTCGTGGGCGCGGGTACGCTGATCGTCATCGAGCGCACGCTCGCCGACGACCTCCTCTCGCAGCTCTACGCGCGCCTCACCGTGCAGGCGAAGGCCGTCTCGGCGTGGGTCGCGCGCGGCGATCACCCGGACCAGCTCGTCAAGCGCCTGTCCACGACGACCGGCACGCGCGTCACCGTCATCGGCGCGGACGGCAACGTCATCGCCGACTCCGCAGATCCCGACGCGAAGGGGCGTCCGATCGGGGACGCCCCCGAGGTCGCGATGGCGCGCGCCGGGGACGTCGGCTCCGCGATCCGCGCGCTGGGCGAGGGAGACGAGCGGCAGTACCTCGTCGCGGTCCCGTTCGATGACCACGAGGTCGTGCGGCTCTCCGTCCCGCTCGACGATGTCCTCGAGACCCGTGCGCGCATGCGGAACCGGCTCCTCGCCGGCGGCGTCGCGGGGTTCTTCGGCTGCGTGTTGCTCTCGTTCATCTTCATCCGCGCCCTGACGCGGCCGTTGCAATCGATGACCCGGGCCGCCCAGCGGCTCGCCCGCGGCGAGTACGACGTGCCCACGCCGACGACCGCGGGCGGCGAGCTCGGCGTGCTCGCGCGCGCGATGACGAACATGGCGGGCGAGGTCAAGGCGCGAGTCGGCGAGCTCACGCAGCAACGCGATCTCCTGCAGACCGTGCTCGGCGGGCTCGTCGAGGGTGTGGTGGTGGTCGACAAGGGCGGCGCCGTCGCGTTCGTCAATGACGTCGCGTTCGGGCTCGTCGGCGACGCCGAGGTGCACCCCGCGCTGCGGGTGCTCGTGGAGCGCGCGCTCGCGGGCGATCCGGCGGACGCGGAGCTCGCGATCGAGAACCGCACGTGCCGCGCGAGCGCCCGGCCGCTCTCGGACCACGGCGCGATCGTCGTGCTGTACGACCTGACGCAGATCCGCGCCCTCGAGGGCGTTCGCCGCGAGTTCCTCTCGAACGCGGCGCACGAGCTGCGGACGCCGGTGACGTCGATCTCGGGCTACGCGGAGACGCTGCTCGGTGGCGGCGTGGACGCCGAGACGTCGAAAGAGTTCCTCGAGATCATCCATCGCAACGCCGGTCGGATCACCTCGCTCGTCGCCGATCTCGTGATGCTCGACACGCTCGGCGGGCGCGCCACCGCGGTCAACGAGCGCGCCCCGGTGTTGCTCGCGCGCGTGTGCCTCGACGCGGCGCGCACGGCGAAGGGGGTCGTGCCGGCCGCCCAGATCGCGGTCGACGTACCCGACGACCTCGCGGTCCTGGCCACGCGGGATGGCCTCGACCACGTGGTGCAAAACCTCGTCGACAACGCGGTGAAGTACGGCGGCGGCTCGCCCGTCTCGGTGACGGCGGTGCGGCGGGGGAGCCGGCGCGTGCGGCTCGCGATCACCGATGGCGGCCCGGGCATCCCGCTGGGGCACGAGGAGCGGGTGTTCGAGCGCTTCTACCGGCTCGACTACGGGCGCAGCCGGGACGTCGGGGGCAGCGGCCTCGGGCTCGCGATCGTGAAGAGCCAGGTGGAGGCGATGGGCGGGCGCGTGTGGGTCGAGCGCGCGGAGCCGGGCGCGCGGTTCGTGGTGGAGCTCGACGCGGACGTCGATCCGGCGACGCCGGTGGCGGTCGGAGCGCGCAAGTCGCAGCCCGTGAAGATTCCGATCACGTAAGATATGCGGGCATGCATCGCGCTGGCTGGGTGATCGTCGCGGCCGCGCTCGCGGCGTGTGGCCCTTCGCCGGCCGATGCGCCGGCGGCAGGCTCCGGGAGCGCGGCGCCGCGCTCGCACGACAAGCCGGGCCTGTTCGGCCCGGGCTCGGGAAAGGGCACGCCATACGTCACGCCGCCGCCGGTGCCGACCGAGCAGCTCGACAAGATCGGCGCGGCCGACGCCGGGCGCGAGGACCTCGTCGCGATCGCCGCCGGAGCGTTCGTGATGTCCGGCCCCACCGGGGAGCAGCGCAAGCAGGCGCCGTGGTTCTTGCTCGACGAGGATCCGAGCTCGCCGTACGCGCAATACGGCAACCTCGAGGACCTGCCGCCGCTCGTCATCGCGCTGTCGGACGAGGTCGTCGTGGACCGCGTCGGCGTCGACGACCAGCGCGACTCGCTGGCCGACCGCATCCCGGAGCGCCTGCAGATCGCGGCCTCCGAGGACGGGTCAGCGTGGACGCCGATCGTCGACGAGGAGCTGCACCTCCCGCCGAAGGACGACGTCACGCTGCTCGCGAAGCACCCGGTGCCGGGGCGCTTCCTGCGCGTCACGCTCGTCGGCTCGCACGCGACGCAGTCGAAGGACGGCGTCACGAACCTGCAAGAGCTGCAGGAGCTGCGGGTGTACGGCAAGCGCGTGACGAGCGAGCCCGCGCCGCGCGCGACGGGGACGTACGAGATCACCGGCGTCGGTACGGTGCACCTGACGCAGACGGGCTCCACGGTCACGGGTTGTATCGACCGCCCCACGAAGCAGACGCGGATCGCCGGGGGCTTCGACGGGCGCGTGCTGCGCTTCCTCCTGACGGAGCCCGCCCCCAGCGATAGCGGCCCCGTGGTCATGACGTTCGGCGCGGGCCGCGCGTTCTATGGCTTCTGGAGCGGCGGGGTCGAGGCGCACCCGTTCATGACGGTGTTCGACGGCCGCAAGACGAGCGAGCAGGCGGGCGCGTGCCCGGGGGACAAGGCCGAGGCGATCGCAGCGGACCTCGCGGCGACCGGGCGCGCACGCCTGTTCGGGGTCGTGTTTGACGTCGAGAGCGACAAGATCCGGGACGACGCGAAGCCGGCGCTCGATCGGCTCGTCGCCGTGCTCAAGGCGCAGCCGAAGCTGAAGATCCGCATCGAGGCCCACACCGACGCGTCGGCGACGCCGCCACACAACCAGATCCTGTCCGGCAAGCAGACGATCGCCGTGCGGCAGTACCTCGTCGCCGCGGGCATCCCCGCCGGCCGGCTCGAGATGAAGGCCATGGGCGCGACGGCCGCGCTCGCGCCGAACGCTTCCCCGCTGGGCCGCGCGGTCAACCGGCGCGTCGAGATCGTGAAGCTGTGACTCCCGTGCTCCCGGATCGACCGCCGAGGCGCCGCGGACGCCAGGACAGACGCGGAGGAGAGTGGGGTCGCCACCCCTCCTACCTGGCGTCTGTCTTGGCGTCCGGGGCGCCTTGGCAGTCAGTCCGGGAGCGTGAGGGTCGCAGAGCCCGCGAATAAATCGCGGTCTCTGGCGATCGGCTTGTCGGCTCCGTCGCCGGCGCCTGTCCGGAGCAGATCGCCCGCGAAGACGCGGGCTCAGTCGTCGTAGATCGTGATCAGATCGTAGCCGCGCTCGTTCGGGCGCTCGGTGAACACGACGGCCACGCCGCCGCGACCGCCGGTGCAGCGGATGCCGACCACGCCGCCGTGCGCGAGCCAGCCGTTCGCGTCGTCGCGCAGCTTGGTGTAGCCGGCCGGGGTGCCGGCCGGCAGCGGGGCGAACGGCGCGCCGAGCAGCGTGGCGAAGTGCGTACGCGGCGCCGCGCCGGTGCAGTGGCCGGCGCCAACGGTGCGTTGCGCGAGGAGCGGGTAGAAGTTGCCGACGTTGCGGCGCTCGCGCGTCGCGGGGTACGGCGTGCCGTCCTCGGCAGCGAGCGCGGCCTTCTGGTCCGGCTCGAGGTTCACGAGCCGGCCGTTCAGCTTGTAGCGATGGAGCAAGATCTCGTACTCGCCGACCGCGTCGAAGTCGAACAGCCCGACGTACGCGTCCTTGCTCGCGAGCGTGGCCGCCTCGAAGTCGGCGGCGACCTTGGCCGCGAGCGGCGAGAGCGGCGACAGCGGCGGCGCGGCGGGCGGTGGCGCGGCGGGCGGTGGCGCGGCGGGGGCCACGGGC
>JANXOM010000036.1 GCA_025353585.1 Deltaproteobacteria bacterium
GCCGCTGCCGCCGCATCCTTTGCGCGCGCCGCATCCGCCTGTGCGCCCGCCGCCGCGCCGCGGGCCTTCGCCGCCTCGGCCTGGGCCGCCGCCGTCGCGTCCTTTGCCTGCGCCGTCTCCGCGCGGGCCGCCGCGCCGCTCTTCTCCGCCTGCGCGCGCGCCTGCTCGGCCGCCGCGGCCGCGCGCCTCGCGTCCTCGCTCTCGGCTTGCGCCTTTGCGAGCGCCGCATCGCCGCCGCTGCCGCTCGCGCCCTTCGGCGCCGCGTCGCGCGCGGTCACCGTCACGACGATGTCGTTGCCATCGCTCTTCACGTCGTAGCGCCCCGGGCGCGCGAGCGTCACGATCACGCGGACGAGCTGCCCGCCGTCATCGAGCTGCTGCGCGGCGATCGTGCTGACCGCCCACGTGCTCGGCGTGATCACGGCGGCGCCGTCGTGCCCGCCGAGCGCCTCGACCATCGCCGCGCGCGGCATGTCGATCACCACGCGCGTCGGCTTCTCGAGCTTGTAGACGGTGAACATCGGGGTCCGCGCCGCGCGCACGTGCACGCGCGTCGCGCCCGCGTCGTCATCCACGGTCACCGCGCGGATCTCGTTCTTCGGCTCCGCGCGCGCGACGCCTCCGAGCGCGCAGCCGAGCCCCACCACGATCGTCGCGATCCAGGTCCTGATGTGCATGACGACTCCCGCCGGCGGCTCGTGCCCCGACAGCCAGTTGTCGCCCGCGCCGCGCCGGGGGACAATTTTTCGGCAATCCCGCCCAGTTGCGCGATTTTGTGACGGATCTGGCACCCCGCCGCACCGATCCGGTGATGCCCCGCCAACCTCCGCCTCGCGCTCCAGCGCCCACTCGCCGGCGCCGCCGACGAGTGGACCGAGGTACGCTGCAAGCTGCCGTGATGCGCCGCGCCGTCGCCGCTCTCCTCGCGCTCGTGGCCGCGTGCAGCGATGCGGCGCCGCGCACCGCGGAGGTCGCAGCGTTCCCGGCCGCGCCGCGCCCCGCGCTCGATGTCCTCCTCCTCATCGATGACTCGGTGTCGGTCGCCGACCACCAGCGCGGCCTCGCCGACGCGCTGCCCGCTCTGTTCGCCGCGCTCGCCGCGCGGCCCGGCGGGCTCCCGGACCTGCACATCGGCGTCACCACGTCGGACCTCGGCACCACCGGCGCCGCGTTCCCCGGCCACCCGGCGCCGGCGATCGGCACGGTGGGCCAGAACGGCGGCTGCGGCGGCGCGGGCGATGGCGGCGCGTTCCTCATCCGCGGCGGCGCGAGCGTGACCGGTCCGTTCATCTCCGATGTCGCCGACGGCTCCGGCGCGCGGCTGACAAACTACACCGGCGACCTCTCCACGAACCTCGGCGCGATCATCACCGGCGTCGGCGTGAATGGCTGCGGTTTCGAGCAATCCCTCGCCGCCGTCGGGGCCGCGCTCGCGAATCCGGCGAACACCGGCTTCCGGCGCGCGGACGCGGGCCTCGCCGTCATCGTGCAGTCCGACGAGGACGACTGCTCCGTCCGCGATCCCGCGTTCTTCGGCCCGAGCGACACCGGCCCGCTCGGCAAGCTCGAGTCGTTTCGCTGCACCACGCAGGGCGTGACGTGCGTCGAGCCGCTCGACGCGATCGGCCCGAAGACCGCGTGCGAGCCATCGCCCGCCAACGCGTTCATGGTCCCGGCCGACGACCTCGTCGCGGCGGTGACGACGGCCGAGCCCGATCCGGTCCGGCGGGCCGTCGCCGCGATCATCGCCCCGCCGACGCCGTTCGCGATCGAGCTGCGCTCGCCGGGGATGGGCGCCGCCGCGATCCCTGGGCTCGCGCACAGTTGCTCGTACCTGGACGCCAATGGGCAGACCGAGGTCGGGGATCCTGCCGTGCGCACGGCGGCGTGGGCGAGCGCGCTCGGCGGCGCGACGTACTCGATCTGCGTGAATGACTACGCGCCGATCGTCGCTGCGCTCGCGAAGCAGCTCCTCGCGGTCGTCGATGGCGATCCCTGCGTCCACGGGCGCCTCGCCGATGGCGCCGCCACCGTCTGCACCGTGCTCGAGGACTCGACGCCTGTCCCCGACTGCGCCACGGCCGCCGCGGGGGCCACGTGCTGGAAGCTCGTCGCCGACGCGCAGGTCTGCGCCGGCACCGAGACCGCGCTGCGCGTCGAGATCGATCGCACCACGCCGGCCACGCCCGCCGCGACGATCCGCGTCGCGTGCGAGCTCGCCCGGTCGTAGCGGCTACTTCTCGTCGTCGCCGGAGTCGTCGGCGACCGGCTCGCGCGGCGGCGGCAGCGCGCGCGGCGGGAGGAGCTCGTCGTCGATGCGCACGGGCGCGGCCATGAAGATGGCGGCGTCGAGCTTCTTGAACGTGCGCTTCTTGTACCAGCTGAGCGCGCGCTCGTTGTTCTCGGCGACCTCGAGCACGAGCTGGTTCAACCCGTGGACGCGCGCGAGGTGGTGCAGCTGCTCGAGCACGAACGACCCGACGCCGCGGCCGTTCATGTGCGGATGCACGGCGAGCTCGTCGATGAACAGCGGGCGCATGTCGCGCTTCTCGAAGTAGCGCGGGTTGATCCAGTTATCGCTGCCGAGCACCTCGTAGCTGCACTCGGCGTACGCGACGATCTCGCCATCGACCTCGAACACGAGCTGGTCGATGCCTTCCTCGGCAAAGACCTCCTCGAAGCGGTGCTTGCTGCGCGGCCGCTGGTACTCGACGGTCTCGGCGTTGACCTCGCGAAAGCTGATCTTGAGGAAGTCCCACACGCGGCCGATGTCGCGGCGGTTCATGTGGCGCACGATCATCTGCGGCGCGGCGGGCGCGGCGGCCGCCTTCTTCTCGCGCTTGCCGGCCTTCGCCGCGACGGCCTTGGCCCCGGCCTTCGTCTTCGCCTTCGCCGGCTCGGGCGGCGGCGCGGCAACGCTGCCGGTCTTGCGTGGAGCACGCGCTCTGGCCATGGGGGGCGAGCAAACCGCACCGCCCGCGCCGCGGCAAGCCGGCCACGCGCCAAACGCCTGTAGGCAGGCGCCAGGACACGGGAAAAATCGGACGCAACCGCCGGCGCATCGGTACGATACGCCCGCTCATGATGAAACGATTCGCGTTGATTTGTGTGCTGGCGGCGGCGGTGGCGGCCTGCACGAGAAAGAACCCCGAGTTCTGCACGTCGACCGCCGACTGCATGGACCCGGCGAAGCCGTTCTGCGACGTGAACGGGTCGTTCGGCGACCTGATGAACGACTGCATCGCGGCGCCGATGGACGCGGGCGCGGAGCCGGATGCCGAGGCGCTCGACGCGCCGCCCGGCGGCTGCAGCCCCGGGGCTGCGCTGGCCTGCATCGACGGCAACCTCACGACGTGCTCTGCGGATGGGCACACGACGACGCAGGCCGCGTGTCCGCTCGGCTGTGCAACCACCGAGTCCCGCTGCCTGACGTTCGCCCCGTCGAACGGGCTCGGTTCGGCGCTCGCCGATGCGGCAGATCAGCCTGATGTCGTGCTTCCGCAAGGCGCGAAAATCGACACAGATCTCGGGCTCGTCGAGACTTCGGCGGGCGCAACGATCACGGTGAAGTCGGTGAACGTCACGCAAACGGGCGGGCCGGCGATCCGCGTCTTCGAAGCGTCATCGTTCGTTCTCGACGACCTGACCATCCAAGGTACCGAAGCCGTCGCGTTCGTTGCGCCGGGCCGCATCAGCGTCATCGGCAAAGTGACAGCGCGGGGAGTGGGTGCCGTGGCGGGACCCGGCGCCGTGACAACCGGAGCACCTTGCGTCGGCGCTACGAAGCAATCCAACCCCTCAAGCCTCACGTCATTCTTCGAGGGTGCGGGCGGGGCTGGCAACGCAACTGTCGGTGGAGCGGGGGGGAACTCGAGCTCATCCGCAGGCGCCGCGGTTCATACGTCCGCACCGCTCAGCGGAGGTTGCGACGGTGGGAACCAGATTGACCTTTCGTCGAACGTCGTGAAACGCGGCGGCGGTGGCGGTGGTGCCATGCAGCTCGTGTCCCTTGAAAGTGTGGACGTCTCGACACACGGCTTCGTCGACCTTGGCGGTGGCGGGGGTGACACGTACAGCGGCGGTGGCGCCGGTGGCTTGCTCGTCGTGGAAGCGCCGGTGGTGCGGGTCGATGGCGCCGCAACCGGGATCACCGCCAACGGGGGCGCCGGAGGCGCGTGTAATATCGCGGGTGCGGACGGTGATGCGAGCGCTAATCCGGCAGCCGCACCTGTCTGCGGCGATCACACGGGCGGAGACGGTGGCGCTGGTGCTGCGCCGGCGAAGGATGCACTCACGTGCCATGCCCCACCTGGCCAGCATTGCGGTGTGTCGCAAAACTATGGGGGTGGTGGTGGAGCTGCGGGCAGGCTTCGAGTTGCGACGCGCGACGGCACCATCGAGAAGTCCGATGCCCCGACGCTCTCCGTACAAATCACGGCGGATACCCTGGTGACGCAGTGATCGCGTCGGAGGTGACGGCTACGAGCCGACGCGCGCGACGAGGGCCGTGACGCGCTCGACGAACGCGGCGCGGTGGTGGCGGTCGAACTCGGTCCAGGTGGTGAACGTGCTCGGGTCGGCCCGATCGACGAAGACCTTGCCGTCGAGGTGGTCGACCTCGTGCTGGAAGGTGCCCGCCTTGAGGCCGTGGACCACGTCGTCGATCGGGGCGCCGGCCCGGTCCCAGGCCTGCACGCGCAGGTGGACGTGGCGCTTCACGAGGCCCCGCAGGTTCGGAACGGAGAGGCACCCCTCGTAGTTGTCGAACAGCTCATCACCGATCGGCGTCAGCACCGGGTTGACGAGCACGGTCAGCGGGATCGGCGGCTTGTACGGGTACCGCGGGTTATTGCGAACCTCGATCACGGCGATGCGCACCGGCTCGTAGATCTGGATCGCGGCGAGGCCCGCGCCATCGGCGTCGTGCATCGTCTCGATCAGGTCGGCGATCAGCTGCTGGATGGCCGGCGAGGCGAGCTCTTCGCGCGTGACCTCGCGGGCCACCTGGCGCAGCACCGGGTGGCCGATCTGGGCGATCTTGCGGATGGCCATGCCGGGACTGTAGCGCATCGCGTCGGAACGCGAATCTCACGTCGCAGCGAGGTTAGCGCACGTCCGGAGCCGTCCTTAAAAAACGACGCAACCCGCGACGGACCAGTACGATACGCCGACGCATGTCGAAACACGTTGCCTTGTTCTGCATGATGATAGCGGCCGCGGCCTGCACGCGGAAGAACCCGGAGTTCTGCACGAGCTCGACCGACTGCGCCGACCCCACAAAGCCGTTTTGCGACGTCAACGGTGCGTTCGGAGACTTGATGGACGACTGCATCGCGACCCCAATGGACGCGGGCCCCCTCGACGCTCCACCAGGCGGGTGCGTCGCAGGCGACGCGCTCGACTGCACCGGTGACACACTCACGACGTGCTCCGCCGATGGCCGCACCACAACAGCAACGAGTTGTCTACTAGGCTGTTCGAGCAGTGGGCCTCGATGTCTCACCTTCGACCCGTCGAACGGCCTGGGCTCGGCACTCGCCGCCGCCGCGAGCGAGCCGGCGATCGTGATCCCGCGCGGAGCCACGATCGACACGGATACCGGCGCGGTGCTGGATGCGGCGTCCGGGGTCGTCGCCGTCGCGACGCGAGAAGTTGTGCCGGCCGCGGGCCCGAAGATCCGCGTACTGCTGGGCGCGTCATTTTCGATCGACGATTTACGAGTCACCGGTTCCGAGGCGCTGGCCATCGTCGCGCCCGGCGAGGTTCACATCATCGGTTTGCTTGACGTTGCCGCGCACGGACCCAACCAGGGGCCGGCGGCAATCTCGGGCGGCGACCCCTGTGTCGCTGGCACCGGCGCGGGAACCAAGTTCCCGACTTCCGGAGCTGGCGGTGGCGGCAATAGCACGCCAGGAGGGCGTGGTGGCGCTACCGCTGCGGCGGTTGGAGGCACGGCGGGTACCACGCGCTCGCCGACTGTGTTCGCTGGTGGTTGTGCGGGTGGGTTTTCTCGAGTTCTCGCACCCCCGCCGATCAATTCGCCCGGCGGTGGCGGAGGAGGGGCCTTGCACGTCGTCTCGCAGACGCGCGTCGTGATCGACACGAGCGGTAGGATCAACGCGAACGGCGGTGGCGGAGGCACCAGCATGTTGAGCAGCGGCGGCGGGTCCGGGGGGACAATCATCATCGAGGCGCCGCAGCTCTCGCTTACCGGGCCCGTCGCGGGGATCGTTGCAAACGGCGGCGCGGGCGGTGGCTGCAAGACGACCGCATCAGACGGGTTATTCTCGACAGCCGCGGCGGTCGCGCCGAAGTGTCCGCCGGGCTCGGGCGGCGATGGCGGGACGCAGACTTTGCCACCGCAAAATGCGCCGGACTGCACCGACGCCAACACGACCACGTGTCCACCCGGCTCGTTCGGCGCCGGCGGCGGTGCGGTCGGTACGCTTCGTATTGTCACCCGTGATGGAGGGTTCGAGCTTGTCGGGACACCCGTGATGAGTGCGGCCACGGCGGTCGCCAAGCTCGTGCTGCACTGATCCAGTGACGATGTACCGTGTTCTCTACTGGCTCGTCCTTCGCTGGCTTCCGGCGGAGGGCATCCACGAGGTGTCGTTCGCGCTCCTTCGCGCGTTCGTCGCAGTACCTGGGGTGCGTGCGCTGATGGCGCGCGCGCTCGGGCCGCGCGATCCGGCGCTGCGGATGCGCGCTTTCGGCCGCGACTTCGCGGGCCCGCTCGGGCTGGCAGCCGGCTTCGACAAGGACGCCCGGGGCGTGAGCGCGTTGCTCGCGCTCGGGTTCGGCTTCGTGGAGGTCGGAACCGTCACCGCCGAGGCGCAGCCCGGCAACCCCAAGCCGCGGCTATTCCGGTTGCCGGCCGACCGCGCGCTCGTCAATCGCATGGGCTTCAACAACCACGGCGCCGACGCGGCCGCCGTGCGGCTCGCGCGCCGGCGCCGCGATGGGACCATCGGCGTGAACATCGGCAAGACGAAGCGCGTCGCCGAGGAGGCCGCGCTCGCCGACTTCACCGCGAGCGCCGCGCGCGTCGCGCCGGTCGCGGATTATCTCGTCGTCAACGTCAGCTCGCCGAACACGCCGGGCCTGCGCGACCTGCAGGCGACGAGCAAGCTCCGGCCGCTCCTCACCGCGGTCCGCGAGGCATGCGATCGCGCGTGCCCCGAGCCGCGTGTACCGCTGCTCGTGAAGATCGCGCCGGATCTCGCGGACGAGGACATCGACGCCGTGGCTGACCTCGCGCTCGAGCTCGGCCTCGACGGCATCATCGCAACGAACACCACGATCGCGCGCGGGGGTCTCGTGACGCCGGCCGCGGAGGTCACCGCTTGCGGTGCGGGCGGCCTGTCAGGGGCGCCGCTCAAGGCGCGCTCGCTCGCCGTGCTGCGCCGCCTGCGCGCGCGCGTCGGCACGCGAGTGACGCTCGTCTCCGTCGGCGGCATCGAGACGGCCGACGACGCCTGGGTGCGCATTCGCGCAGGCGCGACCCTGGTGCAGAGCTACAGCGGGTTCATCTACGGCGGCCCGTTCTGGCCGCGCAAGATCCACCGCGGGCTCGCGGCCCACGTGCGGGACGCGGGGCTCGCGTCCCTCGCCGACGCCGTCGGGATCGACGCGTAGCGCCTCAGAAGCAGGCTTTGCCGATGGTGTTGCCGTTGCCATCACCGAGCCCGACCGAGCACGACATGATGCCCGGGCACGTGTCGTTGCAAGCGCCGGCCGGGCAGACGCCATTGTTGCCGGTGTCGTCCTCGCAGATGACGTCGCAAAAGAGGCCCGACGGGTCGCTCGCGCTGCCTGGCGTCACGGTCAGGATGCACTGCGCGACGCCCGGCCCGGCGTAGCCCGTAGGGCACGCGTCGGCCTGCTGCGAGCATTGCTTCGAGCACCACGGGCCGATGCTGCCCTGCAGCTGCAGGCAGACGAAGCCGGTCGGGCAGTCGCCCTGCTGCGTCGGGCCGGGGGTGCACGACGTGCCGAGGCCGGCGACGGCCGCCGAGCCGGAGCCCGAGCCGGCGTCGGAGCCCGTCGAGGCGGGCGCGTCGAGAACAGAAGCGGGCGCGTCGTGCTGCGTGCTCGCCGGCGCGTCGACCTGTCCGTGCGGCTCGTCGCCGATGCTGGCGCCGCCGCAGGAGACGGTGGTCGCGAGCGCGGTCGAGACGAGCGCGAGGCGAATGAGCTGCATGGACCCTCTCGCCAAATTATACGCGCTCAACGCGGATCGATACCCGACGTCGGGCGCGTCGGGTATCGGTTCGTTAGATGCAGGCGTTTTGCGTGCAGGTCAGTCCAGTGGGGCACGTGCCCAGGTTGTCACTGCCAGCGGTGCCACAGAGCAAAATGCAGGACCACGCGACGGCCGAATTGCCGCTACCGGACCCGGGGCCGAAGACTCCGCACACGGGCGTTCCGGTGCCACCGGCGGCCGACAAGGCCTGGCAGGCGGCATCCCCGTTCGCGGGCGCCGCCGGCTGGTTCGACCCACTACCGAAGCAGCTGTCGCTGCCAGCCGTGCCGCCGGCGACGCAGGGCCCTGTGCCACACGACGCGGTGCAATAGAAAGCATTGCCGGTCAGCGTCAAGCATTCCGGGTCATCGGCAGAACATGCCGAAGGGTCACCGCTACCGCTACCGGTGCAAATCTTACCGAAATCACCGTGGCCGCCGCTGCTGCCGGCGTCGATGCCGCTGCCGCTGCCGCCGTGGCCGTCGATCGCGTGGATGCTGCTGTCGACGTCAGAGTTACCGCTGCCGCCGCAAGCGAGGAGGGGCAGGGCGAGGATGTGGAGGAGCGAATAGCGAGCGCGCATGGAAAGACCTCGATGGCTAAAAGAAGTGAGGGCGGACCTTATGCAAAAGCAGCGGCGAAGGGAATGACGCTACCGCTTTCATTCCCTCGCAGCTGTGACCACCCCCACGCCTCAGGCCCTGCGCTTAGTTCGCACGGACGCGGTGCCGCAGCATCTGCACCTGCACCTGCTTCGGCCCCGAGCCCGTTGGCGCAAAGGCACTGCCGCTGCCGTCGCTACCCGTATCGACCTCGATCGTGGCGCTCACCGACTCCGACGCGGTTGTCGAGGTGCAGCCGTCGGTCGCGTTCGTCTGGGTGCCATCGCTGCCGAAGTCGACGTGCGTGAAAGTTGCGCCAGTGATCGTCGCCGTCAGCGTCCCGCTGACGCTCGTGAGGTTCAGCGTGCCGGCCGTCGCCTGGTACTGCTCGCCAGGCGACACGACGCCGTCCGAGCCGGTCGTCGTGTCGGTCCAGATCTGAACGCAAGCGGCACACGCGATGTAGTCCGCGTTGTCGCCGGTGAGCGGGATCGACTGGGCGGTGATGTTCGGGTCGAACACGCCGCCTGGGACGATGTCTCCGGCGTACAGCTCGATGTCGAGAAGGTCCGGCGAGGCGTCCGTGTTCAGGTTGCCGAAGTAGAAGATCTCCTGGTCGCTCCCGGAACCGCCGCTCTGCGAGTTCTGGCTCGTCAGCGCGCCGCTGTAGCTCGCCTCTGCCGTGCAGCCGCCGCTGCCGGTGTTGCTTCCACTGCCCTGGTGAGCATCGATGGTGCCGACGTCGTCGCCGTTGTCTTTGCTACCACCGCACGCGAGGAGCGGGAGCAGGGCGAACGTGATGAGCGAGTAGTGCTTGCGCATAAGAGGAACTCCGTTTGCTAGAGGAGGCAAAAGGCTACGCCAGGTCTTCCCGAAAACGAATTCGTTAAGAGTTCATTGAGCCCACGTAACATTCCGCCACAACCGCGACGCAGATCACGCAACGCGGATAAACGCCCCTTCACGACGACGTTCAGAGGTACCGCGGCGCCACGCCACTGCCGCCTTCCGGCGCAATTTGCGCCGAGAACGAGAGGCTCGTGAGGGTCGTCGTGCGGTCGTCCCCGACCGCGGTCGAGGTGCCGTCGCTCGCGTACGTCGCGGCCACATGACACCGGGCTTCCTCGGCCGCCTCATCGTCACCGCAGGCGACGAGCGGTGGGAAAGCGACAGCGAAGCGTCTGCGCGCGCTCACTGGTGCAGATCGATGTGCGCCGAGATCGCGAGCGCCGGCACCGCCGTCGCGCAGCTGCCGGTCGGCGTCGACGTGAAGTCGCTGCCGATCGCAACCTCCACGAAGGTCACGTCCGTCAGCGTCGCCTCGAGCTGGTCCGAGGTCGACGTCACGTCGAGCGTGCCGCCCGTCGCCATGTAGTACTGGCCGACGCTCGTCGCGTCCTCGTCGACATCCGCGAGCACGCGGACGCACGCGCCGCACGTCCGGTACTGCGTCTCGTCGCCGGTGAGCGCGATCGACTTCGGCGCGATGTCCGTGCCGTCGTACGTGCCGATGCCCGCCGCGAGCTCGATCACCAGCTGGTCGTACTTCGCATCGCCATCGAGCCGACCGAGGTACTGCATGTAGTGCGGATCGGCGCCGCTCGTGCCGCTGCCGGACTCGAACGCCGTCTGGTCGGCGCCGCCGAACGCCGGCGCGAGGCTCGCCGCCACGTCGCAGTCGCTGCCGCCACCGCCGCTACCGCTGTCGACGCCGCCGTCGCTGCTACCGCCGCACGCCACGAGCAACGCACACCCGAGAGCCCAGAGGACGGAGCGGAGGACCATGCCCCAGTATGCCAGCACGTCGCCGCTACGTGGTCGTCTTCAAGCCGGCCCTGATCCGGGCGAGCACCAGCTTGTCCGTTGTGACAGGTGCAAGACCGGATCGGCTGCGCTCACCGGGCGCCCAGGCGCTTCGCCGTCGCGATCATGCGCGCCTCGTCGAGCTCGGCGAACCGAGCATGCGTCGCGCGCATCACGCCTCGCGCTCGGGGCACGGTCGCCGCAGCGAACATCACGTCCAGCTTCCGTCCCCGGTGAAATGCCGCCGTTGGATCGAGCTCGATTTCGGTCCGGTCGACGCCGAGGATCCTCACCGCACGAGCATAGCTCAGCGCGCGATGCTCATGCTCGCGCTCGGGCGCGCCGGCCGACGGCTGCGCTCCTGGAACAACCGCTCGAACTCCTCGGTCGTGTAGCGCAGGCCGAGCGGCGGCGGCGGATCGAGCTGGATGAACGCGTTGTCGCGGATGCGCAGCGCCCGGATGCGCGCGAGCACGGCGTCGGTGCCGACCGCGCCCTCGCTGCGGCCGAGCACGGAGACCGCCGCGTCGAGCGCGCGCGGCGCCACCGGGATGCCGCTCTCGTCGTCCTTGCGGAACTCGCACGCGATCAGCGCCGCGCGCGTCACGCCCCACGACGGGCTCGTGACCGCGGCCTGCAGCACGTCGACGTTGCTCGCCTCGAGCTCCCCGAACGCGATCCGCTCCATCGACGACTCGGGGCTCGCGCGCGTCGACGGCGTCTGCTGCGCCACGATGCGATCGAGCGTCTCGATCAGCTCCGCGGCGACCTCGCCGTTCGGCCCGAGCTCGCCCGCCGCCTTCGCATACGGATGCGCGTCGACGTGGCGGCCCTGGCCGGCGAGCGCGCGCGCCATCGCGTGCAGCCCGGCGATCTTGACCTCGCGCGGCAGCGTCTTGTCGGCGATCAGCTGCTGCGCGACCTGCTCGCACTCGACGAAGTCGCCGAGCCGGTAGAGCCCCGTCGCGACGGCCGTGAGGAGCCACGGTTCCTTGTTGCCGAGCGCGATCGCGCGGCGCCCGGCGTCGACCGCGATGGCGTCGTTGTCGGCGCGCGACGCGGCGGCGGCGAGCGTGCTCCAGTCCTCGGCCGTGCGGAACCGGCGCGACGCATAGCGCAGGATCGGGACCGCGAGGCCCGGTCGCCCGGCGTCGAGGAGGACGCGCCCGATGAGCCGCGGCGCGTCGAGGCGCTCGTGCGCGGCGAGCACGCGCACGGCCGCGAGGCTCTCGCCATGCCGCGCCAGCGCCACGGCGAGGCTCTGCGCGCGCTTCGCGTTGCCGGGCTCGGTCGCGAGCGCCCACGCGAGGTGCTGCACCGCGAGGTCGAGGCGCTCTTCCGACGCGGCGGCGAGCCCCGCCTCGAGCGCGGCGTCGCCGGCGAGCGGCGTCGCGATGTTCGCGGCGGCCCAGTGCGGCGCGAGGTCGGTCATGGCGCGCGGGCGCTCGTCGCGCGTGGCGGCGGTCATGCCGCGGATCGCCGCCGCGACGCCCTCGCGCGTGCGGTTCGTCGCGAGGAGTCCGCGCGCGACGGCCAGCCACGGCTGCGCCACGCCGACCGGATTGCCGAGCGCGGCGAGCCAGTGCACGTCGAGGCCCGGCTGCGGCGCCGCGCCGGCCGCGGCCGCGACCGACCACGCGAGCAGCACGGTGCCGCCCTCGATGCCGCGCGCGCAGCGCTCGAACAGCATCGCGGCCGGCTCGTACTGCGAGGGATCGCCGGCGAGATCATGCGCGAGCCGCAGCTCCCAGCCGATGCGCTCGTCGCCGCGGAGGAGGCGCCGCACAGTCGGCATGCCGATGGTGAGGTCGTCGAGATACGCGCCGTGCTCCGCCTCGAGATCGAGCGCGCGCTCGAGCCGCAGGAGCCACGTGTCGAGGAGCCACTCCGGCGCGGCGCCGAAGTGATCGACGAGCGCGAGCAGCGCGCGGATCTGCTCGGGATCGATCTGGTAGCGCGAGCGCCGCAGGAGGTGCATCGCCTCCGTCGCGATGTGGCGGTACGCGCCGGTGAGCGGCGTCGGCGGGCCCGACGCGCCGACGAGGTAGTGCGCGAGCGCGACGCCGAGCGCGAGGACCGCGCCGCCCGCGTGCGCATCGCGATCCTTGGCCGGCGGGACGAGCGCCGTCCACCACTCCTGCGCGAGCGCGTCGGCCGCGCGCAGCGTGTTCTCCGCCGGCCACGCGAGGCGCGCGAGGATCGTGCTCGCCACCGCGTGCGTCGCGGGCACCGCCGAGACGAGCGCGTCGAGCCACGCCGGATCGAGCGCGAGCTGCGCGCGGGGACCGAGGGCGCGCTCGACGAGCGCCGGCGAGATGCCGGGGATGAAGTCCGCGAGATCGCGAGCCGCCATGCGCGCGAGGCGACCGGCGCCGCGCTCGAGCCGCCGGTCGATGACCGCGTCCCACTCGGCGGCCGGGCGCGTGGCAGCGAGCCGCAGCAGCCGGTTGATCTCGGCCTCGAGGCGGCTCTGCGGACGCCGCAGCTGCGTCACCTGGATCTGCTCGAGCGCCTCGTCGAGCTGGCCGCTCAGGATCATCGCCTTCGCGCCGGCGAGCCGCGCCTTGCTGTCGCCGAGCTGGCCCGTGCCGTCGAGCCCGGCGCAATGAAAGAACGCGACCTCGGCCTGGTCCTCGCGGCCGATCGCGATGAGCGACTCGACGAGCATGCCGGCGTCCTCGTCGTCCGAGATGCGGCCGCGCGTGAGGCCCGCGATCGCGCGCCCGGGGTCGCTGCGGTGAAAGCCCTCCCACGCGTACGCGCGCGCGAGGAGCCCGGCGTCCGCCTTCCAGTGCGCGATGCGCTTGCTCGCCCAGGCGAACGCCTCGCGGGTCGGCGCGTCGGCCGGGAGCTGCGCGAGCGCGTCGTCGGCCAGCTCGATCGCCTCCGCGATGCGGCCGACGTCGAGGTGCGCGAACGCGATGAGCAGCGCGGCGTGGTGCGGCGCCTGCCAGTCGTTCGGCGGCAGCTTGCCGGCAGCGGCGCGGTCGAGGATCTCGCGGCAGCGGTACTGTGCCTCGGCGAACGCCTGACCGGAGCGGCCGACCTGCCGCAGCCGCCGCACGCAGTCGAGGTGCGCGGACCCGAACTGCGGCGCGGCCACCGTGGCGCGGTCTGCCCAGCGATAGCTCTCCTCGCGCCGGCTCGCGTCGGCGAGCTGCAGCGAGTAGTTGTGGCAGGCGTACGGGTTCGCCGGCATCAGGCTCGCGGCGATGCCCTGGTGGCGGACGCCCATGTTCTCGAGGGGACGATCGGCGGCGAACGGCTCGCCCCAGATCGACAGGTGCGGCTTGCCGTACATCGGCGTCTCGTCGACGAGCGGGAGGATGTCGCGGCGGTCGGTGGCGCCGGCCATGAGGCCGCTGACGTAGTGGTTGCGGCGGGCGACCGGGTGGGTCGGATCGAGCTCGAGGATCTTCGGATCGAACGTCCGGGCGGCGTCGCGCGAGAGCTCGGCGAGGACGCGCAGGTACGGGACGCCGAGGCGCGGTGGCGGCGTCATGAGGTTCGGTGGCACGCTCGCCACGCCGACGCGCTGCGCGAGGACGGCGTCGGCGTTCGCGAGGCGGCCGGCGGCAGACCGCAGGTCGTCGAGGGTGAAGTCGGGCAGGGGCGCGACGCCGGGCAGGCGCCGATCCCCGAGCCACTGGGCCAGGCACTGGTTCAGCTGGAGGGAGAGGGAGATGTCGGGGGTGGCGAACCACTCGGCGGTGGGCCGGGTGGGTTGGCGCGCATAGAGAATGGCCGGCGCCGGCCGGTGGGGGTCGAGGCTGAGCTGGAGCCACAGGACCTCGTGGCGGCGCGAGATGCGGAACAGCCAGTCGAACGTGTCGTCGATCTGGGGGTGCGACGCGTCCAGGAGCCGTCCGGTCTCGTCGGTGAGGCGCTCGTCGTCGTCGCCGAGGGAGATGATGGGGTGGCGGACGAAGTGGTCGAACAGGAGCACCGAGACGAGCCGCGCCAGGTAGGGCGACAAGCGCTCGAGGGACGTCGGCACGACCAGGGTGGTCGCCAGGAACGTCGCGCGGTGCGGGTACGGCAGGGGCCCCATGCTCCGAGGGCAGTCTACGGCAGCCGCCTCGTGGCCGCGCCGGGCGGGCGGCACCAAGTTCGGGGGTGGACACGCGTGCGTATGTGATAGGCTGCCCGACGAGCGTCGGATGGGGTTCGCCCATCTGCTTGCTCGAAACCAACGCGCCGCAGTCGATCGTCTAGGAGACCAGTCCGTGGGAACGAAGCTCTACGTGGGCAACTTGAACTACAACACCAGCGAGCTCTCGCTCCGTCAGGCGTTCGGCGCCAACGGTCGCGAGGTCGCCAGTGTGTCCATCATCATGGACCGCGAGACGGGCCGTCCGCGCGGCTTCGCCTTCGTCGAGATGACGACGCCGGAGTTCGCGCAGCAGGCGCTGCAAGAGCTCGACGGCACCGATCTCGAGGGTCGGATGCTGCGCATCAACGAGGCGCGCGAGCGCGATCCGCGTGCGCCGCGTTCGTTCGGCCCGCCGGGTGGCGGTGGTGGCGGCGGCTACAGCAGTGGCGGCGGCGGTGGCGGCGGCTACAGCCCCGGCGGTCCGCCGAGCGGCGGTGGCGGCGCTCCGTCCGGTCCTCCGGGCGGCGGCTATCGCCCCAGCTCCCCGCGTCCCGCCGGCGGTCCTCCGGGCGGCTTCAACCGTCCCCCGGGCGGCGGTGGCCGGCCGACCGGTCGCGGCAAGACGGAGAAGGAGCGCGAGCGCGAGCGCGGTCCTGACGATCGAAAGAAGAAGAAGCGCGACGACGGCAGCGACGGCTGGTAGAGCGTCAGCGCTCGGTCACCCGGACTGACCGCCAAGCCGCCAGGAACGCTCCTGGCAACTCGGGGGTCAATCTGCGCGTCCGCGCAGGCGCTCGATCCAGGCGGACAGATCGTCGGGCAGAGGCGCGTCGAACCGGACGCGCTCGCCCGTCGCCGGGTGCGAAAACCCGAGCAGGGCCGCGTGCAGCGCGAGCCGGGGCGCCTTCGGGATGAAGGTGCGGCCGGTCTCACCGCCGTGCTGGTGATCGCCCGCGACCGGGTGCCCGAGCCCGGCGAGGTGCAGCCGGATCTGATGGCTGCGGCCGGTCTCGAGCCGGACCGAGAGCAGCGTCGCGCCGCGCGTGTCGCGGGACTCACCGCCGAGCGCCTCGAGCGGCGTGATGTGCGTGACGGCGCGCTTGCCGCCGACGGGCGCGTCGATCGTCTGCGCTGAGACCGCGCCGATCGCCACCGCGCGGTACTCGCGATCGATGTCGTGGCGGACGAACGCGTCGCCGAGGCGCTTGTTCGCGTCGCGCGTCCGGGCGAACACGAGGAGTCCGCTCGTCGGCAGGTCGAGCCGGTGTACCAGGTAGCACTCGCCGTACGCGCGCTTGAGCTGGTCGAACAGATCGCCGCGATCGCTCTCGGGCGTGGGCGCCGTGACGAGCCCCGCCGGCTTGTCGACGACGATCACGTGCGGATCGACGTGCACCACGCGCGCGCCGAGCGTCGTCGGGGCGTCGACCGCGGCGAGCGGCACCACGGCCTCCTTCGCGTGCTCGAGCGCGCCGCCGATGTTCACGACGACGACCTGGCCTGCGCGCATCGCTCGGCTCGCGACCTTCGTGCGCGCCGCGTCCACGAACACGCCGCCGAGATCGATGACCGCGCGCGCCTTCCGCCGCGAGAGCCCGGCGACGTGCCGCGGGATCACCTGGTCGAGCCGTAGCCCGACCTCGTCCGCCGCGACCTCGAACCGCGTGCTCGTCGTGCTCACGCGGGGAACCTATAGACTATTTACGCCAGCGGCCAGTCGTTGTAGCCGGGCTCGCCCGGCGTGAAGAACGTCGCCGGGGTCGGCGGCAGGAGCTCGACGTTCTTCTCGAGCTTCTGGACGAGGTGCGGGTTCGACAGGAACGGGCGGCCGAACGCGACGAGGTCGCCCTTCTTCGCGTCCAGATCCGCTTCGGCCCGCTCGCGGTCGTAGCCGCCCGACAGGATGTACGCGCCCGTGAACGCCGCGCGCACGGCGGCCGGCATCGAGGGCGGGACCGGCGGCGCGCCCATCGCCGAGTGGTCGACCATGTGGATGTACGCGAGCCCGAGCTTCGCGAGCTCGGTGGCGAGGTGGGTGTAGAGCTTCTCGGTGTCCGCGTCGGCGACCATGCCGCCGTTCGCGCCGAACGGCGAGAGCCGGATGCCGAGGCGATCCGCGCCGATCGCGGCGGCCACATCGCGGGCGACCTCGAGCACGAAGCGCGCGCGGTTCTCGACCGACCCGCCGTACCCGTCCGTGCGCTGGTTGCTCGCGGTGTTGAGGAACTGCTCGAGCAGGTAGCCGTTCGCGCCGTGGAGCTCCACGCCGTCGAGGCCCGCCTCGATCGCCGACCTGGACGCGTGCACGAGCTCCGCGCGCGTGGCCGTGATGTCGGCCTCGGTCATCGCGGCGGGGACCGGGTGGTCCTGCATGCCGGCGGTGTCCGTGTACATCTTGCCCGGTGCGGCGATCGCCGACGGCGCCACGATGCGCCCGCCCGCCGGCAGGTTCTGCACCGCCGCCACGCGCCCCGTGTGCATGAGCTGCACGAAGATCCGTCCGCCCGCGGCGTGCACCGCCGTCGCGACGCCGCGCCAGCCCGCGATCTGCGCGGGGCTGTACAGACCGGGGATGCGCGCGTAGCCGAGGCCGTTCGGCGACGGCGCCGTGCCCTCGGTGATGAGGAGGCCGGCGGACGCGCGCGACGCGTAGTACTTCGCGGTCTCGGCGTCGGGGACGTTGCCGATCGCGCGCGAGCGCGTCATCGGGGCCATCACGATGCGGTTCGGCAGCTGGAGGCGGCCGAGAGTGAACGGAGTGAACAGCGTGGTCATGCGCGCACCGTAGACCATCGCGCGCGCGTCGCTCGCGGCGCGCGCGAGACACTATGTTGCGTCGGGCGCCTCGAACGTCCACGCCTTCACCACGGTGGCCCGCGCCGTCAGATCGTCGAGGACGGCGACCACCGCCGGGCGCGCGGCGAGGGCATGCCACGTGGCCAGCGTGCCCTCGGTGATGAGGAGCGAGAGATCCCAGCGCGCGGCGGATCCATCTGCCGGAATCCCGACAACTGCGTCGCACCCGGCCTCGGCGAGGGCGGCGCGGATCCGACCCGCGAGCTCGGCGCGCCCGGGCGCCTCGTGATCGAGGAGCTTCACGAAGCAGAACCGCTGGATCATGGCGCGATGCTCTGCAGGAGATACGCGGGCGCGACGAACGGGCGGCGCGGGCGATCCGCGTCGAGGGCGGCGGTGTTCGCCTCGAGCCCGGCCGCGCGCGCGTGCTCCCAGCGCGACACGCCCGCGAGGAGCGCGGCGTCGATGCCCGCGGCGCGTGCGCCGGCGACGTCCGTCTCGAGCTGGTCGCCGATCATCACGAGGCGGCGCGGCGGGACACCGAGGAGCCCGGCGGCGTGCGCGAACAGATGCGGCTCCGGTTTGCCGAGGCGCGCGAACGTGAGCCGCAGCGCGGGGAACCGCCGGTCGAGCGCGGCTTCGATCAGCAGCGCGATGGCCCCGGCGGTGAAGCCGAGCTCGCCGTCGCCCTTTGGATAGACGAGGTCGGGGTTCGGCAGGACGAGCACGGGCGCGCGACCGGCGTCGAGCGCGCGGACCACGGCGGAGAGAGCGAGCTCGATGCCCTGCAGGAACGGGAAGCCATCGTCGTCGCAGACGGCGAGCGCGTCGATCTCCATGCCGGCGGTCAGCGGCAACGGAACGGCGCCACCGGCGGTGATGTACGCGCGCGAGTCATCGGTGCCGAGGACGGCGGTGCGCGCGCCCTCGAGCCCGTGGGCGCGGAGGAAGCCGGGGAGCAAGCTGCCCGACGTGACGACGCGCTCGGCGGGGATCGCCATGCCGTAGCCGGCGAAGCGCGCGGCGTACGTCGTCTGCGAGCGCGACGCGTCGTTCGTCACGATCGCGTAGGGCACGTCGCGAGCGATGAGGGCCGCGATCAGCTCGACCGCGCCCGGCAACGGGCCACGCGCATCGACGAGCACGCCGTACGCGTCGAGCAAGATGCCGCCGTAGTGCCCCAGCAGCTCCTCGATCGTCACGGGCGTCGGTTCGGTCACACGGGGATGCTATACGCAAGGGATGCGTCCGTACCTGGATCTGCTGCGTCAGGTGCTCGAGCACGGCGAGCGCCGGGCGGACCGCACCGGCACCGGCACGCTCTCGCTGTTCGGCGCGCAGACCCGCTACGACATGCGGGAGGGGTTCCCGCTCGTCACCACGAAGAAGGTGCTGTTTCCCGCCGTGGTGCGCGAGCTCGTCTGGTTCCTGCGCGGCTCCACGAACATCAACGACGACCTCACGCAGCACACGCCGATCTGGGACGCGTGGGCCGACCCCAGCGGCGAGCTCGGACCGATCTATGGCTCGCAGTGGCGCAACTGGGGCGGGTACGACGGCGGGGCGGGCGCAGGGCCCGGGCCCGGGACCGGGATCGACCAGATCCGCCAGGTGATCGCGGCGATCAAGAATGACCCGACCTCGCGCCGGTTGATCGTGAGCGCCTGGAACGTCGCGGACCTGCCGCGCATGAAGCTCCCGCCGTGCCACGCGCTGTTCCAGTTCTACGTGCAGGACCGCTGGCTCGACTGCCAGCTCTACCAGCGCTCGGCGGATCTCGCGCTCGGCGTGCCGTTCAACATCGCGAGCTACGCGCTGCTGACGGCGATGGTCGCCCAGGAGTGCGAGCTCGCGCCGCGGTACTTCATCCACACGCTCGGCGACGCGCACATCTACGTGAACCACGTCGAGGGCGTGCGGACGCAGCTCGCGCGCGATCCGCGGCCGCTGCCCAGGCTCGTGCTCGCGGAGAAGCCCACCCTCGCGATGACGTTCGAGGACGTCCAGCTCGAGGGCTACACCCACCACCCGTTCATCAAGTTCGCCGTCGCGGTGTGAGGCGGCTCCTCGGCATAGCGGCGGCGCTGCTCGTCGCCCGGGCCCGGACGGCGGGCGCCGGCCCGCACCCGCGGTTCGAGCCGACCGATCTCGAGATCGAGCAGCCGGGCGTGACGGAGCTCGATCTGCAGGTCGGCGCGGTGAAGGGCCCGGGCGCGTCGCGCATCGTGGTGCCCGACTTCGAGCTCGACGTCGGCATCATGAAGAACTTCGAGCTCGACCTCGATGGCGCGCTCGGCGCCGAGGGCGCGGGGCACACGGTGCTCTTCGATCACCTCCAGCGCGACAACCTCTGGGCGAGCGCGAAGGTCGGCCTGTTCGACCACGTCGACGAGGTGGCGGACCGCGCGTACGGTCTCGGCCTCCAGGTCGGGCCGAAGCTGCCCGTCGGGGTCGCCGCGCACGGGATCGGCATCGAGGGCGTGCTGCTGCTCGGCTATCACGGCGGCCCGTGGCACCTCGTGCTCGAGCTCGGCGGCCTCGACGATCCGCACAGCACGGGCGCGAAGCGGCCCGTCGGCGCCGAGGCGGGCCTCGACCTCGAGTACGAGATCGTCGACAACCGCTGGTCGTTCCTCGGCGAGGCGGGCGGCGTCTGGTACCGCTCGTCGGACGCGTCGCAGCTGGCGCTCACCGCCGGCATCCAGTTCTCGCCGAACGACCACCTGGACCTCTCGGTCGTGGCGCTCGTGGGCATCCTCTCCGGCAGCGACCCCTACGGCCTGCTCCTCGGCATCTCGCCCAAGTTCAAGCTCTGGTAGCCAGCGCGAGCCGCTCGATCCGATAGCGCACGCCGTTATCCTCGTGCGCCACGACCGGCCATGTGGGCTCGGCGCGAAAGCCGGCGGCGTCGAGATCCGGCAGGTGCGTGTCGCACGCGAAGCGCCCCTCGACGCGCGTCAGGTAGACCCAGCGCAGCCGCGCATCGGCGAGCGCGAGGCGAAAGATCTCCGCGCCGCCGACCACGAACACCGTCGCCAGATCGGGCGCGGCGTCACACGCGACCAGCGCCGCCTCGAGCGAGGTCTCGTACGCCGCGCCCGCCGGCGCCTCGCCCGCGATGCCGCCGCGCGAGACCACGAGGTTCCACCGGCGCGGCAGCGGCTTGCTATTCACCTCGGTGCTCTGCCACGTCTTGCGGCCCATCACGATCGCGTTGCGCTGCCCCTCCGGCGCCTCGCTCGTGATGCGGCGGAAGTGCGCGAGGTCCGCCTTGAGGCGCGGCCACGGCAGCCCGGCGGTCTTGCCGATGCCCCAGTCGAGATCCGCCGCGACGACGATGTCGAACGTCATGCCTCCGAGATTACTGCACGACCGACGGCGCGCACGTCGAGACGCCCGCGCCATCGATGTTGAACGCGAGGTTGTCGATCACGATCGCGTACGCGCCGGTCGCCTTGTCGATCGCGCGGACCGTGGAGTCGGTGACGCCGTTGGCGTCCGTGGTCGTGACGAAGATGTAGAAGACGCCGCCCCACTGCGCGAAGGCCCAGTCGCGGATCTGGTTGCCGAGGCCCGTCGTGCCGAGCGGGTACGTCGAGCCGACGGGCGCGCCGCTCGTGCGATCGATCTCCTGCACGTACGCCGGGCCGCTCGTGATGACGGGGAAGAAGCCGTACAGCTTCGCCTCGTTCGTGCCCGTCAGCTCCGGGCTGAAGTCCGAGGCCGCCGTCAGCGTGCCGACCTGCGTCGGCGTGTACATGCCCGCGTGCGTATCGACGACCGCGAGCTTGCCCATCGGCCCCGCGCTGTCCCCGCCGCCGGCCGTGAACAACTTCTCCGTCGTGGCGGTGGCCGAGTCGGTCACGAAGCCCATGCCGAACAGGTCCATCCCGCCGGCGCGCGCGACGTAGCCGCTCGCGGTGCACGACGCGTCGGTGAGCGAGACGTTGAAGACCTCGCCGCTCGTGTACTCGACCCACGCCTTGCCGTCGCGATCGACGCCCATCGAGAACGGCATCACCATCGCGTTGCCGGACTGGATCGAGGGCTGCGTCGTCGGGCAGGCGAGCGTGCCGATCTTCACGAACGGATCGCCGGGCAGCTTCCGGGGATCGAAGCTCAGGAAGTCGTTCTGCTCGTCGACGACGTACACGAGATCGACGCCGTCGGCCGTGCACACGTTCGTGCACGCGCCCGCCGAGCACGTCGTACCCGCGCCGCACGCCTGCATCATCGCCCCGAACGAGCCGTCGGCGTTGCACGCCACGACGTCGCTACCGGCGCACGTCGCCGCCCCGACCGTCGGATCGCACGCGACGCAGCCGAGGTTCGCCGAGCACGTGGCGCTGCAGGTGTCGCTCGTCTGGAACACGCCGCCGACGCACTTCTGCCAGTCCCCCGCGGAGCAGCGCGTGACATCGCCGGTGCACGGGTCGCCGGACGGGGCGTCGGGGGCGGACGCGTCGGGCGTCGCGAGATCGTGGTGCGCGCCGCACGCGGTTAGGACAGCGACGAGGAACAGCGAGCGAGACGAGCGCATCGCGAAATTATCGCAGGCGCAGCCGCGGCTTGTCGCTGTGGGCATTCAACGACCTTGTCGCCGTGCGCCGCCGCTCGGGCAAGAAGGGACTAGTTGAGGAGCGCCTCTTCGGCGCTCTCCTTCTTCTCGACCGGATCAGGCGCTTTGGGAGGAGCCGCCGGGACCGGGGGCGCGGGCGCCGCCATCTTCTTCGCGGTGCTCTCCATCATGAACTGCATGATGTACGGGAAGCCGACCTGGAGACCGTTGAGCTTCGGGGCGAGCGTCGTCTGCAGGCCGAACATGATGACGGCCGCGCGCTCGACGTAGAACCAGCCCTCGGGATACGCCACGGACTTCATCAGCTCGCGGAGCTCGGCCTTCTTCATGTCCGGGTCGTGGAGCTGCTGCGCCACGGCGGGATCGATCTTCGAGAAGTCCGAGATGTTGATGCTCAAGAGCTTCTCGAAGTACTTGCGCACCGTCGACTCCAGCAGCGCGCGGTCGCCGCCGGCGGCCATGAAGCCCATCTCGTCGATGCCGCGCACCACGAGGTCGTCCTTGCGCGTCATCAGGCCCTGCAGGATGTCGAACATGCCGTTCGCGAGGTTCGGCGACAGCTCCGTCGCCGAGCCAAGATCGAGCACGACGATGCGGACCTGGCCCTCGGGCCCCCGCTGTACGAAGAAGTTTCCGGGGTGCGGATCGGCGTGGAAGAAGCGATCGATGAAGAGCTGCTTGTAGAACGCCTTCACGAGCTTCGTGGCGACGTCGTACGGGTCGAGCTGCAGCGAGGCCAGCGCATCCTTCTTCGTGATCTTGACGCCGTCCATGAAGGACATCGTCATCACCGTCTTCGCGCTCCACTCCGGGTAGACCTTCGGGAACAGGATGTCCGGATCGCTCTCGAAGTTCTTCGCCATCCGCTCGACGCACAGCGCCTCGTTCACGAGATCGGTCTCGCGCACCAGCATGTCACCGAGCTGTTGATGGACGCGGTCGATCTGCTGCACGGGCACGAACGCCTGCATGAGCCGCACGGCCCAGCCGAGCACGCGCAGGTCGACGGCGATGATCGTCGCGACCTTCGGGTAGAGGATCTTCACCGCCAGGCGCTCGCCGGCGGCGTTGCGCGCCTCGTGCACCTGACCGAGCGACGCGGCCGCGATCGGCGTGCGCGCGAAGCTCGCGAACGCCTGCTCCGGCTCCTTACCGAACGCGGCGACGAACGTCTTGCGGACCTCGTTGTACGTCGCCGGCGGGACATCGTCCTGCAGGCCCTCGAGCTCCTCGGTGTACTCGCGCGGGAGGAACGTCCCCATGACGGAGAGGATCTGGCCGAGCTTGATGTACACGCCGCGCAATGACACGAAGCCACGGAACATGCGGCGCGCGTTCCGGCGATGCAGCTTCTTCCAGCGCTCGCGCGTTCCATAGCGCGCCGGCCAGAGCCTCGCCCACGACACCCGCCACATGTAACTGAGGAAGATAACGGCGAAGACCCGTAACGCACGGATAAGGCGAATCGCGGCCCACATGAAGTTCTAGTCGCGCAGGCTCACATGCAACGAGCTCGCCTGCGCCCGCCGATGTTAGCATGCGCGCGTGTCCGACCTCTTCGATCGCGCGGCCAAGTTCTATTCGGATCTGCAGAGTGACATCTGTCGCGCCGTGGCGGATGCGGACGGCACGGCGCAGTTCTCCACCGATGCCTGGCAGCGTCCCGGCGGCGGCGGCGGTATCGCGCGCGTGCTCGCCGGTGGCGCGGTGTTCGAGAAGGCGGGCGTCAACTGGTCGAGCGTCGAGGGAGAGCTGCCCGCGGAGCTGGCCGACCACATGCCGGGCGAGGGCAGGGTGTTCCGCGCCACGGGCGTCTCGCTCGTGCTCCATCCGCGCTCCCCGATGGCGCCGACGACGCACGCGAACTTTCGCTGCCTGACGAAGGGCAACGCGCTGTGGTTCGGCGGCGGCGCCGACCTCACGCCCTACTACCTCGAGCGCGCCGACGCGGTGCACTTCCACCAGACGCTGCTCGACGTGTGCGAGCGCCATCGCCCGGTGGGCGACTACGACCGGTTCAAGGCGTGGTGCGACGACTACTTCTTTTTGCCGCACCGCAACGAGACGCGCGGCGTGGGTGGCCTGTTCTTCGATTACCTGGGCGGCAAGGGCGAGCACCCGCCGGAGGACATCTTCGCGTTCGTGCAGGACCTCGGGCGCGCGTTCGTGGCCGCGTACCTCCCGATCGTCAAGCGCCGGCACCGCGAGCCGTACGGCGAGGCCGAGCGCAACTGGCAGCTGATCCGGCGCGGGCGGTACGTCGAGTTCAACCTCATCTACGACCGCGGGACCCTGTTTGGCCTCAAGACGAACGGGCGCGTGGAGTCGATCCTCATGTCGCTGCCGCCGCTGGTGCGGTGGGATTACGACGTGATGCCGGAGCCCGGGTCGCGCGAGGCCGAGCTGGTCTCGAGCCTGCGCGCGACGGACTGGCTCGGGCGCGTACCGGTCGAAGCGAGGACCTGATCCCCGTGGATTTTTTCGCGATCGTTTCGGATCTGAGCGGGATCACTCGTGATCGTGGCGATCCTGACGATGTTCTCGTGAGGTTTCGATCGCTTGGCTGTCAGACCCAACCCTTAGCTTCTCGCACGTAGACGGGAGTCCAAGGCTAGTAGTGTTAGCCTTGACGGTACCCTACCCGTAGCGTAAGGAATTATTATGGCCAAGAAGCAAACTCGCCGGAGCATCTCGGTAAGCCGGACGACGTACGAGCGCCTCAAGGCGTTCTGCGAGACCAACAACATCTCGATGAGCCAGTTCGTGGAGACGCGGGTCGGGGACTTCCTCGAGTCGGACCCCAGCGAGCCTGCGCCGGCTCGCCCGGCCACGCCTGCTCCGCTCCCGCAGCGGACCGCCATGATCCCGCCGGCCCCGCGCCAGGCCGCGCCGACCCCGGCTCGCCCCGTCGAGGCCGCGCCACAGGTCGCTCGCCCCGCGGTCGCGCCCGCTCCGATGACGAGCGCCGCCGCGCGTTACGCGGTCGATCCCCCGCCGCCGGTCATCAAGCCGAAGCAGGAGACGGCGGCCCCCAAGCCGGCCGAGAAGCGGCCGGACCAGATCTTCACGTTCTAGCGTCTCGCCCGTTCGCAAAATTCGAGTTGTGGCCATCGGACGTCGCCCGCGGAGGCGACGTTTGCATTTTCGGCGGCGGTCCGCCGCGTCAGCCGAAAAAAATAACGGGCCCCAGAGGCGGGCCCGTTTGCTCCTAGCTATACCGGTCGCCACAGCGGCGGCCGGAGAAGCCAGAGGGGTTTACGAAGTCGTTCCCCTCAGCGAGCTACGTCTGGTACTTGGCATGTTTGCTCTGACCTCCCCTGGCATGAGCCAGAGCCCCGACTCGCGGCCCGCCAGCATCATTGCGGCGGTTCCCGGGTCGAAGCCTTCGTTATGGGCGCAGCGGCCCGTTGCGAAGCTCACGAAGCGTTGTGTACCGGAATGGGTCTACCGCTCGTGTTCTCGGCGACGAATGTCGCACGACCACTATGCGACAAGCCGATCGGATTGGCCAGTCTCTCGTGCGATCTCGTTGTGCTATGCACCGGCCCGCATGACGACGCGCCCGAGCAAGCAGCTGGACACGTTCCCGAACCCGCGGCGTGGTCGCGGCTACCACATCGCGTTCGAAGCCCCGGAGTTCACTTGCCTGTGCCCGCTGACCGGGCAGCCTGACTTTGCCACCATCCTGATCGACTACGTACCCGACGAGCTGTGCGTGGAGCTCAAGTCGCTCAAGCTCTACCTGTGGAGCTACCGCGACGAGGGCGCGTTCCACGAGGCCGTGACGAACCAGATCTGCGATGATCTCGTGGCCGCGATCGCGCCGCGCCACGCCACCGTGACCGGAAAGTTCTGGGCGCGGGGCGGCATCACGACAGTCGTCACCGTGACGCACGACAAGGCTGCGAAGTAAGGTCCGGACGACCGTGACGGCCACTGTCGCTCACCCCCTGATCGCCCCGCTCCCCCGGCTGGTCCCACTCGCTGGCCGCGCGCTGCGCTGGGCCGCCGTCGCGCAGCTACGCGCGCGCTGGACGCGCGGGCGCCTGGACCTCGAGATGCCGTCGGGCGAGGTCGTGCGGCTCGGAGGCGGTGGTCCCCCCGAAGCGCGCGCCCACGTGCGCGACGACCGCTTGTGGCTGCGGATGCTGTTGCGCGGTGAGATGGGCGCGGGCGAGGGGTTCGTCGCCGGCGAGTGGACGAGCGACGACGTCGTTGGCGCCGTCCGCGCGTTCTTGCGCGGCACGTCCGCGCGCGGGTTCGAGTCGCCGATCACCTGGCTGGCCCAGCTCCCGGCTCTGCTGCGCCATCGCGCGTCGGAGAACACGCCGGCCGGCAGCGCGCGCAATATCCACGCGCACTACGACCTCGGGAACGCATTCTACCGGCTGTTCCTCGACGCCGACACGATGAGCTATTCCTCGGCTATCTACGCCGGTGGCGCGACCTCGCTCGCCGACGCGCAGCGCGCCAAGCTCGATCGGCTCTGCGATCAGCTGGCGCTGTCGCCGCGCGATCATCTGCTCGAGATCGGGTGCGGCTGGGGCGGCATGGCGATCCACGCGGCGCGGACGCGCGGCTGTCGCGTCACGGCGATCACGGTGTCGCGCGAGCAGCACGAGCTCGCGCAGGAGCGCGTCGCCGCCGCGGGCCTGAGCGAGCGCGTGGAGATCCGGCGCTGTGACTACCGCGAGGTCCGCGGCACGTTCGACAAGGTCGTCTCGATCGAGATGCTCGAGGCGGTCGGGTACGACTTCTTCCCCGCGTATTTCGCGGCGTGCGCGCGCGCGCTTGTCCCCGGCGGGCGGTTCGCGCTCCAGACCATCACGATGCCGGATGCGCGCTTCGACGCGTACCGGCGGCGGGTCGACTGGATGCAGACGTACATCTTTCCCGGCTCGTGCATCCCGTCTTTGGCGGCGATCCAGGCGGCGGCCGGGCCCGTCGGGTTCTCCGTGGCGGAGTCCTTGGACATCGGGCCGGACTACGCGCCGACGCTGCGGGCGTGGCGAGACCGATTCCTGGCGCAGCTGCCGGCGGTGCGGGCGCTGGGGTTCGACGAGCCGTTCGTCAGGACGTGGCTGATGTACCTCGCGTTCAGCGAGGCCGCGTTTGCGGAGCGGACGCTCGGGGATCATCAGCTGCTGCTGATGAAGGCGTAGCGGAGCGTCAGCGGGCGCGGGCGCGGGTGGCTCCGGGCTTCGGCTTCCGCGACGGCGCGCGAGGCTTGGGGCGCGAGGCTTTGGGCTTGGAGGCTTTGGGCCTGGAGGCTTTGGGCTTGGAGGCTTTGGGGCTGGAGGCTGTGGGCGCGGGGCGCGAGGCCGTGGGCGCGGGGCGCGAGGCCTTGGGCCTGGAAGTGTTGGGCTTGGAAGCGCGGGCCTCGGGGGGCGCGGCCTCGGGCTCGGCGGCTTCGGCGGGCGGAGCCGGGAGGGCGTGGGGCTTGCTCTCGTCGTCGTGCTTCGAGCAGAGCTGCGCGAAGCGCGCGAACGTCGCGTCGATGACCTCGCGCCGCTTCAACTCGTGCTCCGCCGTTGGCTCGAGCTCGTCGATGTACGCGTCCCAGCCCGCGAGGTAGTCGGCCGCCAGCCGCTCCACCAGCTCCGAGCGCGGTAGCGAGTGGCCGGAGAGCAGGCCCGCCGCGTCGAGCGCGAACAGCAGCTCGAACTCCACGAACAGCGTCGTGTAGTCGTATTCATCCGACTCGCGGCTCGATGGGCGCGCCGCCCGCAGCAGCAGGCTGTGGATCAACGCCGCCGAGCGGCTCGCCAGCTCGTCGCGTGCGTAGTCACTGTCGAGGTTGCCGTGACCCCAGGTTCCCATCCGACCAATCTACATCGAGTGGCCGGTGATCGGCGCCGGGCCGGCGGTACGGCACGCCGAGCAGGCGCAGCTTGATCGCCTCGTAGTGGATGAGGCCGATCACCTGCGCCGTCAGCAGCGGGTAGCGCACCGCCGCGCGAGCAAGTGCACCGTCCGTGAGCTCCGCACGCGTGCCCGTGAAGCGCGCGGTGAACGTGCGACCGCTCGGCTGATCGACGTACATCTCGACGCCGAGGTCGGCGGCGCCTGGCCTGGCGTCGAACCAGAACTCGTAGCTCGCGGGCCCGTGCAGGAACGGCGAGACGAACAGCTCGCGCGTCGCGCGGAAGCCCACGCGGCCGCGGCGATCCGGCAGCCGCTCCGCCGCGCCGAGCGCGTAGCAGTGGCGGCCGCCGTACGTGTTGTTGACCTCGGCGACGACGCTCGCGATGGCGCCGCTGGCGTCGCGCTGGAGGAAGAAGCTGACCGGGTTGAACGTGTAGCCCGCCACGCGCAGGTTCGTGATGAGCGTGGTCGTGCCCCCCTCGAGCGGCGTCGTGTAGTCGGCGTCGTACAGCGCGAACAGGTTGCGCCCGTTGCGCGAGAACAGGCGCAGCGCGCGGTCGAGCGCGGGCAGCTCGCCGAGCTCGATCGCGGCCATGTAGATCGGATACCGGAACACCCGGCGCGCGAGGTGGTCGGCGCGCGCGTGCATCAGCTCGCCGCGATAGAGGCTCGAGATCACGCGCCGTCCTCGGCGAGCGTGCGCGCGGCCGCGGCGAGCCCCGAGCGCATGCCGTCCTCGTGGAAGCCGAAGCGCGCGTGGGCGCCCGCGTACGCGGTGCGCAGGCCCGTACCGAGGGCGGCGAGCTCACCTTGTGCGTCGAGCGCGGCGCGGTCGAACTGCGGGTGGTCGAGCCACGCCTCGTGGAGGATGCCGCGCGGATCGTGGCGCGGGTTCAGGGTCACCAGGTAGGGCGCGTCGGGGAGGCCCTGGAGGATCGTCATCGAATACGTCACGGCCACGCGCGCCGTGTCCGGATCGGCGACGTAGTTCCACGCCGCGTGCGCGCGCGGGCTCGCCGGCAGGAACGCGCGGTCCGTGTGCAGGACGGTGCGGTTACGGCTGTAGCGGAAGGCGCCGAGCACGCGGCGCTCGGCGTCGGTCGGCGCGGCGAGGAGGGCGAGCGCGGTGTCTGCGTGCGTCGCCACGATCACGCGATCGAAGCGGCGCGCCCGACCGCCCACGGCCAGCGTGACGCCGGCGGGATCGCGCGCGAGCGTCTCGACCGGCGCGCCGAGCTCGAGCGCGAAGCCCGGCCGCGCCCGCAGGCGCGCGAGCAGGGCGGTGACGTAGACGCGGCTGCCGCCGATGATCGTGCGCCACGGCAGCGCGGCGGTCGGGCTCAGCATGCCGTGCTGGTCGAGGAAGCGCAGGTACGTCTCGGCGGGGAACGCGCCGCAGTGATCGGGCGCGAGCGACCACAGCGCGGCCGCGAGCGGCACGATGAAGCGCGCGCGGACATCCGGGTGCACGCGGCGCGCGGCGAGGTACTCGTCGACAGAGGTCGACCGGATCAGCGCCGACCGCTCCGCCAGATCGCGCCGCGCCCCGCGCAGGAACCGCACGACCTCGACCAGGAACCGCCAGTGCCGCGGCGACGCGAGCAGCCGACGATCGGCGAACATCGCCGAGAGCGACGCGCTCCCCCACTCCACGCCGCCCGTCGCGACGGAGAACGCCATCGACGTCGCGCGCGTGGGGACGCCGAGCTCCGCGAGCAGCGCGCAGAAGTGCGGATAGTTCTCGCGGTTGTGGACGATGAAGCCCATGTCGACCGGCACGCCGCCGGGGGTGTCGACGGTGAGGACGTGCCCGCCGGGCAGCGCGGCCGCCTCGAGCACGGTCACCTCGTGGGCGGTGGCGCGGAACGCCCACGCGGCGCCGAGGCCGGCGATGCCAGAACCGATGATGGCGACCTTCATCAGCGGGGGGCGTCGTCGAGGATCGGGCCGTGAAACCGGAACGGCGTGGTCGGCGAGGTGCCGTGGGCGTCGCGGAGCTCGATGGAGATGTCCACCGTGGCGCCGCGAAGCGCGACGCCCTGCGCGGGCGAGAGCGGGATCAAGAGCTCGCGCGCCGCTCCCTTGTCACGCGCGAGGTGGCCGACGTAGATCACGCGGCCATCGAGGGCGGGGAGCGACGAGGTGATCTGCCCGCGCAGCGCGTAGACCTCGCCGGGACCCGCGTTGTGGACGCCGAGCACGACGCGCGCGGCGACCCCGGTGTCCGTCTGCGTGAGGCTGATGCGCGGCGGGCCGGACTGCACGGTCGGCACGAGGCGGAGCGGCGCGACCGCGGCGTCGAAGTCGGCGTGCTCGAGGTACGCGGCGGCCGCCTTCGCGAGGGCGGCGCCCTCGATCACGGTGCTGAGCGTGCGAGGTGGACCCTCGCCATCGATCGTGGCGGAGACGTCCCACGCGGTGACCTGCGCGACCTGGTAGACGTCGAGCAGCGTGAACGGTGAGACCGCGAACACGCCGTCGGCGCCGATGGTGCCGTACACCTCCATGCCGTTGACCGTGAGCGTGGCGGCGTGGCCGACGAGCGCGCGGTCACCGCACGGCTCGAGCGGCCCGACGGTCGTGACGGCAGGCTTCGCAGGGCCGGCGCGCAGCTCGGTGCGGAGGCCGAGCCAGGGGCCGATGGCGAACGGGAGCCCGACGGCCAGGCCGGCGACGCCGAGCCCGGCCGTGGTGCCGTTGCCGCCGATGGCGCCGTTCGCGGTCGCGATCGCGCCCGCCGACGAGACGATCAGACCGACGACGAACGTCGCGAGGTTCGGGCGTGTGGCGACCTCGATCGTATCGGCCTGCTCGGCGATATCCTCGCTCGGGCACTCCAGCGGCTCGACGAACCGGAGGTGACCATCGGCCGCGAGCACCATCGCGGCCCGGCGCGGCTGGGCCTGCTCGGGGTGGTGGATGCGGCGGGTGGCGCCGGGGCGCGTCGACTCGAGCTCGGACGTGACGTGGCACGCCGCGACGACCGTCAGCAGCGGCAACCCGGCGAGCCCGCACGCGCGCACGGGAGCAGCGTAGCGGATCACGGCGCGATGCGTCTCATCCACGCAGCGGTCGTGACGGCGAGCTCGGCGATGACGTCGGTATCGGCGCGCCCGCGGACGGCGAACGCGTGGTCAGCGCCGCGCACGACGTGGAGCTCGGCGCGCTCGCCGAGCCTTGCGAGCACCGGGCGCAGGCGGCGGAGCGGGGCGAGCTCGTCGCGCGTGCCCTGCAGGAACAGGAGCGGCCCGGCGGCATCCGGCAGGTGAGCCGCGCGCGTGATGGCGGGCCTGTCGGGAGGATGCAGCGGGAAGCCTGCGAACACCAGGCCGCGTACGCCGGGGAGCGCGGCGGCGGCGTGGGCCTGCGAGGTCATGCGGCCACCGAACGACTTGCCGCCGGCGAACGCGGGCAGCCTCGTCGCGCGGCCGGCCGCGGCCCAGGCCTCGCGCACGGCCGCCTCCGCGACCGCGGGGCGGTCGGGGAGCTTCTTGCCGGCGGCCATGTACGGAAATTCGTAGCGCCACGTCGCGATGCGCTCGGCGGCGAGCGCGGCCGCGAGCTCCTCGGGGAACACGTGGCGCATGCCGGCGCCGGCGCCGTGCGCGAGGACGAGGAGGTGCGTCGCGCCGCGCGGCCGGACCAGCAATGTCACCGGCGCACGGTACTGCGATCTTGACTCTCACGCCTCCGCGGCGATCATGCGCCGGTGTGGACGAGCTACTCCGCGCGCCACGCCGCGCAGCTGATCGGGCTGCCCGAATCGGCCGTTCGCAGCTGCATCCGCGCGGGCCTGGTCGGCGCGTCGAACACGGTGCCGGCGCAGCTCTCGTTCCGCGACCTGTCGGCGCTGCGCACGGTGAAAGCGCTGGTCGACGCCGGGTTGCCGCTGCCGCGCGTGCGGCGCGAGCTCGCCCGCATCCAGCAGGCGTTGCCGCCGGGCGCGACCCTCGCCGAGCTCACCGTCGAGGCGCGCGCGGGGCAAGTGCACGTGCGCGGAACGGCGGAGGCCGGGGCGCATGCGGGCCAGCTCGCGCTGCCGTTCCAGCTCGACATCGCGCCCGCGGAGCCGCCGCCCGTCCTCGGCGAGCTGCGCGAACTGCCGCGCGGCCCGGACGCGCCGGTGCCCGTCGCGGTCTCGCCCGCGACGGCCGACCAGTGGCTCGCCCGCGGCGTGACGCTGGAGGAGCGCGATCCGGTCGCCGCGATCGACGCGTACCGGCGCTCGCTCCGCCTGCGGCCCGAATGCACGGAGGCGTGGATCAACCTCGGCCGCCTGTTCGCCGAGAGCGGCGACGCGGCGGCCGCGCGCGACTGCTTCAAGAGCGCCCTCGACGTCGATGCCGGTGACGCGACGGCCTACTACAACCTCGGCGTGCTGGCGCAGGACGCGGGCAAGGAGGGCGACGCGATCGACATGTACCGCCGCGCCCTGGAGCTCGACGGCCAGCTGGCCGAGGCGCACTACAACCTCGCCACTCTCTTCGACCAGTCCGGCGACTCGCGCGCCGCCATCCGCCACATCAACGAGTACCGCAAGCTCACCCGCTAGCCCCCTGTCCGGTGGCCGGCCGAAGAGCGGGGCCGACCCGGGGACAGAGCCCGCGAAGAAATCGCGGTCTCTGTCGATCGGCTTGTCGGCTCCGCCGCCAGCGCCTGTACGGAGCAGATCGCCCGCGAAGACGCGGGCTCAGGCGACGTCGGCGAGGCGGCGCTCGAGGAAGCGGCGCTCGGGGGAGTTGCCCACGTGGCGCAGGGCCTCGCGATAGGCGGCCGCGGCCTCCGCCGGACGGCCGAGCCGGCGCAATAGATCAGCCCTCGCCGCGTGGAGCAGGTGGTAGGTGCTCAGCTCGGCGCGGAGCACGTCGACCAGCGGCAGGCCGGCCGCCGGGCCGTGGGCCATGGCCACCGCCACCGCGCGGTTGAGCGCGACGATCGCCGACGGCTGCCGCGCGTGGAGCTCGCCGAACAGCGCCGCGATCTGCGGCCAGTCCGTGTCCTCCGCGCGCGCCGCCTGCGCGTGCAGCGCCGCGATCGCCGCCTGGATCGCGTAGGCCCCCGGGCCGTTCGCCGCATCGCCGCCGAGCGCCAGCGGCACCAGCGCCAGGGCTTCGATGATCGCCGCCCGATCCCAGCGCGCCCGGTCCTGCTCCTCGAGCAGCACCACGTCCCCCGCCGCATCCACGCGCGCATCGCGCCGCGCGTCGTGCAGGAGCATCAGCGCGAGCAACCCCCGCGGCTCCGCGGCGCCCGGCACCAGCTCGACCAGCAGCCGCGCCAGGCGGATCGCCTCGCCGCACAGATCGCGCCGGATCCACGCGTCGCCCGCCGTCGCCGCGTAGCCCTCGTTGAACACCAGGTACACGACGGCCATCACCGCATCCATCCGCGCCGGCAGCTGCCCCGCCTCGGGCACCTCGTACGGGATCCCCGCCGCCGTGATCTTTCCCTTCCCGCGGACGATCCGCTGCGCCATCGCCTCCGTCGACGTCAGGAACGCGCGCGCGATCTCCTCCGTCGTGAGCCCGGCGAGCGTCCGCAAGGTCATCGCCACCTGCGTCTCCCGGGCGAGCGCCGGGTGGCAGCACGTGAACATCAGCCGCAGGCGGTCGTCGGAGACCGCGACCGGCTCGGCGGCGAACCGCTCGCCAGGGTCGACCGCCGCCACGATCGCGCGCAGCTTGATCCGGCGGCGGATCGTGTCGATCGCCTTGTTCCGCGCGACCGCGATGAGCCAGGCGCGCGGCTCCGCGGGCGCACCTTCGGTGGGCCAGCGCGCGATCGCCTCGGCGAACGCGTCCTGGACGACCTCCTCGGCGAGATCGAAATCGCCGTTCGTCGCGCGGATCGTCGTCGCCAGCACGCGCGGCCGCTCGGCGCGAAACACCTCGGCGAGCGCGCGCGTCAGCATCTCGGCTTAGTACCTGACGACGGGCCGGACCTCGATCGAGCCGAACCGCGCGCTCGGGATCTTCGCCGCGATCATCGTCGCCTCGTCGAGGTCCTTTGCCTCGATGAGATAGTAGCCGCCGAGCTGCTCGCGCGTCTCGGCGAACGGGCCGTCGGTCGTCGTCGTCTTGCCGTCGCGCACGCGCACCGTCGTCGCCGTGGGTGTCCTTTCTAGCCCTGGGTCGAACGAGCCGGGCGCGGATCGACACGCGGCGCCGGAAAAATCGGTAACTATTCGAACCCGAGGAGCTTCCCGCCCTGATAGACGCAGAAGCTGACGATCCACGCGAGCGTCGTCATGTACGCGAACAGGAACAGCGGCCACCGCAGGCTCCCGGTCTCGCGCCGCACGATTGCCAGCGTGCTCATGCACTGGCACGCGAGCGCGAAGAAGATCATCAGCGACAACCCCACGAGCGGCGTGTACGCGTGCGACCCGTCCTTCCGCTGCGCCTCGTGCAGCTTGGCCCGGAGCGGCTCCGACTGCTCGTCCGCGTCGCCGCCCACCGCGTACACGATGCCGAGCGTCGAGATGAACACCTCGCGCGCGGCGAACGCCCCCACGATACCCACGCCGATCTTCCAGTCGAACCCGAGCGGCGCGATCGCCGGCTCGATGGCGTGCCCGAGCCGCCCGCCGAAGCTCGCCTCGAGGTGCGCGGCCGCCTTCGAGGCCTCGAGGTCGACCTTCGCGTCGTCGGTCGGCGCCGTCGCGATCAGCGCGTCGTAGTCCGGCGAGCCCTGCGGCAGGTCGCGCGGAAAGTACAGCAGCGCCCACAAGGCGATCGAGCACCCGAGGATCACCGTGCCCGCCTCGCGCAGGAACACCGACGCCTTGCTCCACATCATGCGCAGCACGTCCCCGATGCGCGGGAAGCGATACGGCGGCAGCTCGATCAGGAACGGCATCCGCTTCGCCTTGAGGGGCTTGACCGTCTTGCTCATGACCCACGCCGCGCCGAGCGCCGTGACGACCGAGAACAGGTACATCGCCACCATCAGCAGGCCCTGCCGGAAGTGCGAGCCGGGGATGAGCGCGCCGATGATCAGCGTGTAGACCGGCAGGCGCGCCGAGCACGTCATCAGCGGCACGACCATCATCGTCAGGATGCGGTCGCGGCGGCGCTCCATCGTGCGCGTGGCCATGATCGCGGGCACGGCGCACGCGAACCCCGACAGCATCGGCACGAACGCGCGGCCGTGCAGGTTCATCGTGCGCATGATCCGGTCCATCAGGTACGCGACGCGCGCGAGGTAGCCGCAGTCCTCGAGGAACCCGAGGAACAAGAACAGAAGCAAGATCTGCGGCAAGAACACGAGCACCGAGCCGACGCCGCCGATCACGCCGTCGACGAGGAAGTCGGTGACGATGCCGTCGCCCAGCGCCTCGCGCAGGAGGCCCCCGAGCGCCTTGAACCCGTGGTCGATCCCGTCCATCACCGGCGCGGCCCACCAGAACAGCGACATGAACATCACGGCCATCACGGCCATGAACACGGCGAAGCCGATCACGCGGTGGAGCAGGACGCGGTCGATCCGCTCGGTGCGCGAGCGGTCGGGCCGCGCGCGCGGGAGCTTCGCGACGTTCGCGTCGAGCCAGGCCCAGCGCGCGAGGACGCTGCCGTCGTCCGTGGCCCCGTCGGCGTGGCGCGTGTCGACGGCGGCGCGCAGCCCGGGCGCGATCCCGACGAGCTCGTCGCCGTCCGGGGCGCTGTCGATGCACGTGAGCGCCCAGAGCGCGAGCGCGTCGTCGGCGTCGGGGGACTCCGCGCCATACCGCTCGCCGGCGCGCCAGGTCGCGGGGAGCGCGGCGACCACCGCGTCGAGGTGCGTCCGGAGCACGGCGTGCGGCGCCCAGCGCCAGATCGAGTGGCGGGGCGCGGTCGCGGCGCGGGAGATGGCGGCGCGGAGCTCGGCGAGCCCGTACTTCGTCCGGGCGATCACGGGGATGACCTCGCAGCTGAGGACGAGCGCGAGGGCGGCCGGGTCAGGCGCGGCGACGCCCGCCTCGTCGAACATCGTCAGCGCGACGACGCAGCGGGCCCCGAGCTCCTGGCACTGGAGCAGGAGGTACGCGGAGCGGGCGAGCTGGGTGGCGTCGACACACGCGATCACGACGTCGGGCGGCGGGGTGTCCGCGAGGCCGGCGATCGCGTCGAACGCGATCTGCTCCTCCGCGCTGCGAGCGTTGAGGCTGTACGTCCCGGGCAGGTCGTGGAGATCGGCGGCGCCCTCGGCGAGCGCGAGGCGCCCGGCGCGGCGGTCGACCGTGATCCCGGGATAGTTCGAGACCTTCGCCATCGAGCCCGTCAGCGCGTTGAACAGGGTCGTCTTGCCGACGTTCGGGTTGCCGGCGAGGACGACCTGCACGCGGCCGGTGCGGGCGAACGGCGGAGGGGCCGGCGCGTCGTCGTGGCAGGCGACGGCGGTGCTCATCGCAGGACCGGGAGCTTGCGGACGGGCTTGGGCGCGGGCGCGGCCTGCTCGGGCTCCACGGCGATCTGCGCGGCCTCGGCGCGCCGGAGCGACCACTGGCCGCCGCGGACCTCGATCTGCAGCGGATCGCCCAGCGGCGCGACGGTGACGACGCGGATCTGCGTGCCGGGGACGAGCCCCATCTCGAGCAGCCGGCGCCGGAACGCGCGGGCCCCGTCGACGCCACGCACCGTCGCGGAGCGCCCGAGCGCGAGGTCGGCGAGGGACAGCACGCCGAGAAGCTACCATTTATGAAAATGGTTTTCAAAACGTATGGTGCCGGCACCGGCGGGGGTGGCCGGTCCTGCCCGGACAGGCAGCAAGTGACCGAGATCTCGGGCTGGTCGAGGTTTTGTCGCGCGCCGTCGCCACTCTGCTAAAACTGCGGTGGGGAGTCATGGATAGCGCACAGACACTCCTGTTGAACCAGGGCTTCGAGCCGATCAAGGTCATCTCCTGGCAGCGCGCGATCACGCTGCTCTTCCTCGGCAAGGTCGAGGTCATCGAGGAGTACGGCCAGGACATCCGCGCGATCAGCGTCGTCCTCAAGGTCCCGGCGGTCGTGCGGCTCCTGCGCGCGTTCCGTCGGCACGCCCGCCCGGTGAAGTTCTCGCGCGTGAACATCTACGCGCGCGACCACTACAAGTGCCAGTACTGCGGCAAGAAGGCCGCGATCGCAGACCTGACGTACGACCACGTCAAGCCGCGCGCGCACGGCGGCCAGACCGAGTGGACGAACATCGTGACCTGTTGCTACCTGTGCAACCGCAAGAAGGGCGGGCGCACGCCCGAGGAGGCGCGGATGCGGCTGCTCGCGGTGCCCGCGCAGCCGAACTGGGTGCCCGCGGTGACGATCCGGATCTCGCTCAAGTCGGTCCCCGACGCGTGGCAGGACTATCTGTACTGGACCGGCGAGCTGGCCCGCGAGAGCTGAACGCCAGGTAGACTGCCCGGCATGATCGCCGCTGCGACGTCTGCTCTTGTGGATCGCGTCATCGAGGCGGCGCGACGCGTCGTCGGCACCGACGAGGACGCGCACCAGGTCATCGTCGAGCGCGTCGCGTACGCCGCGACGGAGGCCCGCGTGATCGTGGAGCTCGCCACGCAGCCCGACATCGCCGGCGCGCGCGTCGCCATGGCCGAGCTCGCGGCGTCCGTGCGGAACCGGCTCGAGGCGATCGCGCCGATCCTCGCCATCGACCTCGCGTATCCGGCCGCCGCGGCCGCCGCCATCGCGGCCGACCTCGCGCCGCCGGTCGTCGAGGCCCTCGGCGCGGCCACGATCGCCGCCGCCGGGCGCCTCCCGTTCCCCGAGGACGAGACGCTCGCCGAGATCCGCGCCAGCGTGCGCGCGTTCACCGAGCGCGAGATCGTGCCGCACGCGGCGCGCATCCACCAGCAGGACGAGCTCGTGCCCGAGCGGTTCATCGAGCAGATGGGCGGGCTGGGCTACTTCGGGCTCGCCATCCCGGAGAAGTACGGCGGCCACGAGCTCGGCAACCTCGCGATGATCGTCACCACCGAGGAGCTCGCGCGGGGCTCGCTCGCGGCCGCCGGCTCGCTGATCACGCGGCCCGAGATCCTGGCCAAGGCGCTCCTCGCGGGCGGCACCGAGGAGCAGAAGCAGCTGTATTTGCCGCGCCTCGCGTCCGGCGCGATCATGGCCGCCATCTCCGTCACGGAGCCCGACGCCGGGTCCGACGTCGCGTCGCTCGCGTGTCGCGCCGAGCGCACGACCGTCGCCGGGCGGACCGGCTTCCAGATCACGGGCGCAAAGGCGTGGTGCACGTTCGCCGGCCGCGCCGACGTCATCGCGCTCCTCGCGCGCACGGGGACGCCGGCCGAGGGCGCCCGCGGCCTGACGCTGTTCATCGTCGAGAAGCCGCGCTTCTTCGGCCACGAGTTCGAGACGGCGCAGCCGCACGGCGGCACCCTCGTCGGCCGGGCCGATCGGACGCCCGGCTACCGCGGCATGCACTCGTTCGGCCTCGCGTTCGACAACTGGTTCGTTCCCGACGCGCAGGTCGTGGGCGGCGAGGCCGGCATCGGGCGCGGCTTCGCGCTGCAGATGGCGGGCTTCGCGGCGGGCCGCCTGCAGACCGGCGGGCGCGCGTGCGGCTTGATGCAGGCCGCCGTCGAGCAAACGGCGCTGTATGTCGCAGCGCGTCGGCAGTTCGGGCGCGCGATCGGCGAGTACGGCCTCACGCGGTATCACCTGGGGCGAATGGCGGCGAGGCTGACCGCGGCCCGGGCGATCACGTACGCCGCCGCGACGGCGATGGACCGAGCCGAGCGCCGCGAGGGGGACGCGGGTGGGGCGCTACCGACGGGGCAGGGCGCAGCCCTGTCGATCGACGAACGGGCCGCCTCCGGCGTGGCGTCCATGGCGAAGCTGTTCGCATGCGACGTCGCCGTCGAGGTGAGCCAGCTCGGGCAGGTGCTCCACGGCGGCTGGGGCTACGCGGAGGACTACCCGATCAGCCGCCTCGTGGCCGACGCCCAGGTGCTCCCGATCTTCGAGGGGGTGCGCCCGATCCTCGCGCTCAAGGTCATCGGCCGCGCGCTGTTCAAGGCCTGACGTCGCCAGCCTTCCAATCGCCGGGCGCCTCCCGATACAATGGCCGAAATGCGCAAGCTCTACGCGTGCCTCGGGGCGGCCGCGCTGGTCCTGGTCTTCGCGACGCACGCGAACGCACAGGCCACGCTCAAGCCGTACGTCACGCTGATCCTCGATACGTCCGGCTCGATGACCGAAGCGACAAACTCCGGGCCGTCGACCTGCGGCGGCACCGACCAGAAGATCAACCACGCGAAGTGCGCGATCCAGAACATCGCGAACAGCTACGGCGGCGACATCGAGTTCGCGCTCGCGCGCTTCCGCAACGTCTCTGGCGGCACGCTGACCGGCGCGTTCCCCGCCGGCTGCTGCCAGAACGGCCCGGGCGCCGGCTCGACGGGCTGCCTCGATGGCCCCGACTGCGACGCGACCGACAACATGTTCGAGCTCCTCGCGCCGCTCGTCGACGACATCGGCGTCGGCGCCGCGAAGTGGGTCAACGGCACTGGCAACACGTGCACCACCGACGACTCCCTCGATCCCGAGATCTTCAACGTCGACAGCAGCACTCCGCTCGAGGGCGTGCTCCGCGGCGCGCGCCGGTACTGGACCGGGCTCCAGGCCACCCCCGTCACCGTCACGGCCGTCAAGGAGACCGGAACGACGGGCACGTACACGACGACCAAGAACCCGCTCGCCAGCAACGAAAACGACCTGTTCGCGGGCGAGATCATCGACGTCGCGGGCGTCGCGAACGCCGGCTACAACGGCCGCTTCACCGTCGACACGTCGACGGCCACCACGTTCACGGTCAAGAACCTGCCCGCGGGCCTCCCCGCGCTGACCGCGCAGACCGGCACCGCCGCCATCGAGATCTTCCTCGGCACCGCCGCCCAGGGCTTCTCGCCCATCGCGAACGATCCGCTCAAGAACGTGTTCCTGCCGCAGAGCTGCGACCCCACGCCGACGTGCACCGTGCACGCGCCCGCGCAGACCGGCGACTGCTGCGCCACGCAGTGCCGGCCGTACATCTCGATCTTGCTCACGGACGGCGCCGAGACGTGCGGCGGCGATCCGGCGAGCGCCGCGGCCGCGATGCTCAAGACGCAGGTCGGCCCGGATAACTATCGCATCGACACCAAGCCGATCGGCTTCGGCATCGCCGCGCCGTCTGTCGGCGCGTGTGCCACGGCGGGCGCCGCGGGTTGCCAGATCGAGGACATCGCCCACGCCGGCGGCGCGCTCGACGTGCCCGGCAAGCTCGAGGGCTTCTACGCCTCCGACGAGGCCGGCCTCGAGCTCGCCATCTCCTCCATCATCGAGGGGTCCGTTCGCTCCGAGCTCTGCAACAACCTCGACGACGACTGCGACACCAAGATCGACGAGGACTTCCCCGACAAGGGCAACGCGTGCACGAACGGCAAGCAGGGTGCGTGCGCCGCCACCGGTGCGCTCGTCTGCCGCGCCGACGGCGGCGGGCTCGTCTGCAACGCGGGCCCTGGCCCGGCCCCGGGCACGGAGATCTGCAACGGCATCGACGACGATTGTGACGGCAAGATCGACGAAGATCTCGCGAGCTGCGGGTGCTTCCCGCAGGCCGAGCAGTGCAACGGCAAGGACGACGACTGCGACGGCAAGATCGACGAGGACACCGATGTCCCGTGCGGCGTCAACGTCGGCGTCTGCACCACGGGCGTGCAGAAGTGCGCCTGCGTCGGCACGAGCTGCGGCCTCGGCGCGTGCAGCGGCAACCCGCCGTGCGGCGGCGCGACCCCGTGCGTCGAGTCGTGCAACGCCAAGGATGACGACTGCGACGGCATCGTCGATGGCCTCACCGAGGCGTGCTCGACCATGCCGCCCATCAACGGCCACCCGGCCGGCGACCCGGCGAATAACCCCGGCGATCCGGGCCAGGGCACGCTCTGCGATGCCGAGGGCGTGCTGTGCGCGTGTCACCCGGGCGTCGCGCAGTGCCCGAGCAACAGCGGCGGCGTGTTCAGTGCGTGCGCCGGCGAGGTGCAGCCCGACACCGACGTCTGCAACGGCATCGACGACGACTGTGACGGCAAGATCGACGAAGATTTTGTCCCCGCGGACTGCGGCGTGTGCGGCGTGACGTCCTGCGTGAACGGCGCCATCACCTGCGCCCAGGGGACCGGCTCGGCCGAGCAGTGCAACAACCGCGACGACGATTGCGACGGCACGATCGACGAGGACGTTCCGGACGGCGGCCCGTGCAACACGCCGAACGTCTGCAACGGCACGAACAAGTGCATCAACGGCGCGTTCCAGTGCGTCGGGACGCCGATCGTCGTCGAGAGCTGCAACTGCATCGACGACGACTGCGATGGCTCGGCCGACAACAACAACGGCAACTGCCCGAGCGGCTCGACGTGCACCAACACCGGCGCCACGTGCGAGTGCGACTTCCCGTGCGGCAACACCGAGTTCCCGTGTCCCGCGGGCAAGGTCTGCGATCCGCAGAAGCAGCTCTGCATCACCGACCTCTGCTTCGGCATCACGTGCGGCGCCGATCAGAGCGGCAACGCGCAGGTCTGCAAGGGCGGCGCGTGCGTCAACGCGTGTGACCAGGCCGGCTGCGTGGCGCCGCAGGTCTGCGTCCCGACGACCGGCCAGTGCGTGCTGAACAACTGCATCAGCTTCCCGGCGCAGTGCACCGCGGAGCAGAGCTGCGTGAACGGCACGTGCACGACGAACCCGTGCGCGGGCGTCACGTGCTCGACCGACCAGTACTGCGAGCTCGGCAGCTGCTACCAGAGCTGCGCGGGCGTGACCTGTGGCGCCGGCATGCGCTGCACGCTCGGCACCTGCGAGGTCGATCCGTGCGGGAACCCGTGCCCGGCCGGTCAGGTCTGTCACGACGCCGATGGCGTCTGCGCCGCCGACGGGTGCGCCTTCAACCACTGCCCGCAGGGCCAGGTGTGCAACCCGGCCGACGACAGCTGCATCACCGATCCGTGCCTCGGCACGGCGTGTCCGTCGCCGGAGCAGATCTGCAAGCTCGGCACCTGCTACGACCCGGCGCAGCTCGCGCCGGACGCGGGCGTGCCGATCCTCGTGACGGCGGCCGGCGGCGGCTGCGATACGAGCGGCGCGGGCGGGGGCCCGTGGCTCGTGGGCGCGCTCGGGGCGCTGCTCGTCGGGCGCCGGCGCCGGCGGCGCGCGGCGGGAGGTGCGGCGTGACCGCGGTCGTGCGCGGGCTCGTCGTGGCGGTGCTCGCGGTGGCGAGCGCGATGGCGCTGTCGTGCAACGTGAACCAGTACTGCCTCAACTGCGAGACGGGCGATGCCGGTCCCAAGGACGGCAATGGCGGCAGCGGCGACGCGCACGACGCGACGTCCGGCGACGCGGGCGACGGCGGCATCTGCGTGCCGTCGATCGAGATCTGCGACGGCAAGGACAACGACTGCGACGGCATCGTCGACGAGGGGCCGCTCACCGATGTCGGCATCGGCAGCGCGTGCCCGAACGTCAAGGGCGACTGCGCGGGCGGCAAGCTCGCGTGCATCTCCGGCGCGATCAAGTGCGACAAGCTCGGCTCGCCCGAGCTCTGCGACAACCGCGATAACGACTGCGACGGCGTCATCGACAACGGCGACCCCGGTGACGGCGTCACGCAGGGCGGCAGCAAGTGCGGCACCGATGTCGGCGAGTGCGTCGCCGGCACCAACCACTGCATCGCCGGCGCGGTGCAGTGCATCGGCCGCGTCGATTCGCAGGGCTCCGAGTCCTGCAACGGCAAGGACGATGACTGCGACGGGCAGTTCGACGAGGGCCTCTCGAACCTCGGCGCGTGCGGCAGCAACGCGGTCGGCATCTGCAAGCTCGGCACGCTGGCGTGCGAGGCGGGCGGCGTGGTGCGCTGCCAGAACGCGGTGCTCCCCGGCATCGAGACCTGCAACAACCTCGACGACGACTGCGACGGCACGACGGACGAGGGCTTCGACCTCACGAGCGACCCGCAGAACTGCGGCGCGTGCGGCAACGTCTGTCAGTTCGCCCACGCGTTCCCGGGCTGCGCGATCCCGCCGGGCATGACGGCGCCCGCGTGCAACATCGACCAGTGCCAGGCCGGGTTCCACGACAATAACCACGACCCCGCGGACGGCTGCGAGTTCGGGCCGTGCTCGATCACCGGCGCCGAGGTCTGCAACGGCCGCGACGACGACTGCTCCGGCAGCGCCGATGACAACCTCGGCGCGCCGCCGGCGATCTGCGCCACCAAGGGCGCGTGCGCGGGCACCACCGCCACGTGCGATGGCAGCGACGGCTTCAACTGCCACTACGGGCCCACGGTCTCGACGGGCAGCGATGGCTCGCTCGTCCCCGAGACGGCGTGCGACGGCATCGACAACGACTGCGACGGCAAGGTCGACGAGGGGCAGCCGAACCTCGGGCAGACGTGCCACGACGCCGGCATCGGCGCGTGCCAGGGCACCGGTCACTTCGGGTGCGACGCCGCGAACCCGAATGGCCCGGCGATCTGCATCATCGACGTGCCCGGCAAGGCCGTGGCGGTCGAGTCCTGCGACAACATCGACAACGATTGCGACGGCCTGGTGGACGAGGGGGCCGGGTCCGGAAACCTCGTCGGTCAGAGCTGGGTCAACATCGGCAACCACGAGCAGATGATGGAGTTCGAGGCGTCGCGCCCGGACGCGGGCTCCGACAGCGTCGGGCAGATCCAGACCACGGTGTGCTCGAAGGCGGACGCGCTGCCCTGGACCAACATCAAGTACCCGGACGCGGTGGCCGCGTGCGCGACGGTGGGCGCGAGCTTGTGCACGGAGCAGGACTGGCATCGCACCTGCTCCGTCGTGCTCCCCACGACGTATCCGATCGTGCTGCCGAGCACGGGCGTCATCAACCAGGTCGTCGAGGCGGAGGACTACTTCGCGCTCAGCGTCGGGACCGACGCCACGAACGGCACGCACTCGTGGACCGAGGACTACAACATCGACACGACCGGCCGCAGCTTCTCGGGCATCTCGGACATGCAGGCGGGCCCGGATACGGGCACGAGCTACCAGCTGCAGAACACGGACGTGCGGCTGGTGTCGCCGCGGCTCGATTACCAGTTCAACGTCACGAAGGCCGGCACGTACACGGCGTGGTTGCTGCTCGACGCGCCGAACGGCAACGGCAATCGCGCCGCGGTCGGCTTCGACAATGTCCGGCCGCCGGACAATTCGTCGCGCGTGGTCACGACGTCGGACAACGTGTGGCAATGGGTGAAGGCGACGCCGGCGGCGCCGTTCGCGCTGACGGTGGGCGTGCACACGCTGAACGTGTACATGGCGCGCGACGGCATCCGGCTCGACGCGGTCGCGCTCACCGATGGCAGCGCGCCCGCCCTGCCGGCGAACCCGGCCGGCAACACGTGGGCGTACGCGTCGAGCCCGAACACGGCGCAAGTCGGGACGTGCAACGACCACAACTTCAGCGCCGCGGATGACGACACGATCCCGACGGGCGACGCGCCGAGCTGTCACACGACGCCGGCCACGGGGCAGGGGCCGTTCGACCTGTCGGGCAACGTGAAGGAGTGGGTGATCGCACATCAGCCGGGGCAGAACCCGATCCGCGGCGGGGCGGCCAGCAGCAATGACAACGGCACGACGTGCGCGCTCAACTTCACGCTCGCGGATGACAAGTTCTTCTTCCCGAACGTGGGCTTCCGCTGCTGCCGCGTCGGTCCGTGAGCGCCCGGCGGACCTGCGCTTCGCGCGTCGCCTGTCCACGCTGCGACGGCTCCGCAGACCGGCCGCGGTCGCGGCTCGCCGAAGCGGAGCGGCCTCTGTAAGCTCCCTTCGCCTCCGCCGTGTCCGCCGCCTCCGCCGCCGCTCCCCGCTGTCCCCGTTGCCTCTTCCCGGCGCGCACCTGCGTCTGCGCCGCGATCCCGTCTGTCCCCACCCGCACGCGCATCCTCATCCTGCGCCACTACACCGAGGCTACCCGGGCCTCCAACACGGGCCGCCTCGCGCACCTGGCCCTCCCCAACAGCATCATTGTCGAGCACGGCGTCCGGGACACGCCCGACGCCATCCCCGACCTGACCACCAGCACCGCCTACCTGCTCTTCCCCGGCGGCCCGCCACGCACCGCCGCGCCCGCCCCGCCGCCCGACCAGCTCGTCGTCCTCGATGGCACCTGGGCCCAGGCGCGCCGCATGTATCAGAAGATCGACGCGCTCCGCGGCCTGCCGATGCTGCGCCTCCCCAACGCGCCGATGCCCACCGCTCGCCTCCGGGCCTCGCCCGGCCCCGGCCAGGTCTCGACCATCGAGGCCATCGCCCGCGCCCTGCGCCTCCTCGAAGGCGAGGCCGCCGCGGAGCCCCTCGAGCGATTGTTCGACCTCGCGGTCCGGCAGGCGCGCGCCTCCGGGTGAGGGTGCTACCATCGACCTCCAGTGAAGCCGACGCCCAAGGCTCGCGCGGGGATCCCGATCGCCGTGAAGCTCGTGCTCGCGACATCGATCGTCGTGGCCTGCGCGGTCGGCGCCGCGACCTGGTTCGGCCAGACCACCATCGGCGACCTCACGGCCACCCAGATCAAGGAGCGCCGCGCCTCGGGCGAGAAGGGCATCCAGCGCACCTCCGAGCTCGTGACGCAGGCCGCCGCGCAGGCGATCGCCCACCCCCTCGGCAACGGCCAGCTCGCCGACGTCAAGGTCGCCCTCGACGGCGCCCTCGCCGACGACAAGACCTCGGGCGACAACCGCGTCATGTGGATGGTCGTCACCGACCAGAGCGGCGCCACCTACGCCGCCGGCACGCCCCCGGCGCCGGCCCGCCAGAAGGAGCTCGAGGCCCTGCTCGCGGGCGGCACCACCAGCGACGGCGTCAGCCGCGCGCCGACCTCCACCGACAGCTCGGAGTGGGTCTACGGCACGCCCATCAAGTTCACCGGCGAGGGCTCTGGCCTCCAGGTCGGCGTCCTGCGCGTCGGCGTCACGACCGCCGGGCTCACCGCGGACCTCTCGAATTCCCTCGCGGACGCCCAGGTCACCGCGAAGTCGTCGCGCGACCGCGTGTGGCTGGTCTCGCTCGTCATCCTCGCGATCGGCATCGTCCTCGCCGCGCTGCAGGGCGTGCAGGTCGCGCGGCCGATCAAGGCCCTCACCGTGCAGGCCCAGCGCATCGCGTCCGGCGATCTCCAGGCCCGCGTCGCCGAGGGCCGCGGCGACGAGCTTGGCGCCCTCGCGCGCACGTTCAACTTCATGACCGACGAGCTGGTCTCCCTCCTCCACGCGAACGCCACGAAGGTCTCGCTCGAGAAGGAGATGGAGCTCGCCCGCCAGGTCCAGCAGGCGATGCTCCCGCCCGACACCCTCGATACCCACGGCGCGATCAAGGTCGTCGGCTACTGCCAGCCGGCGTCGAGCTGCGGCGGCGACTGGTGGACCTATCGCAAGATGGCCGACGGCCGCATGCTGCTCGTCGTCGGCGACGCCACCGGCCACGGCATCCACTCCGCCATGATCGCGGCCACGGCGCGCGGCGCGGTCGAGGCGCTCGCCGCCGTCGACGAGCGCCTCCTGACGCCCGACCAGGTCCTCCGCGCGATCGACTCCGCCATCCGCCAGGTCGGCGATCACAACGTGCTCATGACCGCGTTCGCCGCCGTCTTCGACTCGAACAACGGCGCGCTGCACTACGCCAACGCGGGCCAGAACTTTCCTTACGTCATCAAGCTCGGGGCGGAGCGCATGCTCGGCGAGGCGAGCATCATCGCGGCCAGCGGCAACCCGCTCGGCGACCGCAACATCCCCGTCGAGATCCGGCGCGGCTCGCTGCAGATGCAGCCGGGCGACCTGTTCGTCTGCTTCACGGACGGCGTCGTCGAGCGCGCCAACCCGGCGGGCAAGCTGTTCGGCGACCGGCGCCTGCGCGGTGTCCTCACGGGCCAGCCGCTGACCGACGACAGCTCGCTGGTCGCGCTGCGCGATCGGCTCGTGGGCCAGCTCGATCGCTACGCCGAGGGCAAGCTCGCCGACGACGACATCACGTTCGTCCTGTGCCAGTTCGACCCGCAGAGCGTGCGCCCGTCGCGGGTGTCGCGAGGCGCTGCGTGAAGCTGGCCCCGCTGGCGGCCCTCCTGCTGGCCGCCCTCCCGGCGCTCGCGCATGCGGACCCGGCGGCGGTCGATGTCGACGACCTGCCCTCGCTGCCCGCCGCCACCGAGGACAACACCACGCAGGCCACGATGCTGGCCGCGGCGGCCGCCGAGGAGGACGTCGTCGTGGGCGCCGACAAGCGCGAGCAGTCGCTCGGCAACGTGGCGTCCGCCGTCACGGTCGTCAGCGGCGACCGCATCCGGCGCTTCGGATATCGCACCGTCGCCGAGGCGCTCGCCGCCGTCGCCGGCGTCTACACCGTCGACACGCGCATCGTCTATGGCATCGGCATCCGCGGCCTCGACATCCCCGGCGACTTCAACACGCGCATCCTCGTGCTCGTCGATGGCGCGAGCGTCAACGAGTCCTGGGGCTCGTTCGCTGGCCTCGGCTTCGACTCGTTCGTCTCGATCGATGACATCGCGCGCATCGAGCTGATCCGCGGCCCGGTGTCGTCCGTGTACGGCACGAACGCGTTCTTCAGCATCGTCAACATCGTGACCCGCAGCGCGAGCGAGACGCCGCACGCCTGGGGCCGCGTCGCCATCAACTCGATCAACGGCGTCATCGGCACGGCCGGCTTCGCGGAGGGCAGCGTCGGCCGCGGCATCCGCGGGACCGTGCAGGCGATGGACCGCATCGGCGAGACGCTCAGCCTCGCGAACGTCGGCAACGGGCTCGAGGGGGACGGCGCCAATCAGGTCGCGGTCTCGCTCGCCGGCCGCTACGACGGCTCGTTCGCGCAGCTCCGCGCGTTCCGCAACCGCCGCGACTCGCCGTTCGCGCCTTACAACGGCGATCCCGCCGCGCCCACGCCGTACTCGCTCTACAACACGCAGCTCCTCGCCGAGGTCGGCCACACCGAGGAGCTCTCGAAGCGCCTCTCGGTCACCGGGCGCGTCTACGCGAACCTCTACGAGTTCCAGGATCATATCGTCCAGGACCCGACCCTCGTCGGGGCGCCGCCGTTCGACGACTTCGGCGATGGCCGCACGTACGGCGTCGAGGTCCGCGGCCGTTACGAGGTCGTCGCGCCGCAAAAGCTCGGCCTCACGATCGGCGGCGAGACCAACTACAACCAGACCACCAGCCACAGCTACACCGAGGACGGAACGGGCCACGAGGCCGCCGGCGGCACCAACATCCCGGTCAACTTCAACATCGAGGGCGTGTACGCCGAGGTCGATGGCCAGCCCCTCGACGAGGTCGGCTTCACGGCCGGCGTCCGCTACGACCGCAACTCCGCGATCGACGCCAACGTGTCGCCGCGCGCGGCGCTCTTCCTGCAGAAGCCCGAGAAGTACGGCCTCAAGCTCCTGTTCGCGCAAGGCTTCCGCAACCCGAGCGCGTTCGAGGCGTTCTTCACGGATGATGCGAGCTTCGCCAAACCCGTCGATCTACACGCCGAGAAGATCAGCTCCTTCGAGGCCGTCGCGTGGGTCAAGCCAACGCCGGGCCTCTCGCTGCGCGTCTCCGGCTTCTACTGGGACGCGACCGGCATCATCGAGGCCCTCGCGGTCACCGGCGGCCTGCTGCAGTTCACGAACGTCGGCGAGTACGTCAGCGAAGGCACCGAGGTCGAGGGCTCGTACCGCAACAGCCGCGGCTGGTACGCGTTCGGCGGCGGCGCGTACGCGCGCGTCGGCAGCACCGACGTCGGCCAGCACGGCGAGGTCGGCTACGACAACGTGCCGAACGCGCCCGCGCTCACGGGCGGCGCCGGCGTCTCGACGCCGAAGCTCTTCGACGTCGGCCACCTGAGCCTGGAGGGCCGCTACATCGGCGAGCGCTCGGTGCGGCCCGGGATCACCGGCCAGGTGCTGCCCGAATCGCCGGGCTGGTTCGGCGTGAACGCGAACCTCTACATCCCGAACCTGCACGGCTTCGATCTGACGATCGGCGTGCGCAACCTCGTCGGCAAGCGCGACCTCGTCGTCGTGCCGGGCGACTACGATCGCTTCGACAAGACGGGCGAAACCGTCGCCCGCATCCCGCGCATCCCGGGCGAAGGGAGGGAGCTCTTTGCGAAGCTTGGCTATTCTTTCCACTAGCCTCGCCGTCGCGCTCTTCTCGTCCGCAGCCCACGCGCAGCGGCCGAACCAGGGCGAGGACGAGTCGGCGGCGCTCGTCACCGAGGGCCGCAGCGCGCTTCGCAGCGGCAAGCTCGACGACGCGGCGAACGCGTTGACGCAGGCGATCACGCTCAACCCGCGGCGCGTCGAGGCGTACGTGTTGCTCTCGGCCGTCCTCGCCGCGCGCAAGGAGTACGGCAAGGGCGTGGCGCTGATGCGCACCGCGCAGACGCTCGCGCCCACGGATCCCGAGGTGCTGACCGCGCTCGGCACGCAGCTCGTGCTCTCGGGCGACGTCGCGGCCGGCCTGCCGCTCCTCGAGCAGGTCGTCGCGAAGAATCCGGAGCGGTACGACGCGCAGCTGCTCCTCGGCCATCGCTGGCACGAGGAGGGCCGGTGGCCCGACGCGATCACGGCCCTCGAGGGCTACTTCGCGCACCGGCCCGAGGAGCTCGCGCCGCAGGACGCGCCGCACCGCATCGACCTGGCGGACGCGTACCTGCGCGCGCGCCAGCCCGCGAAGGCGCTCGGGTTGTTCGAACAGGCGGCGACCGAGCGCAAGACGGACCTGCGCGCTCGCATCGGCGTGGCGTGGGCGACGGCCGCGCTCGATTGTAAGAAGGCGCGCCCGCTGCTGCGCGACCTCGAGCCGATCGCGGAGCAGCACCCCGAGGTGTGGCTCGTGGACGGCGAGTGCGCGCTCGCGCTCGGCGATTCGGGCGTCGCGCTCGCGCAGGGGCGCAAGTACCTCGACCGCGTGCCCAAAGCGGGCGCGGCGGGGCACGCGCTCGTCGGCGAGGCGCAGGCCGCGCGCGGGAACCTGCCCGACGCACGCAAGAAGCTGATGACGGCCCGCGAGCTCGAGCCCGCTCGGCGGCGCTGGGCCGTGCGGCTCGCGGCGGTGCTGCGGCGCGCCGGCGACCTGCCGGGCGCGATCGCGGCGCTCGACGAGATCGGCGCGCCGACCCCGATCGCGATCGATCGCGACTGGTGGGTCGAGATGGGGGAGGCGATGGTCGCGAAGGGTGACGCGGCGGGCGCGGCCGCGAAGATCCAGCCGGCCGTCGCGGAGCTGCCGACCGACGCGCCGCTGCACACGATCTATGGCGCCGCGCTGCTCGCGACCGGCAAGGCCGATGAGGCCGTGGCCGCGCTGGACGCGGCCGAGCAGGCCCAGAGCACGCCGCGGTCGAAGAGGCTGCTCGCCGAGGCGCTGACCACGGTCGCGGTGGCGAAGCTGTCCGCCAACGACGCGGCGGGCGCGGCCCCGCTCCTCGAGCGCGCGGATCTGCTCGACGGCAACGCGCTCGTGTGGCGGGACCTCGGCATCGCGCGCCTCGCGCTCGGCAAGACGGACCAGGCGGTGGTCGTGCTCGACCGCGCGACGAGGGCGGATCCGGCGCCGCTGACGGCGATGCTCGCGGCGCGCGCCCACGCGCTGTCCGGCGATGTCGCGGGGGCGCGGCCGATCTACGAGCGCGCGCTCGCGGCGGAGAAAGACGGCGGCGTCGAGATCGCGCTCGACTGGGCCGCGAGCGAGCTCGCCGGCGGCGATCCGATCGTCGCGATGACCGCGCTCGAGCGCACGGCCCCGTCCGCGAAGACCGGGCCCCTCGCGGCGCGCCACAAGGCCGCGCTCGCCGATGCGCGCCACGCGGCCGGGCTCGCGGCGCTCCGCGCGGGCAACCCGACGCGCGCGGTGGAGCTCCTGCGCGCCTCCGCGGCGGCCGACAACGCGGTCTCCACGCGCTGCGATCTCGCGCTCGCGACGGTCGTCGTCGGCGAGCCGACCGCGGCCACGGCGGCGCTGCGGGCGATCAGCGGGCAGAGCTGTCCGTTTCCGGCGCCGGCCGATACGCAGGCCGTGCCGATCCTCCTCGCGTTCACGGACGGCCTGAACCCGCGACAGGCGGCGCGCGCGCTCGACCGGCTCAACGCGCTCGCCGGCAAGTCGACGGGCGCGGCCGCGGCGCTGTTGAACACGGCGGTGCGCGTGGTCGCGCTGAACGCGGCGCAGGACGCGTATCGCAACAACGATCTCGGCAAGACAAAGAAGTTCCTGGCCCAGGCCCGCAACGTCAACGCGCGCATCGGGAACGACGAGGTCGCCGTCGACCTCGCGGTGGTGGACCTCGTGGACGGCCGGCTCGACGCGGCGATCGGTCAGCTCGAGCGGATGGCGCAGAAGCTGCCCGAAGCGCTCGTGAACCTCGGCGTCGCCTACGAGCGCAAGGGTGATCCGCAGAAGGCGCTCGATGCGTGGCGGCGCGCGCGCAAGCTCGGCGTCCGGTTCGGGCCGCTGACGGAGTGGATCGAGGCGAAGGAGCGGATCTACGGGGAGGCGGCACCATGAGGGCTCTGATCGTCGCGCTGTCGGTCACCGTCATCGTCGCCCACGGCGCCGCGGTGCCCTCCGCCGCGCGCGCGGACACCCTGACCGTGGGCCTGTTCGCGCCGACCGCCCCGTTCCCCTCCACGCCCGCGCGCCTCGAGCTCGCGACGAAGCTCGGCAATGCGCTCGGCGCCGCCCTCGGCGGCACCGGCGTCGGCAAGGTGTTCGCGCGCGCCGGCGACTTCCAGGCCTCGGTCAAGAAGGGCGACGTCACGGTCGCGCTCGTCGACGCCGCGTACCTCGCGAGCGCCGGTGGTAACTACACCGTGATCGCGGAGGCCACGCGCGGCGGCGAGTCCGTCCACGGCTGGCAGCTCGTCGCGCGCAACGTCGACAAGATCTCCGCGCTCAAGGGCAAGCACGTCCTCGTCCCGAGCATCGGTGGCCGCGAATCCGACTTCTTGCTCAACGTCCTCCTCGGGGGCGAGGTGGGCAAGGACTACTTCGGCAAGCTCGACGCGGCTCCCGACACGGCCTCGGCCCTCGCCGCGATCGGCCTCGGCAAGGCGGACGCGGCCGTCGTGCCGGCGAGCGTGGACCTCCCGGCCGGCGTCGTGACCGTGCTCAAGCTGCCCGCGCTCGCGGGGCCCGTCCTCGTCGCGTACGGCGCCGTCACGCCCGCCCAGCGCCAGACCCTCGCCACGGCCGCGGCCGCGTTCCACGGCGACACCACCGTCGGCGGCTTTCGGGCCGGCGACGCCGAGTCGGTGCGCGCCATCGCCCGCCGCTTCTCGGTGCCGGTCAAGCGCGGGCCGCTCGCGGTCCCCGCCGCGCGCCTCGTCGTCGGCGAGCTGGTCGAGGGCCGCTCGTTTGCCATCGAGCGGACGGCGGTGACCGCGTTCGCGATCGCGCCCGCCGTCGACACGAAGAAGTAAGGAACCGCCAGGGCGTCAGGCGGTTTGAAACGGGTGCGAGTGCGCTAGGCTCGGGGGGTGACGACGACCGCCTCCACGTACTCCGCGCACCTCCAGACGCTGCAACAGGGCACCGAGGCCGCGCTCGCCGCGCATGGCTTCGATGCGCTCGTCCTGTGCAGCGGGGCCCAGACCTCGAAGAACCGCTTCGACGACCAGTCGTGGCCGCTCTCCCCGACGCCGGCCTACTCGCACTGGGTCCCGTTCGCCGAGCCGGACTCCTACGTCGTCATCCGCCCGGGCCACCGCCCGACCCTCGTGCGCACGATCGTCGAGGACTTCTGGGAGACCCCGGCGCCTCCGGAGAGCGATCACTTCTGGGCGAGCTTCGAGCTCGTCGAGGTCCCGCACGGGCACGCGGGCGACGCGCTGCCGGGCGGCAAGGTCGCCGTCATCACGCGCGATCCGCACGCGTCGCCGCCGGGCGCGGTGAACCCGGCGCCGCTCGTCGCCGCGCTCGATCTCCTGCGCACGCGCAAGTCGGCGTACGAGATCCAGTGCCTCGTGGAGGCGAGCGCGCGCGGCATCGCCGGCCATCGCGCCGCGGCCGCCCGGTTCGGCTCGGGCGAGCCCGTCAGCGAGCTCGAGCTCCACCTCGCGTACCTCGAGGCGTCCGGGCAGGACGACGCGTGGACGCCGTACAAGAACATCGTGGCGCTCGGCGCCCATGCGGCGGTCCTTCACTACATCGCGTACGAGACGAAGAAGGTCAGCGGCGACACGTCGCTGCTCGTGGACGCGGGCGCCCGTTACCTCGGCTACGGCAGCGACATCA
>JANXOM010000235.1 GCA_025353585.1 Deltaproteobacteria bacterium
GCTCGCGCGCTTCCTCGAGGCGCGCACGGACAAGAGCGTCGACTGGGCGCTCGGCCGCCGCCAGGAGCGCTAGGTCGCGAAGCTCGGCTACTCGTAGACAATCTCGACCGCGTCAGTCGTCTCGCCGCGCGCCACCACCACGCGGTGTGGCCCGGCGACCGGGATCCACGCATCGGCCGGCTGCCCGTCGATCGTCCACTTGAGATCTGGCACCGCCGGCAGCGCCACGAGCGGCGGCCGCTGCTGCGCCAGCGCCCGGTGCGGCTCGAGGACGAAGTGCGCGCCCGGCAGCGGGCTGCGGATCGCGATCGGCCCCGTCACGGGCAGCGCCGCGCACACCGGCGGGCTCGGCCGCCCGTAGAAGTGCGCCCACGCCTTCACGGCGTCGGGATAGACGACCGCGGGCGTGCCGCACACGAGCTGGTGCCAGTCGCACGTCTGGGTCGGCGTGTGGCCCGTGATGAACAGCTCGCGCTTCTCGTGCTCGCAGTACGGCCCCGGCTTCATGCCGGAGACCGGACAGATGTCCTCGGCGACGATCGAGTCCGGCCGCGGCGGCGCCGTGGGCTCCCCGTAGCGCGCCGCGATCGCCGTGTACGCCGCGCGGACGAGCGGGGTCGCGCCCTCCGTGGACATCACGCGATAGGTCGGCGAGCCGTCGAAGTTGCCGGCCCACACGCCGACGGTGTACTCGCGGGTCACGCCGATCGCCCACAGGTCCGTGTAGGCCTTCGTGGTGCCGGTCTTGAGCGCGACGGGGAAGGGCAGGTCGAGCGGCACGCGGTCGCCGAACATGGGCTTGCGCGCGTCGCGGTCGTTCAAGATGTCGAACAGCAAGTACGCGATCTCCTCGGAGAACACGCGGTCGCGCACCACCACGGGCTCTCGCCACTCGTCGCCATCGGACGTCCGCGCGAGCGCGACGGCGCGCGGGGCGATCGGGATCCCGCCGCGCCCGAACGTGGTGAAGGCGGCCGTCAGATCGAGGAGCCGCACCTCGGCGTTGCCGATCGCGAGGCTCCAGTCGTAGCTGCCGTCGGGCCGGTCGAGCGTGGCCACGCCCGCCGCGCGCAGCTTCTTGAGCACCGTCGTGATGCCGACGCGCTGGAGCGTGTGCACCGCCGAGAGGTTGTAGGAGCCCGCGAGCGACTCGCGATAGCGCGCGAACCCGTGGCTCTTGACGTCCTTCGTGTACGGCTGGTGCGCGTCCTCCGCGAGCACGACGTCCTCGGCGACAGTCGCCGGCGTGTCGCCCGCTTCGAACGCGGCGCCGTACACGAACGGCTTGAGCGTGGACCCGGGGCGGAGCCGCGCCGTGACGCCGTTGAACGCGTGCGCCGCGTAGTCCTTCGAGCCGACGAGCGCGAGGATCGCGCCGTCGGAGTTGCGCAGCACCACGACCGCGGACTCGTTGACGTGCCGCGGCGCCAGGTGACGGACGTGCGCGTCGAGCGCGACCTCGAGCCGGCGCTGGAGGTCCCAGTCGAGCGTGGTCTCGACGAGCGCGGCGTGCTCGAACGCCGCCGGCAGCCGGTCCTTCACGAGCTCCACGAAGTGCGGCGCGCGGAAGCTCGGCTGCAGCTTCGCGAGGGCGAGCGGCGCGCGCTCGGCGAGGGCCTGCTCGGCGGCGGAGATGTGCCCGTGCTCTTCCATGAGCGCGAGGATGTGGCCGCGCCGCTGCATCGCGCGGTCGTGCTGCCGATACGGATCGTAGAAGCTCGGGCCGCGCGGGAGGACGGCGAGCAGCGCCGCCTCGCCGACGGACAGGTCCGACGCGTGCTTGTCGAAGTACACGTGCGCGGCCTGCTCGGCGCCCCACGCGCCGTTGCCGTAGTAGACGCGGTTGAGGTACTGCTCGAGGATCTCGGGCTTCGAGAGCGCGCGCTCGAGCCGCCCCGCCAGCACCATCTGGCGCACCTTGCCGGCGAAGCTCTTCCGCGAGGTGTGCGCCGTGAGGCGGACGAGCTGCATCGTGATCGTGGAGCCGCCGAACTCCACCTGGCCGTGCCGCAGGTTCAGCCACGACGCGCGCAGCATCGCGGTCCAGTCGACGCCGCCGTGATCGTAAAAGTCGTTGTCCTCCGACGCGAGCGTGGCGGCGACGAGCGCCGGCGAGATCTTGTCGAGCGCCACCCACCGCTCGCGCAGACCGCCGGTGTTCGCCTCCTGCCGCAGCAGCACGCCGTTCGCGTCCGTCACGGCGAGGGAGGTCGCCGAGTCCTTCGCGAGGAGCTCCGCCGGAAAGTCGACGACGCGGATGCTGATCCACCACGCGCACGCCGCCACGAGCCACAGGCCCACGCCCGCGAGCACGAGGCGCCGCGGCCACCGCAGCCGCCGGCTGCGCGCACCTGCCCACGCTCGCCGCGCGAGCGGCCCCACCGCCGTGCGCACTTACTTCGCCTTGATCTCGATCATGTCGGGCGCGGTCTGCGCGTTCGTCGCCGGCTGGTACATGAGCTGCGCCACCGACGGCGGCCGTACGAACTTGCCGACCGACGTCGCGCGGATGATGAACTCGTGGACCTCCTCGCCCGACGAGCGGTACTCCGAGGCGAAGTCGACGCGGTCGTCGTACATCTCGCTGAAGCTGCCCCACTCGGTGCGCGCGGAGTCCGCGACCGTGCCCTGCGTGACGAAGCGCTTGTTGATCGCCTCGAAGCCGGCGGGCAGGGGCTCGGACACCATCATGTGATCCGCGTCGTCGACGTCCGTCGCCGTCACGCGCACGCGCACGACCTCGCCGACCGTGAACGACTTCTTGGGCTTGCCGCTCTCGTCGAGGTACTCGCGCTTGAGCGTGATGCCGTGCGACTCCGCCTTGATCGCGCCGATCTGCTGGCGGTAGCGGACGAGCACCGTGTACGTCACGGGGCCGCTCGGCGTCACCACGAGCTCGCCGTCGGCGGTGATCGGCACCGTCACCGCGCGGATGCGCTGCTTGCCCGCGAGCGCGCCCGACAGGATCGACGTCCCGCCGAGCGTCACGTCGACCGACGATGCCTTCGTGTCCACCGTGCGCGCGTACGCCGTCAGCGCGAGCAGCGAGTACAGCTCGCTCTGCGTGTCGTAGTAGTCATCGCCGCGGCGGTGCTTCATCACCGTGTGCACGAGGCCCGGGATGGCGCCGTTCTTCGGATCGAGCTCCACGAGCGCCGCGAGCACCGCCGCGGACGTCCGCGACGAGCTCGACATGTACGCCCACAGCGCGCGCTCCTGCGGCTCCTGGATGAGCGTGCCGGTCTTGCCGGCCGTGGTGGCGAGCGCCGTCAGCTCCGTCACGAGCGCGACGACGGCGGGGTCCTTCTTGCCGAGGCCGATGCCCATCGCCCGCGCGAGCCACGCCTTGCCGTAGATCGGCAGGTTCGCCTCGTCGTTGTTGATGGTCGTCGCGTCGGCCATCGCCGACTTGTCGCCCCACACCGAGCGGACGTAGACGGCGAACGCCTGCGAGCCGCGGTTGCCGAAGTCGCTGTAGTGCGGGCGCGACTGGTCGGGCTCGCGGCCGCCGTGCCGGAGGTACTCGAGCCCGTCATCGACGCGCGTCTGGTCGACGGCGAAGCCGGCCTGCTTCGCGATCGAGAGGCCCCACAGCGCGTACGCCGTGAGGTACGGATCCGCGTCGCCGCCCGGCCACAGCGAGAAGCCGCCGTACGTGTCCTGGTGGAGGCCGATCTTCGTGATGCCGGCCTTGACGTAGCCGTCGAGCGCCGGGCCCGCGAGCCCGTCGATCTGCAGCGACTCCGCGAGGTCGCGCGCCGCGAGCATCGGGATGACCTGCGAGGTCGTCTGCTCGAGGCAGCCGTACGGGTAGTGGACGAGCGCGCGCAGGCCGTCGTCGAGGCCCGCGAGGCCGTCCGGATCGACGGACACCGTGACGGCCGCCGAGCCGGGCAGGGTCTGCGGGGGGAGCTTGATCGCGATCTTCGTCGGGCCCTTCGCCACATCGGCGGCCACGCGCACGGTGCGCTCCGGCGAGCGCTGCTCGACGGGGAGCCTCAGCTCCACGGCGTCGCTCTCGTCATCCATCGTCACGGAGAACTGCAACACGGCCGTGCCGAGCTGGGCCGCCGTCAGGTCGAAGAGCACCGGCACGCGCGCGTCCTTGTCGACCGGGACCGTCCGCGTGAGCTCGCCGCCGACGATGAGGTGGTTATCCGCGACGAGCTTCACCGTGGCCGTGCCGGCCTTGCCGGTCTCGTTGTGGATGACCACGCCGCCGGAGAGCTGGTCGCCCTGCGCGAGGAAGCGCGGCAGCGAGGCCAGGAGCTGGAGCGGCTTGGAGACGGTGAAGCGCTTGTCGGACGAGCCGAAGCGGTGGCCCTTGTCCGCGGCGAGCGTCATCACGCGGAACGCCGTGAGGTTATCGGGCGCGGTGAACTTGATCTGCGCGACGCCGGTGGCCGCGTCGGTGATCGCGTTCGGCGTCCACACCGCCGTCGACTGGAAGTTCGACCGCACCGTGCCCATCGCGTCGCCGCCGAACGCCGGGCGCTCGGTGTTCGCGGCCGGGATGTCGCGGATGTACTCGAGCTGCGTCGCCGTGATCACGCCGAGGCCCCACTGCGCGTAGAACGTGGGCAGCGGGTCCGGCGTCTTGTAGCCCATGAGCGCGAGCACGCCTTCATCGGCGGCCGCGATCGAGACCTCCGAGGCGACCGGCTTGCCGGCCTGGTCGGTGACCGTCACCGTCGCCGTGACCTGCTCGCCGGGGCGGTAGTCCTTCTTGTCCATCTCGACGGCGACGTTCAGCTTCGTGTCCTCCGGCTTCACCGCGAGGTTGATGATGCCCATGCGCATCCGCGGCTTGCCGCGCGAGCCCTCGCCCATGCGGCCCTGGACGAGCGCGACCGAGACGTACACGTTCGGCGCGTCGGCGCCCGTGATGGGGATCTGGATGTGCTTGAGCTTCGGCGTCAGCGTGATGAGCCGCTTCTCCATCACGCCGTCGCGCTCGATCGTGACGAGGCCCGTCGCCTGGGCGAGGTCCGTCTTCAGGAGGATCGTCGCCGTGTCGCCGACCTTGTACTCCTTCTTGTCCGCGACCATGTCGACGTTCGGCGTGTCGGTGCTGCGCCAGTTGCCGCCGCCATCGCCGTACGCGTAGATCTCCGACGCGGCCGACGCCGCCTCCTGCTTGGTGTTCTCGCCCTCGACGACGGCCCAGTACTCACCGCCGGTCGCGAGCGTGACGGACACGTCCGTCGGCTTCTGGCCGTCGAGCTGGATCGTCTTGGTCAGGATCGTCTTGTTGTCCTCCTTGCACTGGTAGTTGCCGCGGTAGCCCCAGTCCTCCCAGACGCAGTTCCAGTCGTGGCGGAGGAGCGTGAACTTGGCCGGGCCCCTCGCGGCCTTGCCGTCCGGCGTGACGGCGACGATCTGGATCGTCTGCGGCTTGCCGACGTCCATGAAGTAGCTCGGCATCTTGATGCCGAAGTAGAGGCGGGCCGCGAAGTAGGGGACGGTGAACGCGGTCGTCTCGACCTCGTTCGACTGCGCCTTGACGTTCGCGTTGATCAGCAGATCCGCGTCGTGCGAGATGTCGTTCGGCGTGAGCGGAACGGAGAGCTCGCCGTTGCCCTTGTTGTCGAGCGTCATGTGGGCCTCGGTGACGAGCTGCTGCGAGGCATCGGATTCGGAGTAAAAGCCGTCGCCGCGGCGGCCGTCGGTGAAGTTGAACTCGTCGAAGCCGGTGAAGCTCGCGTAGCGGGTGCGGCTGTAGACGGTGACGCCCACGTCGCCCGCCCGCACCGGGGCGCCGTAGTAGTAGTTGCCAGAGACGGTGCCGGTGAGCGTGCCTTCCTTGACGAGCAGCTTCTGCTTCATCTTGCCGGTGACCTCGAACGTGGCCGGCTTGTACTCCTCGACGGTGAACGAGCGCGTGAACGTCCCCGCCTCGAGCTGCGCGCTGATCTGGTAGTCGCCGAGGCGCGCGTCGCCGGGCAGCTCGAGGTCGAACCAGAAGCCGCCGAACGGCGAGAGCCGCGCATCCACGCTCGTGAACGTCTTCCCCTGCGGGCCCGTGACCGTGACGGCGACCTTCTTGCCCTCGCCGGGGACGTCGAGCGGCTGGCCGAGCTTCGTGCTGCGGGCGAGGCCCTTGACGTGCACCTTCTCGCCGGGCCGGTAGAGGCCGCGATCGGTGTGCATGAAGCCGCGGAGCTTGACGGGCGAGTCATCGTTGTCGACGGAGACGTTGAAGCCCCAGGCCGACAGGCCGTTCGAGCGCGTCGGGCTGACCATCGTCCAGTCGTCCTTGAGCGACACGAAGATGCGGAACGCGGAGAGGTCGGTGCTGTCGATCGGGGCGCGGGCGGCGGCCGTGGCCGTCGCGCCCTTGCGCTCCTCGCTGTAGTGCTCGCCGTTCGGATCGAGCGAGCCGTCGGTCGGCGCCTCGTGGCCCTTCGGGGCGGGCGGCGGCGCCTTCTTGGGGCCCTCCAGCTGCGTCGTGCCGGGGAGGTACGCGATGCCGTCTGCGTCCGTCGTGCCCGTGAACTTCACCTTGCCGTTGCCATCGCGCACGGTGACGGTCGCGCCCGGGAGCGCCTTGCCCGTCGAGAGCTTCGTGGCCCAGACCAGGCCGCGCGAGCCCGAGAGCTTGCTGACGACGCCGATGTCCGTGAAGTTGACGAGCACCTTCTCGCGGCCGCCATCGGGCTTGTCCTCGACGGGGATCGGCGCGTCCTTCGACGCGACCTCGAGATAGAACATGCCGGGGCCGGCCACGCCGCTGCCGAACAGGGCCGGCGCGCCGAGCGGGTGCTGGAACCACTTGTTCTTCGCGCCCGTGACGGGCAGGGGCTTCACCACGGCCTTGAGGCTCGTGCCCGCGAAGTCGGCCGGCTTGGGATCCCACCACGACAGGAGCGGCTGCAGCTCGTGGAAGTTCTCCTGCGTGATCTGCACGGCCGTGAGCTGCAGCGAGTCGATGTTGCGCGTCCACACCGGCAGCTCGGGGCGCTTGAGCTCGGCGACGAAGTAGCCCGACTCCATCGAGACGGCGGGCTTGGCGTCCGTCGTGTGGAACGTGATCGTCTCGGCCTTGCCGAGCGCCTGGCCGTACGCGTCCATCTGCTTCGCGTCGATCGTCAGCGTGTAGCTTGTCTGCGGCTCGAGCGTGGCCGAGCAGCTGAGGCCGGGCTCGTCGTCATCGAGCGCGTGGCAGTCCTGCGGGAAGCCCGGGATGGGCGGCGTCAGCGTGAGGAGAAACGGCTCCTTGAGCGGGTTCGTGAACTGCACCGCGACGCGCACGCTCTCGTCGGGGACGATGTCCTTGCCGCCCGGGTCGAGCTTGACGAAGTGGAGCGGGCCGTACGTGTGCAGCTTCTCCTCGCTCGCCTTCGCGAGCCCGGTGTTGCCGACGCTGCCGCGCAGGTCCGTGTCGCACGCGACGGCGTACGCCGTGTCGAGCGTCAGGTCGCCGGCGGGGACGAGCGAGTAGTTGCGGGCGGGACCCGACGGGCTCTGCGGCCCGTTCTTGAGCGCGACGTCCTTGCCCGCCGCGGCGAACTTGCAGTGCGCGAGGACGTTCTCGAGCGGGACGAGCTGGTTGAACGTCAGCCGGACGCCCTGGTCCTTTGGCGCGTGCGTCGCGTGGGCGGCGGCCCCGAGGAGGTCGGTGTTCATCGTCAGGCGCTCGTTGACGAACTCGAACGTCTGATCGTCGTCGAGCGCGTTGCCGTCGAGGGCCTTCGTGCCCTTCGGAACGGTGGCCGTGAACTTCGTCGAGATCGGGAGGGGCCCCTTCGGCGTCAGGGTCAACGTCTTGACGTCGACCCAGGCGAGCTCGCCGGGCAGGTCCGGCGACAACGTCAGCGGCGGCGTCACGGCCGGTTTCCCGACGGCGTCCGCCGCGACCATTGGCCGCGAGAACACGACCGTCACGTGCATCTTGCCGGTGATGTCGCCCACCGGCGTGCCGGTGATCTTCAGATCCGACGGCCCCTTGCTCCCGCAGCCCGTCGCCGCGGCGACCGCCGCGAGCGCTCCGAGCACCACAAACCTCTGGACGTACATGCGCATCACAATCCCCCCAAGGACGAGTCGGGTCGAACCTAACATGCGCGATCCCCGCCTCAACGGGCCCGGGTCGCGGTACCGTTGCAACACGTATGGCGCGCCTGATCTTCCAACAAGACCATGGTCCGCAGAGCATCACGCTGGGCGCGCTCAACGGCGTCGGCCGGCACCCGAACAACACGATCCAGCTCCTCGACACGATCGTCAGCAAGGAGCACTGCATCATCGAGCAGCGCGGCGGCGCGACGATCCTGCGCGACCTCGGCAGCATGAACGGCACGTTCATCCAGGGCGAGCGCATCCAGGGCGAGCGGCAGCTCCGGCACGGCGACGAGATCCGCCTCGGCAACACGGTCGCGATGTTCGACGACGGCTACACGCAGACGCAGGTCCCGATGCCGCCGATCTCGGCCGGCGCCATCCTCCATGGCCAGCAGTCGTCGGCGGGCCTCGCGCCGCCGTGGGCCGTCGCGCAGCGCGCCCCGGCGCCCGCGCCGGTGTCCTCGCCGCCGCCGGCCACGCACCTCGTCAGCGTCGTCGATTCGGCGCGCTCGATCGGCTCGCAGGTCGCCGCGCAGAGCAAGGACTTCGCGTCGTTCGACGAGGCCGCCCGCGATCCAGCCGCGCTGCGGCTCGACTACGAGCGCCTGCGCGTCACGTGGGAGCTCCTCCGCGAGATCGGCCTCGAGCGCGACATCGACAAGCTGCTCGAGAAGATCCTCGTCGCGTTGTTCCGGTTCGTGCCGGCCGACCGTGGCGTGATCCTGCTCAAGGAGGTCGACGGCTCGCTGCGCCCGCGCGCGCACCGCCGCCGCAAGGGTCAGAACGACGAGATCAAGGTCTCCTCGACCATCCTCGCCCACGTGATCCGCGAGCGCGCGGGTGTGCTCACCCATGACGCGAGCTCCGACTTCGCTGCCTCCGAGGGCAAGTCGATGTTCCTCAACCGCATCTCGAGCGCGATCGTCGTGCCGCTCCTGCACGGGCAGGAGGTCATCGGCGCGCTCTGGCTCGACTCGGAGACGATCGCGTCGTTCAAGGCCAAGGACCTCGAGCTGATCACGGCCGTCGGCAATCAGGTGGCGATGCTCGTGTCGAACACGCTCCTCGCGCTCAAGGTCGAGAAGGAGATCATGACGCGCGACCGCTTCTCGCGCCTCCTGTCGCCGAACGTCGCCGAGCAGGTCATCTCCGGCAAGCTCGACATCAAGAAGGGCGGCGTCCGCGTCCCCGAGGCGACGGTCTTCAACAGCGATCTTCGCGGGTTCACCCGGATGAGCGAGGGCACGACGGCCGAGAAGATGGTCGATCTGCTCAACGAATACTTCGAGCTGATGGTCGAGGTGATCTTCAAGTACGAGGGCACCCTCGACAAGTTCATGGGCGACGGCATCATGGCGTTCTGGGGCGCACCCGCGCTGCACCCCGACGACGCCATCCGCTGCGTCGAGTGCTCGATCGAGCAGATGGACGTGCTCGCGGAGCTCAACGCGCGGCGCCAGGCGCTCGGCGAGGTGCCGCTCGCGATGGGCATCGGCGTCCACACGGGCCCGCTCGTCTCCGGCTACGTGGGCAGCTCGAAGTCGCTCTCGTATACCGTCATCGGCGACACGGTGAACGTCAGCGCCCGCCTCTGCGGCGTGGCCCTCGGCGGCCAGGTCCTCGTCTCCGAGTACACCGCGAGCAAGCTCGACGGCCGCTTCCGGCTCGCGCCGCTGCCGGCGGCGACGCTCAAGGGCAAGGAGAAGCCGATGCCCGTGTTCGCCGTCACGCGCGCGTAGCGGGCTCAGTTCGCCGGTGTCGGCGCCGGCTCGGGAGGACCGGGCGAGATGCTCGCGTCGCCGCGCGGCCGCAGCGCCGACCGCTCCGCCGCGAGCCGCGCGAGGTCGCTCTCGACGGTGCGCCGCCGGAGCTCGGCGCGGTCGCGGTCGGCGAGGGCGCGGTCGCGCTCGGCCTCGAGGCGCGCGCGGGCGGTCGTCGCGTCGTCGCGCTCCTTCGCGGCGGCGTCCCGCTCGGCGCGCAGCGCGTCGAGGTCGTGCTGCAGCTGGTCGCGCGCGCGGGTCACCTCGTCGGCCTCGGTGCGCGCCCGCGTCCAGAAGCCCTCGTACAGCTCGCTGCCGAGGCGCGCGGAGTCACGCTCGCTGCGCATCGCGGCGAGCGCGTCGGCGAGCTGGCGCGTCGCGGCGTCGGCGTCGTGGAGCGCGCGATCCTTGGCCGCGCGGATCGCCTCGAGCTCGACGTCGGACTCGGCGAGCGCCTGGCGCACGACGTCGAGCTCCCGGGTCCTCGCGGCGACCTCGCGCTCCGTCACGGCGAGGTCGAGCTTGGTCGCGCGCGCGTGCGCCTCGAGCGCGGTGGTCTCGGCCCGGGCGCGCTCGGCCTCGCCGGCGAGCGCGTTCCGCTGCGCGCGCACCTCCACCACCGTCGCGTACGCCACGATGCTGATCGCCGCGAGCACGGTCGCGATGCACGCCGCGATCGCGAGGCCCGGGTTGCGCCGGCACCACAGCGCGACCCGCGCGACCCGCGTCGCGTCGAGGCTCGTCGGCTCGCGGCGGGCGTACGCGTCGAGG